>WRKX01000057.1 GCA_009777925.1 Betaproteobacteria bacterium | reverse complement strand
ACGCGAGCTTGCGTAAGCTGACGCGAAACCGCAAAATCTTCCCTAACGACGAAAGCGTGTTCAAGGCAATGTATCTGGCAATACGGCAATGCGCTGACAAATGGAAGACGATTCATCACTGGAAGCCAGCTTTGCAGGTCTTTCAAATCGTCTTCGGCGAAGACAGAGTTCCAGTAAATGAGTTATGAAACAAACCAAATTGACACAGTTCGATTTACACACCCGACCTGGCTGAAAAAGCCCTGCATGCCAAAAAAATATCATGCGGAATGCGTTGTGTAGGCGGGGAAAGCAGGAGTCCTCAGTGCTTGCTCATTCCATAGCTTCTGAGATCGGCTTCAAGGCTTTCTGCTGCTGTGCCTATGTCTGTTTTTGCGGATAAAAATTCCTTTAGTGAAATTGTGTGGCATAACCGTCTAAATGCTGCGGTATCCATTGTAGCCGATGCGAGTTTTCATGATATATGCTTCTGTGTTTATCGAAAAAAGCGCTGTTTGCTTGAAGGGTTGCTATTCACATGTAATATATCCTCAACAGCTATCCGCAGTGCCAGAGGTAATGGAGCAATAGGTTACCTGGATGGATTACCATGTAACAATAAAGCCGCCGCCCCATTAAACTTGAGGAAAAGCCTGAGCCTGAAAAGGAGTAAGACAGTATGAACCCGGACCTCTTTGCCATAGCGCATGCCGGAATGGAAATTGCGGAAGGCGCAACACTTTTCAAGGCGCGGCTGCGGGATGAGTCTGCTGATTTTTTGCGGACGGTCGAAAAAATAGCGGCAGAAGTGCCGTTTCGCCACATGCTGACGCCGGGCGGGCAGACTATTTCGGCGGCGATGACGAATTGCGGCGATTTCGGTTGGGTGTCTGATCGCAAGGGTTACCGTTATGCCGCTGCCGATCCGGTTAGCGGCAAGCCCTGGCCCTTGATGCCGGAGCGGTTTCGCAGGGAAGCGATAAAGGCAGCGGAGGAAGCGGGTTTTGCGAACTTTTCCCCGCAAGCCTGCCTGATTAACCGCTACGCTATAGGCGCAAAAATGGGACTGCATCAGGATCGGGATGAGGCGGATTTTAGCCAGCCGATAGTTTCTTTTTCCTTTGGTCTATCTGCCGTTTTTTTGTTCGGCGGCGCGACCAGACGGGATAAGACACAGAAAATCATCCTGGAAGAAGGCGACGTTTTTGTCTGGGGCGGTGCGGCGCGTCTGTGTTTTCACGGGATAGCGCCGGTCAAGGCGGACACGACCCAACCGCGCGTAAATTATCGTTTTAATCTGACCTTTCGCCATGTCCGTTGAGCCTCTGTTAAAATAGATGAAATTCGCAATAAGCGTAAGCCGTCGTCTGCGAGAGGCGGCTTCATTCTCAACTTTTCGAGGCCATCGACGTGAGCGAAGCAGACTACCAATCCTTTGTCATTCTGGGCGTGACATCTTCAGGGGCGAAGTTCCGCCCGAGCGACTGGGCAGATCGCCTGTCCAGTACGCTTTCCAGCATTGGCGCAACCAAAAAATTCAAAGCGACCAGAAAAATGCGCTACTCGCCCTATGTCAGTCCCGGCGATTACGGCGGCTACAAGGCGGTGTTCGTGGATGGCGACATTCACAAAATATCGCCGGAAGCATACGAATTCCTTCGTAATTTCGCGCGGAAAAATGATCTACAGGTCGTAAGCGGCGTATGTTCGCTCGATGAAAACGGGTAGGGTTGCCGCACTGCGCCGGGCTTTGCAGGCTCACTCCAACATCGCAGGAAACTGGCTTGGCGCAAGTGGTTTCACGTAGGAGCGCGATTTATCGCGCCCTGAAGGGCGTTCGTGGTCATTGGGCGTGATAAATCAGTCTTGCAGACGGCAGGATGCGATAAATAGCGCTCCTGCGATTGACGCAAAAGCGGCAGTCTCATCTCAATCCACGAATGTTTTTGCCATGCAAGACTTTGACTGGAATTCCGATTTTTTATTTCGGAAAGCAGTAGTGTGTGCAGGCTGGAATACAGAATGAATGTATCCGCTTGAACCGAAACTACCCTAAACGTGCCGCAATGCCTCCATGATTGGCATGTTTGCCGCTTTTTTGCTCGCAACCCAGGCCGCCGCGCAGCATAACAGGATGATCAGCGCGTCAATTGCGACATATAGCAAGACCGGGGCGCTGATCAGCAACGGATAGCCAATCGAGCGTCCCGGAGGCGGTGGCATTTCCAAGCCAAGATAAGGCAATAAAAACGCCGCGCCCCATGCCATGACATTGCCTATGAATACTCCCGCAATCCCGATCACCATGCCCTCATGCACAAATTGCGCGACTATCTCCTGAGGATAACTGCCAATCGCCCTGAATGTGCCTATTTCCCTGGTTCTTTCCGCTACCGAAGTAGCAAGCGTATTCACGACGGAAAACAATACCAGCAACGCAATAATAACGCCCAATAAACCAAAAATTCTATTATAAAGCGCCTTGACCGAGGCATAATAAAAAGCCTGTTCGCTCCAGGGCTTGCTCATCAGATTGCCGGAACCCAATGTCAAAAAATCATCCTGCATTCCCCGGACATTACGGTCATCCCGCAAATAGACGGATAAGGCGCTTACTTTATCCGTCGCCAGCAGGCGTTGCGCGTATTCAATATCTATTAAAACCAAACGCCTGTCGGCTTCGTCCCAGCCGGTCGTGACAATCGCTGAAATAACGGCATCCATTGCATTCATGCTGCCATCGGCTGTAGTTGCCAGTAAAGTAAGACGGCTGCCGACATGCGCCTTCAGAGCGCGCGCCAAATCCTTGCCAATTGTAATCGCTGCTATCGAATTTATATCTTTACCTGGATTGATGTCTCCTGCCTCAATCTGCAAAAAACTGCCCCGGACATGAATTTCCGCGCTTATATTCGCGCCTGTGCCTGCAAAAATAACAGATTTGTCGCCATTCGATAGTAACCCGGAAAAAGAAAGACGGGGTAAGACAAACTCTATTCTGTTATCCTGTTCAAGAACAGCGATAATATCGTTTGGATTGTCAATGCCAAACTGCATGGGCGTTTCTTCCTCCTCCGCAAAGAAACGTTTGTCGGCAATAGTGATATGTCCTGACTCCCTGGCGGCATTGTCTGCCAACATAGCGTAAGTGTACAAGGCAAAGCCTCCCGAAATCAGGAGAGCGGCGCAGCCGATGGCGGCGACCAGGACGGTCGTGATGGATCTTCTCCGATTACGCAGAACATTTTTCAATGCGAACAAAAATGTGCTCATGCCAAAACCCCATCCGTTATGTTATAGATTTTATCGCAGTGTCGCGTCATCCGCTCATCATGCGTAGCAATTAAAAAAGTGACTGAAAACTGGTTTCCCAATTCTTTCATAAGAGCAACAATTGTTTCTGCCGTTTTCGTATCAAGATTGGCGGTAGGCTCATCTGCGATAACGAGTGTCGGACGCTTGACAAGGGCGCGGGCAATAGCCACTCTCTGCCGTTGTCCTCCCGACAATTGATCTGGAATTCTGGTCGCAAATTTTGTCAGCCCGACTTTTTCCAGAATCTTTGCTGTTTCCGCCTTGATTTGTAATTTATCTTTGCCAAGAAGGCGCAGAGGGTATGCAACATTGTCGAACACATCCATCACGGGTATCAGGTTATAGCTCTGAAAGATAAAGCCAATTTCCTTACGCCGGATTTTTGTCCGCTCTGTTTCATTCAATCCGCCCACATTTGTTTTATTCAAATGATATTGCCCCGCGTCGAAAGTGTCCAGCAAGCCGCATATATTCAGCAGGGTGCTTTTCCCGCTGCCCGAAGGGCCGCAAACTGCCGCAAACGCACCTCCGGGAATCTTTAAGGACACCTTATTGACAGCAGATATTTTATCTTCTCCCAAGGCGTAATATTTACTCATTCCTTCAATGTCTATTACATAATCAACTGTTTCCGTCATGCCGTTATCTCCTGAAAGGATATTAAACCGTTATTGGAGCAAACAGCACTATACCAGACATGGTACGCCGAGTATGTTTTGTGTAAGGTTACGGGATAACGCGCAGGGATAAATCCAGCGCCTTGATGTCTTTGGTCAACCCGCCGATGGAAATGCGGTCGACGCCAGTTGCGGCAATCCGGGTGAGCGTTTGCAGGGTGACGCCGCCGGAAGCCTCCAAAAGGGCAGGACTGCCATGACTACGGTTGATGGCGACGGCTTTTTTAAGAAGAGGCAAGGTGAAATTGTCGAGAAGGAGCATGGTTGCCCCGGCATTGATGGCAATTTCCATGTCCGCCAGATTTTCGACTTCTATCTGAATAAAGCGGCAGCGAGGCTCAGCTTTAGCAAGTTGTTCTGCTGCAAGAAGCGCGGGACGAATACCGCCTGCCGCCGCGATATGATTTTCCTTGATGAGAATGGCGTCCCAGAGCGCGAAGCGATGATTGCTCCCGCCGCCCACGCGAACAGCGTATTTTTGCGCCAGCCGCAAACCGGGCAGGGTCTTTCTGGTATCCACGATGACCGCGCCGCTGTTGCGGACGCAATCGGCATAGCGGCGCGTCTGGCTTGCCACGCCGGAAAGCATCTGGAGAAAGTTCAAGGCGGCGCGCTCGCCGGAAAGAAGGGCGCGGGCGTTGCCGGAGATTTCACACAGGGTTTGTCCGGCAGCAATCGGCGCTCCTTCCGCAAGTCGCCATTCTATTTTGACATTCGGATCAAGGCCGATAAAACAGGAGTTGAACCAGGCTTGTCCGCAAATAATGCCCGCCTCACGGCTGACAAGCAGCGCCTTTGCGTTACGTTCAGCGGGAATCAGGCTTGCGGTCAGGTCGCCGGGACCCAGGTCTTCGGCAAGCGCGAGCGCAACGTTAACCTGGATAATTTCCGCAAGGGGCAGGGGAAAATCGTCGTCAATAATCATATCTGGCAATCTGGTCAATGGCGTTGGGTTTGAGGACACGGGGACGAAAACGAAGGCAGGCGAAACCGCTGGCTTCTTCCACTTCCTGCGCGGGAAGGCAGCGGCTTTTAAAATTCATGGCGCGACACCCATAAGGAAAATCTGCCGCATGAGTAATGAAAAAATGCAGACAGTTGCGGCAATCCGTTGTGTGCTCTGACATGACGAGAATAACAGTTCGCTATTTCCGCCCGAATTTTTCTGTCAGCAGGATGAGTTTTTCGGCAAGAGTACCCGGCATTGCCGGGGATTCGGCCTGCGCGTCGTTTGATACGCCATTTGATGGAACGGCGTTTGCGTGTTTTCTGCCAACGTGTTTTTTGTGGCGTGACTTTGCAGGGGGGGGTTTCTCTTCAGGGTTTTCCGCATTTTGCGCAGAAGTTGTTGAAACTTTACGCTCAGGCTGATTGTCGCGTTGCGCGCCGTTGGCCTGTTTTTTGGCATGATTGCGCCTGCCGGCGGCGCGATCTGCTGTTTTGCCAGGTTTGCCGCTCTGCTCTGGTTTGGTGGCTGGGTGAGGATGCCTGGCCTGTTCATTAGCCTGGCGTTGTAAACGTTCTTCCAGCGCGGTGGTTGCGAATTGTCGGTGCTCTTCGCTGACCTCGGCAACCGGTTGTCCGTCCAGATCAAAGCGTTGTTCGGCCTTGGCGAGCAGGCGAAGATAGCGATTGCAATGGGTGTGCATGGAAAGAGCAATACGCAAAGTCTTCCGGTTGGCTTCCGGCAGGCGCGAGCGGATGGCCTTGTCAATGCCAATGGCAAGCGGCTGAAAGGTGCGAAATACCTCGAAGCGCGCGCGCAATTCCACCAGCAATTCGCGCGGGTCTTGCGCTTTTTCCTGGTCTGGTTCGGGTTCAGCAGGGATGACTGTGTTGGCGGGATTTTCTTCCGCCGGGGGAGTCATAGGTTCAGAGGTCATGGCGACGTGACAGGCCGAAAGAGAATGAAGAGTACCACAAGCGCGCGGCGGATAGGGCATAAGACGAAGGGGAAAGCATATTTTTAGATATTTCTCATGCAGGCGATGCCATGCGCGCCATGCAATTGCGCAATGGCGAGGGTATCCCGGCTTTGTCCGCCGATGGCATAGATGGGAATCGAGTTATCCAGGGAAAGCAGGGCGAAAGCCTCCCAGCCGAGGCCGGGCTGATCGGGGTGACTGGGCGTAGGCAGCGCCGGCCCCAGGAGCGCGTAGTCCACTCCGATTTTTTCCGCTGCCCTGATTTCTTCCGCGTTGTGGCAGGAAGCGCCGACACAGGGAAAAGGCGGACGAGCAAGCATGGCGTTCATCGCATTGCTGCTCAAATGGATACCGTCCGCGCCGACCAGAGAGGACAATTCGCTGCCGGAATCGTCGCCCGTTTCACTCAGAAGAACTCTGGCATTATGCCGTCTGGCTTCCGCGATAACGGCATGAAGAAAATCCAGACGCCGGGGCATGGGAAGCGTCTGCTCTCGAACCAGAATCATGCGAATATCCTGCGATAAGGCTGATTCGATACGCGCTATTTCTTTTTCTATTCCCACTTCCCATGCGTGGGTGACAAGTATCTGAACGGGCATGGCAAGAATTTGCAGGATGCGGATATTGGCGGGCAGCAGGGGAACGAGCTTGCAGGGAAGATGAATCGGATTCCAGGCGATGGTGCTGTGTTCGCCAGGTTGCGCTTCGTTTATTTCGCCTTCCCACTCGGTCACGCGCCAGAAATGAATGCGGGTTAAAGCAGCCGGATAAAGAAAGCTGTTAGTGAGCCAGGGACTTGCCTTAGTGACGCGGATGCCGAGTTCTTCGTGAATCTCGCGGATCAAGGCGGTTTTTACGTCTTCGCCCTGTTCGATTTTGCCGCCGGGAAATTCCCAGTAGCCTGCGTATGCCTTGTTTTTCGGACGGCAGGCGAGGAGGCAGGACTGATTGTCGCGGCTCATAATGACCGCGGCGGCGACTTCGACGATGGGCTGGCTGGTATGGGCGAGTGCGGGGGGAGTGATGAGTTGCATGTTTTATCAATGCCCAAAACGGCAGGATTTTGTGGCGGATTGTCCCGCGAAATCCAGCGCGAACTGCCAGGCGACGCGCCCGCTTCTGGAGCCTCGGCTCAACGCCCAGTTGAGCGCTTCACGTTCCGCGTCTGCAATCACGCGCTTGTCAAAGCCAAAAGATGTCAGCCAATGGGCGACGATGGCCAAATAATCATCCTGGGAGAAAGGATAGAAGGAAATCCAGAGGCCAAAACGCTCAGAAAGGGAAACTTTTTCTTCCACGCTCTCGCCGGGGTGAATCTCTCCGCTGTTGGCGCGTGAGCCTTCCAGATTTTCGGAAAAATATTCCGGGATCAGATGGCGGCGGTTGGAAGTGGCATAAATCAATACGTTGTCCGGCGGCGCGGCGATGGAGCCATCCAGCGCGGATTTCAATGCCTTGTAGGCGCTATCGTTTGCTTCAAAGGATAAATCGTCGCAAAAGATAATGAATTTCTCCGTCCTCTCTTCGATCTGCTCAATAATGTCCGCAAGGTCTGCAAGCTCTTCCTTGTCGACTTCGATCAGGCGCAGACCTTCGCCGGAAAATTCATTCAGCAACGCCTTGATGAGCGAGGATTTTCCCGAGCCGCGCGTGCCGGTTAAAAGGACATTGTTCGCGGCGTGTCCCGCAATGAATTGGCGGGTATTGGCGACGATACGCGCTTTTTGCTCCTCTATGCCAGTCAAATCAACGAGCCGTATGGGATGCAGGCGACGCACCGGAATGAGGCGGCCTTCAAGAGCGGAAGGATTGAAAACGATTCCTGGCTTTCGCCTTTTCCAGCGGCAGGCGATGATTTTTTCCCAGTCCGGCGGGTTATCCGTTTTGGGCAAAAGCCTTTCGATCCTGGCAAGCAGCGCATCGGCGTGGGCCAAAAGATCGGGGAGGGAAGGCGCCTGACCGGAAGGCGGTTTGGAGGAAAGGGGCATAGTGTGGAATGAGAAGGGTATACTTCGTGACTTCGTGACAAGTCGGTAATTTAACCAAAGCCATGCAAAAAAGCCATTTTGTTTTATCTTTTATTCGCGTTCTGGTCGGGGTATGCGCCCTGGCGCTTGCGGGATGCGTCGGCAATCCGGCGCAGGAGAATGTTTTGGAAACCAGCGTTCCCGTAAGCGAATGTCCGTCCTGCCCGGCTTGTCCTGATTGTCCGGCTTGTCCTGAGCCGACAACGCCCGTGGCCACAGGCGTTGCGTCTGAAGCGCCGCCGCGCTTGCAGGCGGCGGCATGGAAAGATTTGCCTGGTTGGCAGACGGATCGCATGGGCGAAGCCTGGTCGGCCTTTTTGCTATCTTGCGACAACTGGAATTCCTGTCGCAAGGCAGGGGCGACAGAAACATGCGCGAAATTGCAGGGAGACCAGGACTCCTGGCAGGAGGTATGCGACAAGGCAAAAAGCGTAAAAGGCGGGCATGATGAAGTGCGCCGCTTTTTCGAGGCGGAATTTCTGCCCTATGCCCTGAGCGCGGAAAATGGGCAGAATGAAGGTTTGATTACCGGCTATTACGAGCCGCTCATCAAGGGCAGCCGCCAGCGTAACGCGCACAGCAACATTCCTGTTTTGGGCGTGCCGCCGGACATGTTGACCATTGATCTGGGCGAGCTTTATCCCGATCTGAAGCACCGCCGCTTGCGGGGGCGGCTGGACGGCAACCGGGTTGTGCCTTACTGGAGCCGCGCTGAAATCGAAAGCGGAACAGATGGGCAATGGCCTGGCAAGCCGTTCTTGTGGGTAGCCGATCAGATCGAGTTTTTTTTCCTGCAAATCCAGGGGTCGGGACGGGTGGAATTGCCCAATGGCAGTTATGTGCGGATTGGTTATGCCGACCAGAATGGGCATCCCTACCGCTCGATTGGCAGGGTGCTGATTGAGCGCGGGGATTTGAAGGCGGAAGAAGCATCCATGCAGGGCATTCAGGCTTGGGGCAGAAAGAATCCTGGGCGCTTACGCGCCTTGCTGGATGAAAATCCAAGCTATGTTTTTTTCCGTGAAATGGCGGATGTTGACCATGCCGACGCGGACAGAGGCCCTGTGGGGGCGCTGGGCGTGCCGTTGACGGCTGGGCGCAGCATTGCGGTAGACCCTCGCTATGTTACGATGGGCGCGCCGGTCTGGCTTGCCACGACCTACCCCAACAGCCAGGAGCCATTGAACCGTCTGGTATTGGCGCAGGATACCGGCGGCGCGATCAAGGGCGGGGTTCGCGCGGACTTTTTCTGGGGGTTTGGCGACAAGGCCGGGCAACAGGCAGGCCGCATGAAGCAAAAAGGGCGGATGTGGCTCATCCTGCCACGCGCGTCTTCGCCCTGACGCTTGGGGGAAGAGCGTTCCGTTTCGGCAACTCACATTATAGGTTCCTGTAAATAAAGCGACGGTCAAGTGATGTACGGGATAGGCAAAATACTACAAGCGCATCCCCTCTCCCGCAAGCGGGAGAGGGGGGTAAAGCGTGCTCTCAGACCGTCTCGTTATTTGCGGGAAGAACCATACTATTAACCCGGCTCGATTGAATCAGACACTATTCATTGTGTAACTTATTGATTTTCATAAATGTTTGATAACAAGTCTGTCCGGTTTATTCGTGCCAGTTTAATATAACGCCTCATTGGAGTTTCGCCATGCAAGCCTTGTGGATGATCGTCGCCGGTTTTTTCTTCGCGGGCATGGGGGTGTGCGTCAAGCTCTCGGCAAACGAAGGCTATTCGCTGGCGGAGATCGTGTTTTATCGCTCGGTAATCATGTTTTTCATCATGCTGGCGTTGGTGCGCTGGCGTAATGTGCGATTGGCGACACCGCATTGGCACAGGCATTTGAAGCGGGGGGTGACGGGGTTTTGTTCGCTTTCGGTTTTTTTCTACGCCATTTCTCTGTTGCCGCTGGCAACGGCGGTGACGCTGAATTACACCTCTCCCATTTTCCTGATGTTGATGCTGATGTTCTTTCGCGGAATCAGATGCAATTTGGGAATTGTATTCGCCCTTGGTCTGGGGTTTCTGGGGGTTGTTTTTTTGCTGCATCCGTCATTTGAGGAGCAAATCCTGTTTGGCGCAACGGTGGCGCTGGCTTCCGCCGTTCTGACGGCAATGGTGTATTTCGATGTGAGCGATCTGGGAAAGCGCGGAGAACCGGCGGCGCGCACGGTGTTTTATTTTTCGTTCATCTCCACAATGTTAGGCGCGGCCTGGATAGCTTTTTCCCGCCTGAATCCGCTTACCTTGCAGGGATTTTTTATGCTTGTCGGCACGGGAGGATTTGCCACGCTGGGGCAACTGGCAATGACCCGCGCCTATTCACACGGCAAGGTGCTGTTGAGCGCGAGCCTGACCTATACGACAGTAATATTTGCCACGCTGTTCGGCGTTATTTTATGGGGCGAACACCTGGGTTGGATGGAATTCCTGGGAATGGCGCTGGTGATAGTCTCCGGCGTTTGCGCCAATTACTTTTCGTCCAGGAAGAAGTGAATCCGAAAAGCTGCATAAAAAAACACCCCCGCAACTCTTGCGGGGGTGGGTCTGCGTTGTAAGGAGTTTTTTAAACAACGCCTTGCGCCAGCATGGCGTCAGCCACTTTCTTGAAACCGGCAATGTTGGAACCTATTACGAAGTTGTCGGGATGGCCGTATTCTTTGGCCGCATTGGCAGCGTTATGATAAATGCCTTCCATAATACCTTTAAGACGGGCATCCACATCTGCGAAGCTCCAGGACAATCGCTCAGAATTCTGGCTCATCTCCAGGGCGGAGGTTGCCACACCGCCCGCGTTGGCCGCTTTACCGGGGCAGAAGAAAACCTTGTTCCTTATCAGATACTCGGTAGCTTCCAGGGTAGTAGGCATATTGGCGCCTTCGCCTACAGCCATTACGCCGTTTTTCACCAGCGCCCTGGCGTCGTCCAGATGCAACTCGTTCTGGGTGGCGCAGGGCAGCGCGATATCGGCCTTCACCTGCCATACGCCCGTACCCTCATGGTACTCGGCGCTGGGACGGTAGTTGAGATACTCGCTGATACGACCGCGTTTGACTTCCTTGATCTCTTTCACGGCGGCGAGATCAATGCCGTCCTTGTCGTAAATCCAGCCGTTGGAGTCGCTTAAGGTGACGACCTTGCCGCCCAGATGAATCGCCTTTTCCGTCGCGTAAATGGACACGTTGCCCGAACCGGACACCGATATGGTCTTCCCCTTGATGGACTGACCGTGATCCTTGAGCATCTCTTCCATGAAATAGAGCAGGCCATAGCCGGTGGCCTCGGTGCGCGCCAGAGAACCGCCGTAAGAAAGCCCCTTGCCGGTCAGGACGCCTTCGTAGACATTTTTGAGGCGCTTGTATTGCCCGTACATGAAACCAATCTCGCGCGCCCCCACGCCGATGTCGCCGGCGGGTACATCGGTATCCGCGCCGATGTGGCGGGTGAGTTCGGTCATGAAGCTCTGACAGAAGGCCATAACCTCGCGGTCGGACTTGCCTTTGGGGTCAAAATCACAGCCGCCTTTGCCGCCGCCAATGGGTAAACCGGTCAGGGCGTTTTTGAAGATTTGCTCAAAGCCCAGAAACTTGATGATGCTAAGGTTTACCGAAGGATGAAAGCGCAGTCCGCCTTTGTAAGGGCCGATGGCGCTGTTGAACTGCACCCGGTAAGCCCTGTTAACATGTGTTTTGCCATTGTCATCAACCCAGGGCACGCGGAACAGGATTTGACGCTCCGGCTCCACCAGGCGTTCAAGCAGGCCGACTTTGGCGTATTTGTCATCATTGTCAACCACTACCTTGAGGGAATTCAGCACCTCGGTAGCGGCTTGATGAAATTCCGGCTGGTTTGGGTTGTTGGCGATCAGTTCGCCTAGCATCTTAGTTACATATGACATTTTTTCACCCTCCTGTTAGAAACCTCCTATATATATCATGAGCAGAAGCCAGGCGCAAACATTTTTTGCGCTGCATCATTTTACCTGCACGGATATTTGGCGATAGCAGAGAGTCACGCTCGGCATCCATACAGACATGGCGTATGGCGCTCCTTTCCAGGTGTTGCAGGGCAGCAAATAAATTCTTCTCGCCGCAAAAAACCTCCTGCCATGACAGGAATTTATCGTAAAACTAACTCCGGTTTGAAGCCCCGCCCTTCAGGGCGGCGCGAAGGTTGGGACTCCGGCCTGAAGCCGGGGTTTCGACCGTAGCAACAAGGGAGGGGACGCAAACCCCTTCCTTGTTCGTTTTGAGCGACAGGCATGAATGCCTGTCGCTAATTTTTGCTTTGAGCTATAGGCGGTGGATGCCGGAGACCCTTGCGCGATTTGTCTTGCTGACCCTGGCGCAGGGTCAGCAAGACGTGCGGTCAGACTGTTACTTGCCTAATCCTGCCAATGCGGCATTGAAAGTCTGACTGGGGCGCATGACCACGTTACATTTTTCGGGATCAACGCGGAAGTAGCCGCCAATATCCACAGGCTTGCCCTGCGTGGCCTTGAACTCGGCAATGATGCTCTGCTCGCTGGCCGCCAGATTTTTGGCGAGCGGGGCGAAGCGTGCGGCGAGTTCCTTGTCTTCATTCTGTGCGGCAAGCGCCTCGGCCCAGTAGAGCGACAGGTAGAACTGACTGCCGCGATTGTCAAGCTCACCGGTCCGGCGCGAGGGAGACTTGTCGTTGTCGAGGAGTTTGCCGGTGGCTTCATCAAGCGTTTTGGCGAGAATTTTGGCGCGGACGTTGTTGGTTTTCAGGCCAAGTTCTTCAAGCGAAACCGCAAGCGCGAGGAATTCGCCAAGCGAATCCCAACGCAAATGGTTCTCTTCGACAAGCTGCTGGACATGCTTGGGCGCGGAGCCGCCCGCGCCGGTCTCGTACATTCCGCCGCCCGCCATCAGGGGGACGATGGAAAGCATCTTGGCGCTGGTGCCCAGTTCCATGATGGGGAAGAGATCGGTGAGGTAATCGCGCAGGATGTTGCCGGTGGCGGCAATGGTGTCCATGCCGCGCGCGACGCGCTCCAGGGTGAAACGCATGGCTCGTACCTGAGACATGATCTGGATGTCCAGCCCCGTGGTATTGTGATCCTTGAGATAGGTTTCGACCTTTTTGATGAGTTCGGCTTCGTGCGGACGGTAATGGTCGAGCCAGAAGACCACTGTCATGCCAGAATTGCGGGCGCGGGTGACGGCGAGCTTCACCCAGTCGCGGATGGCGGCGTCCTTGACCTGGCACATGCGCCAGATGTCGCCTTCTTCCACATTCTGCGTGAGCAGCACTTCTCCGGTCGCCAGATCAACGATGTTGGCAATACCGTCTTCAGTGATCTCAAAAGTCTTGTCGTGCGAGCCGTATTCCTCTGCCTGCTGCGCCATGAGGCCAACGTTGGGTACGGTTCCCATAGTCTTGGGGTCGAACGCGCCGTTGGTCTTGCAGAAATTGATTACCTCCTGATAGATGCGGGCAAAAGTAGACTCCGGCATTACGGCCTTGACTTCCTTCTGCTTGCCGTCCACGCCGTACATTGTTCCCCCTGAGCGGATCATGGCAGGCATGGAGGCGTCAACAATCACGTCGTTGGGTGAATGGAAATTGGTAATACCCTTGTCGGAATCAACCATCGCCAGTTCAGGACGATGTTCGTGGCAGGCATTGAGGTCGCGGATGATTTCGTCGCGCCGGGCTTCGGGCAGCTTCGCAGTCTTGTCGAAGAGATCAGACATGCCATTGTTTACATTGACGCCCAGTTCCTTGAACAGTTTGGCATGTTTAGCAAAAGCATCCTTGTAATAACAACGCACGCAATGACCGAATACGATGGGGTGCGAAACTTTCATCATCGTGGCCTTGACGTGCAGGGAGAAAAGCACGCCTGATTTGCGGGCGTCTTCCATCTGTTCTTCATAGAAAGCGCAAAGCGCCTTCTTGCTCATGAACATCGAGTCAATAATCTCGCCCGCGAGCAATGATACCCTGGGCTTCAGCACAATGGTTTTGCCGCTCTTCGTGAGCAGTTCCATTTTTACGTCGCGGGGGTGGTCAAGCGTCATTGATTTTTCGCCGTGGTAGAAGTCGCCGCCTCGCATGTACGAAGCATGAGTGCGGGACGCCTGTTTCCACTCGCCCATGGAATGCGGAAACTTGCGGGCGTAGTTCTTTACCGCCATCGGCGCGCGGCGGTCGGAATTACCTTCGCGCAGCACGGGATTCACGGCGGAGCCGAGGCAACGGGCATAACGAGCCTTGATGGCTTTTTCTTCCTCATTCTGCGGGTCTGCCGGATAGTCGGGAATTTTGTAGCCTTTGCCCTGCAATTCGCGGATGGCCGCAACCAGTTGGGGAACCGAGGCGCTGATATTAGGCAATTTGATGATGTTGGCTTCGGGACACAGGGTCAGTTGCCCAAGCTCGGCGAGAGCGTCAGGCACTTTTTGGTTGTCGTCCAGGCAATCGGGAAATTCGGCGAGAATGCGCGCGGCCAGCGAAATATCGGCCTCGGTCACATTGATGCCCGCTTCTGCGGCAAAAGCGCGCACCACTGGCAAAAAGGCTGCCGTTGCCAGCATTGGGGCTTCGTCGGTGATGGTGTACACAATGGTGTTGTCGTCTGTAGTCATGGCTGTCTCGCATGAGAAGGGTGGAATGAGCGGATTTTCGGGAAGGGGCGGCAGGCAAGTTTCGAGCGCTTGACCATGCCTTGAAACGAAAAGTATGCTCCTGTGCGTGGAGTTGGTCAATGTTGGGCACGAATGGACAACGACAGGTTTCTCGTGTGTCGGGAAACTGACTATATATATATCATAAGCTTCGGGTTTAATATACCTTCTTCGTCATGCTTTTTGTTCGTGGACGTTGAGGCAGGGACAGATTGGAAGACGGTTGTACACACTTGAACCGAAACCACTCTAGCCGTATACATTTGCTCTCATTCTGAAAGCCAGCCAATATGCTCAAAACAAATTCTTATACAGGTGGTGTTACCGGTTTTCAATCTGTCCGGTTTTGTGGCATGCAAGTTGTCCGGTCGTCATACTGCTTTCAAGGAGGGCAGCTATGACAAAGGCACAGTTGTTACAGGAGATTCGGAAGATGAGATTCGAAGAAGCCTACGCTAGCTGGAACCAGGCTCGTTTGACCCAATCTGAAGCGGCCCAGTTGTTGGGTCTG
>WRKX01000056.1 GCA_009777925.1 Betaproteobacteria bacterium | reverse complement strand
GGATTAAGCGCCTTAATATAAGACACCAGTTGATCGTCGGTTACGAATGTTTTTGTGACTTGCCGATAGAAATATTCATCCTCCCTTTTCGGGCGTTTAGGCGGTGTTTGATCATCGGGGTAAGACAATACCCAATCGCCCACACGAATCTCTTCAATCGGTTTCATTCCATCCTTCGTGCGCACCAAGGTTCCGGCCACAAAGCAGGCTTTGTAGTCTGCGTAGACAGGGGTAAGCGCAGCTAACCCCTGCGCGTGGAGTTGGTTACATGCGTTTGTCTTCGTCATAAGCAGTTCCTCTTATTCCAAACACCTGTTCTTTCAGATAAAACAACTCGTCCCGCGTGGTGGCGGCTTTTTCAAATTCCAGATTTTTTGCGTGTTCGTTCATTAGTTTTTCCAGCCGCCGGATTTCTTTCGCCAGGGATTTTTCATTCATCGTTTCATACGCGGCGCGGCGCTTACTCGCCTTGTCTTGTGTGGCCGCCTGCTCACGCGCGCCGTCTATGATGTCCTTGATGCGTTTCGTGACCCCTCTGGGAACAATGGCGTGCATGGCGTTGAAAGCGAATTGCCTCTCCCGGCGACGCTCTGTTTCCGCCAACGCCCGCCGCATGGAATCCGTTATTTTGTCGGCATATAAAATGGCCTTGCCGTTCAGGTTGCGGGCGGCGCGGCCTATGGTCTGGATTAGACTCCTCTCCGAGCGCAAAAAACCTTCCTTATCCGCGTCCAATATTGCGACCAACGACACTTCGGGAATATCAAGCCCTTCCCGCAAGAGATTGATGCCGACCAAGGCGTCAAATTCGCCAAGACGCAGATCGCGGATTATTTCCACCCGCTCGACAGTATCAATGTCGGAATGCAGGTAACGCACCCGCACCCCATGCTCAAGGAGAAAATCGGTAAGGTCTTCCGCCATGCGCTTGGTCAGTGTGGTGACAAGAACGCGCTCAAAAACGGCAGCCCGCTGTTTGATCTCTAAAAGCAGATCGTCAACCTGCGTTGATGCCGGGCGGACTTCCACTTCCGGGTCGACGAGGCCGGTTGGGCGAACCAGTTGTTCCACCACCTGTCCGGCGTTATTGGCTTCGTATTCGGCAGGGGTGGCGGAAACAAAAATGGTCTGCCCCAGGAGAGCCTCAAATTCCTCAAAACGCAAAGGCCGATTATCAAGCGCCGAAGGCAGGCGAAAACCATATTCGACCAGATTTTCCTTGCGGGCGCGGTCGCCTTTGTACATGCCGCCTACCTGTCCGATGGTGACATGCGATTCGTCAATGAACATCAGGGCGTCCGGCGGCAGATAATCAATCAGGGTAGGCGGCGGCTCGCCCGCCCTGCGGTCGGAAAGATGACGGGAATAGTTTTCGATGCCCTTGCAAAAGCCGATCTCATGCAACATTTCAATGTCAAAACGGACGCGCTGCTCGATTCTCTGCGCCTCAACCAGTTTCTGCTCATGCTGAAAGTACGCTACCCGTTCGCGCAATTCTTCCTTGATGCGCTCTATCGCCAACAGCACAGTGTCGCGCGGCGTCACATAGTGCGAAGCCGGGCAAATGGTGAAACGAAGCGCGCGTGCAAACAATTCTCCGGTCAAGGGATCGAAAAAGCGCAACGATTCAATCGTGTCATCGAAAAACTCGACCCGAATAGCGTGTTCGGCATGTTCGGCGGGAAAAATATCAATAACATCCCCACGTACTCGAAAAGTTCCGCGACGAAAATCCATGTCGTTGCGCTCGTACTGAATCATGGTCAGGCGTCTTAATATATCCCGCTGATCCGCTTTGTCGCCCACCCGGAAAGTCACCATCATCTCATGGTAATTTTCCTTGTCGCCGATGCCGTAGATGCAGGAGACTGAAGCCACAATCACCACGTCGCGCCGGGTTAAGAGGCTCTTGGTCGCGGAAAGGCGCATCTGCTCGATGTGTTCATTGATGGCGGAATCCTTCTCGATGAACAAATCCCGCGCCGGCACATAGGCTTCCGGTTGATAATAGTCGTAATAGGAGACGAAATACTCAATGGCATTCTCCGGGAAAAATTCTTTCATCTCGGCATAGAGTTGCGCCGCCAGGGTTTTGTTGTGCGCGAGAATCAAGGCCGGGCGCCCGGCGCGGGCGATGACGTTGGCCATCGTATAGGTCTTGCCGGAGCCGGTCACTCCGAGGAGAGTCTGGAAGGACAGCCCCGCTGCCAGCCCTGCGATCAACTGCTGGATGGCTTCCGGCTGATCCCCGGCAGGCAGGAAAGGCTGATGAAGGCGAAAAGGACTGCCCGGAAAAGTGACAGGTTCGGCAGAAACGGAGTGCATGATTTCAAAACGCGAGGTATCGTGATTCACTCTATGACTATCGTGGGCTTCCTGCGCCTGCTTACTCGTCATTCCCGCGAAGGCGGGAATCCAGTACGGCGCTGAAAGCCGCGACAGGTTTTCGGGACAGGACAGGAGCGGCATTCCAATGCGGAAACGCCGGAAGGACGCAAAGGTTTTGCTGGATTCCCGCCTTCGCGGGAATGACGAGGGGGGCTATAGTCTGTGCGAAAGAGTGACTGCATCTGATAGTCTCGTGATTTGCAGAAAGTGCTATAGCTGGTATCCCAAGCCTTATTAAATGGCCGTCAGAGCCGCATTCAATACCTGTTCTGTTTGCTTTTGGCGAAAAGCCTGCAATTTGGCGCAGAGCGCCGCATCCTCGTTTGCCAGCATGGCGACGGCGAAAAGCGCCGCATTGGTCGCGCCCGCTTCGCCGATGGCGAATGTAGCCACCGGCACGCCTTTGGGCATTTGCACGATGGAGTAGAGGGAATCAACGCCGGACAAGGCGCGTGATTGCACCGGCACACCCAGCACGGGTACTATAGTTTTTGCCGCCAACATGCCGGGCAGATGCGCCGCCCCGCCCGCGCCGGCAATAATCGCTTTCAGGCCGCGCGTCCTGGCGGTTTCTGCATATTCAAAAAGCAGATCGGGAGTGCGGTGGGCGGAGACGACTCTGGCTTCAAAAGGCACGCCGAAATCCTTGAGAATGGCGGCTGCCGCCTGCATCGTTGGCCAGTCGGAATCGGAACCCATAACAATGCCGATATGCGCTTGTTTGAGGGAAAGTGTTGCTTTTTTGCTCATGATTTGCTCTTTCGTTCGGCAGATTCAATGGTATTCGCCAGCAACATGGCGATGGTCATCGGCCCGACCCCGCCGGGTACGGGGGTGATTAAGGACGCGATTTCCTTGACCGCCTCAAAATCCACGTCGCCGCAGAGTTTTCCGCCTTCTTCCAGCGGCAGGCGGTTGATGCCTACGTCAATGACAACCGCGCCGGGCTTTACCATGTCGGCGGTAACAAAACGCGGCTTGCCCAATGCCGCGATGAGGATGTCGGCGCGGCGGGTATGTTGGGCCAGGTCGCGCGTCTTCGAGTTGCATACGGTCACGGTTGCGCCCGCGTTGATTAACAACAGCGCCAGGGGTTTGCCGACAATGTTGGAGCGGCCGATAATGACCGCTTCCTTACCGGCGAGGCTGACATCAAGCGCAGCCAGCATTTTCATGACGCCATAGGGGGTGCAGGGAATGAATGCAGGTATACCCTGCGCCAGCGCGCCGACATTTGCGGCGTGAAAACCATCAACATCTTTTTCCGGCGCGATGGCTTCGAGGATGGTTTTTGCGTCGAATTGTTGCGGGAGAGGCAGTTGCACAAGGATGCCGTGAATGCGCGGGTCGGCGTTGAGTTCGGCGATTTTCAGAAGCACTGTTGCGGGTGCGACATCTACCGGGTAGGTGATTTTTTGCGAAAAAATACCGGCGGCTTCGCAGGCATTGACCTTGTTGCGGACATAGATCTCTGATGCAGGGTCTTCCCCGGCCAGAATGACCGCAAGTCCCGGACGCTGCCCTTGTGCCGCCAGCATCGCCACACGCGCCTTGAATGCGGCGCGCAGTTCTTCCGCCAAAGCCTTGCCATCCAGAATCGCAGCGGTCATGGTTGCCTCTCAATAAGCCTATGGTTAATCCGACAGAGGGACGATATTCTAGCACCAGGGGCAAAAGCGAATAACACGCAGTCATTCCCCTTAGGGCAATCGTACACGCAGATGTTGTGGTATTGGAATCACCGTAATTCCTGGAACATCCGGGAACGCCGGGCACTAGAGCGTTTTCGGTTCAATTGAATACATTTTACAAACCCTCTCCCGGCGCTACGCGCCACACACTCCCATAAATGGGAGAGGGGACAATTAGCAGGCGGAGCGTGGGTTTCTCTCCTCTCCCACTTGTGGGAGAGGGGCCGAGGGAGAGGGCTGACCGCGCCGTAGTTGCTATGCGTTTGATAAAAAATGTACGCGATTAACCCGAAAACTCTCTAGCACGGCTGTTAACCTCGTAGCAGCGCTGGTGCGCGGCGCTCCCAGCCAAGCAGCCTCGTCATTTTGGGCTAAATGCGATTGCCCTGATTCCCCTCTGCAATTCGCCATAAAAGCGGGGCATTAATATATGAGTATAGGGTAGGAGCAAATACAACTTTTGCAAATTATGACGTAACAAATCAAGCGTTTAGCTGTTTTGGCATATCTGGGCTTCTTTGATGTAAATCAAATTCATTTTTATATATAAGGCAATAATTCGCCGCGTTTACCGCGAGGTAAATAAGGCTTCGTAAGAGGTGTAGTTGTTTCTCTGTTGGGGTTGGGGTGCGTTTAGCGACGCACCCTTTTTTTGTTGCCGGGGTGTGGGGAGATGGGCTGAAGGAAATCTGGCTGCTTCTCCGGGCAGACGGCATGGCAGGTTGCCGTTGGCAGGCGCGCTGCTCTGTAAAGTTTTGCTTGCTTTCCGGTGTTTCCCTGTGTTGCGTGGGGGGGGTGGCCTGTGTACATTCTTGCAACAACGAGAGCTAAAGGTGTCTTTTTGTTACGAGGCGCAACAAAATGTTTGACCTAGGTCAAATAGAGCGCAAGGCGGCTCCAATAGCATCCACGGCTATGCGTGAGAACTGGTGCTGGTTTTCCGGGTGATTCACGCACTTGTCCTTTTTTTAACGAGAGGTGGGTTCATGTCGGAAACGCAAACCACATACAACTACAAGGTCGTAAGGCAGTTCGCCGTGATGACCGTCATCTGGGGGATCGTCGGCATGCTGGTCGGCGTTATTATCGCTGCTCAGTTGATCTGGCCGGATTTGAATCTGGCGCCCTGGCTGTCATACGGTCGTCTTCGCCCGCTGCATACCAACGCAGTGATTTTTGCCTTTGGCGGTTGCGCCCTGTTCGCTACGTCGTATTACAGTGTGCAACGTACCTGTCACACGCGGATTTTCTGTGACTGGCTGGCCGGCTTTACCTTTTGGGGCTGGCAACTCGTAATCCTGCTGGCGGCGGTTACACTTCCCCTGGGTTTTACGGTAGGCAAAGAATATGCCGAGCTGCAATGGCCGATCAAAATCCTGATCACCGTAGTCTGGGTGTCTTATGCCATAGTGTTCTTCGGTACGCTTGTCAAGCGTAAGGTAGCGCACATCTATGTCTCAAACTGGTTCTTTGGCGCGATGATTATTGCGGTGGCGCTGCTGCACCTGGGGAACAGCGCGGTCATTCCGCCTTCCTTTGACAGCCTCGCTTCCTATCCGGTCTATGCCGGCGTGCAGGACGCCATGGTGCAATGGTGGTATGGCCATAACGCGGTGGGATTCTTCCTTACGGCGGGCTTTTTGGGCATCATGTATTACTTTGTCCCGAAGCAGGCCGGACGCCCGGTTTATTCCTACCGCCTGTCCGTGGTGCACTTCTGGGCGCTGATTTTCACCTACATGTGGGCGGGGCCGCACCATCTGCACTATACGGCGCTGCCTGACTGGACCCAGACTCTCGGCATGTTGTTCTCGCTCATTCTGCTGGCTCCTTCCTGGGGCGGCATGATTAACGGCATCATGACTTTGTCCGGTGCGTGGCACAAACTGCGCGACGATCCCGTCCTGAAATTCCTGATTACCTCGCTCTCCTTCTACGGCATGTCGACCTTTGAGGGGCCGATGATGTCCGTGAAGTCGGTGAATGCGCTTTCCCACTACACTGACTGGGGCATCGGACACGTCCATTCCGGTGCGTTGGGCTGGGTAGCGATGGTATCCATCGGCGCGCTTTACTATCTGCTTCCACGCCTCTTCGGCAGGCAACAGATGTATAGCGTCAAACTGATGACGACCCATTTCTGGATAGCCACCATCGGTATCGTGTTGTACGCGGCTTCCATGTGGATTGCCGGGGTGATGCAGGGCTTGATGTGGCGCGCGGTCAATGCCGATGGCACCTTGACCTACAGCTTTGTGGAGTCTGTCAATAGTTCCTACATCTTCTGGCAAATTCGTCTCATCGGCGGCCTTATGTTCTTTGTTGGCATGCTGATTATGGCATACAACATGTTCATGACGATTGCGGAAGGCAGGAGCGAGGATTCGCCTGTGCTCGCTCCGTCTGCTCAACACGCCTAAGGGAGGTCTCTGATAATGAGCCAAGAGAAAATCGAAAAGAATGCAGGTCTTCTGATTATCTGCACTTTATTGGTAGTCATCTGGGGTGGATTGGTGGAAATTGTGCCGCTCTTCTTCCAGAAAAGCACGACTACGGCGGTCGAGGGCGTTGAGCCTTATGGCGCGGTGGAGCTTGCGGGGCGTGATGTCTATATCCGGGAAGGCTGTTATGTCTGCCATTCCCAGATGATTCGCCCCTTCCGCGCCGAGACTGAGCGTTATGGTCACTACTCTGTCGCGGGCGAGTTTGTTTATGATCGTCCGTTCCAATGGGGTTCCAAGCGCACCGGCCCTGATCTGCACCGCGTAGGCAAGCGCTATTCCGACGAATGGCATCGTACCCACCTTCGTAATCCGCGTGATGTTGTACCGGAGTCCAACATGCCGGCTTACTTCTGGCTGAAGGATACGCCGGCCTCCGCCACGGTTGGCAGGGATATTGTCAGGAAGATGACTGTCATGAGGATGCTGGGCGCGCCCTATGAGCAAAAAGATCTCGACGGCGCTGTGGAGCTGCTGCGAGGCAAGACGGAAGAGGATGTCCTGATTGCCTATTTGCAGAGCCTTGGCACTGCGCTTTCCAATTTTCAGTGAGAATTGGTCATGGATCTGAACGATATCCGTGGCGTGCTTACGCCGCTTCTGGGAATCATCCTCTTTCTCTGCATAGTCCGTTGGGCTTACAGCAAGAGAAGCGCGCATGTATACGAAGAAGCGGCGAACCTGCCTTTCATGGATGATGATGATTCGGCGCCAGGCGAAAGCGGCGCCGCCGAGCAAAGGAAAATGATATGAATGACTTTACCAATCCTCTTGTAGGCATTTTTGTGGCTGTCGTGGCGTTTGTCGGCGTCGTCGGCTGCATGGTGTTCCTTTGGAGTCAGGATAATGTCGGCTTTACGGTTGGCAAGACAACGGGCCATGCCTGGGATGAAAATCTGGAGGAGTACAACAACCCCATGCCCAGATGGTGGAGCTGGCTGTTTTACATCACAGTGATATTTTCTCTGGGCTATCTGGTCTGGTTCCCGGGTCTTGGCCCTTTCAAAGGCGTATCGGGATGGTGTTCGCAAAGCTATGGCGGGCGTGAATGCAAGGATGATCAATATGCTAACGAGGTGCGGCTGGCCAGCACCCTGTTGGATAAATACAAGGGGCAGGACATCAGGGCGCTTGCCGCGAATCCGGAAGCCATGGAAACCGGCAAGCGTCTGTTCATGACCTACTGCATGCAGTGTCATGGCGCGGATGCCGGCGGGAAACCAGGCTTCCCCAGCCTTAGCGACGACGACTGGCTGTTCGGCGGCGAGCCGGAAGAGATTCTGGAGAGCGTCTCTCATGGCCGACAGGGGGTGATGACCGCGAACGAGTATCTGGGCGCTGATACCATCAAGGCGCTGGCGCATTATGTGTTGTCGGTGAATGGTCGCCCCAGTGATCCGGTGCTTGCCGCCAGAGGGCGGGATGCTTACATGGGCGAAGCGGTTTGCCGCACCTGCCACGGTGATGACATGCTGGGCCTCAAGGCTTTTGGCGCGCCTAACCTGACGAACAACATCTGGCTCTATGGCTCTTCGGAAGAAGAGATCATTAAGGGCATTACCTATGGACGCAATGTAGGCGATGGCCGGAGCACCAATAACAAGATGCCTGCCTGGAAGGACTTCCTGGGCGAAGACAAGGTTAATCTGCTGGCGGCCTATGTTTATAGTCTGAGCAATAAGTAAGAATGCGTTGCCGCAAAACGGGGCGGCTTTTTTCCGCCCCGTTTTCTTGCTAGTATTGCCAGTATTGCCTGGGTCGAAAGTTATTGTAATGAATGAAGATACCCCCCGAATGGACGGCGACCGCCCAAAACAGATAGAAGTGATGGTGGAAGCGCCAAAAATCGGTTCGTTGTATGAAAAACACCAAACCGTCTACACCAAGGCTAGCAAAGGCTGGTGGACAACCTGGCGTTGGGTGTTAGTCTGGTTTACCCAGGTGCTTTTTTACGGTTTACCTTGGATAAATTGGCATGACCGACAAGCGGTGCTGTTCCACCTGGTGGAGCGCAAATTTTATTTCTTCGGCCTTGTCATGTGGCCGCAGGATGTGATTTACCTTGCCATCATTCTGATTGTTTCCGCTTATGCTCTTTTTCTCTTTACGGCGGTTGCGGGGCGTTTGTTTTGCGGCTATGCCTGTCCGCAGACGGTGTATACCGAAATATTCATGTGGATTGAGAAGCTGGTCGAAGGCGATCGCTTTGCCCGGATGAAGCTCGACAGGGAGCCGCCTTCTGCCCGCAAATATCGGATCAAAGGCGTCAAACATGCGCTGTGGATTCTGGTGGCTCTGTGGACGGGCTTTACCTTTGTGGGCTATTTCACCCCGATTCATGAATTGATCGCCAGTATCCCTGCTTTTTCTTTTGGCGGGTGGGAGATATTCTGGATATTCTTTTATGCGGGCTTTACTTACATGATGGCGGGATTCATGCGCGAGCAGGTCTGCAAGTACATGTGTCCTTACGCCCGTTTCCAGGCGGTGATGTTTGACCCCGACACCATGATTGTCACCTATGATGAGGAGCGGGGCGAGCCGCGCGCCTTGCGGAAAAAAGGCGAAGACCATTCCAAACAGGGCGATTGCGTTGATTGCAGCGTTTGCGTGCTGGTTTGCCCGGTTGGCATTGATATCCGCAAGGGCTTGCAATATGAGTGCATCGGCTGCGGCGTCTGCATTGACGCCTGTGATGAAGTGATGGATAAATTGCGTATGCCGCGCGGCCTGATACGCTATACCTCGGAGAATGCGCTGGCGAAAAAATATGGACGCAGCGATCTGCTGAGCCATATTATTCGACCCCGGATTATTCTGTATAGCCTCATTCTTGTTCTCATCGTTGGCGTAACCGCCTGGTCAATCGCTAACCGTGTTCCGCTCCGGGTGAATATAATCCGTGATCGTTCCGTCATGGCGCGTGAAGCGAGTGATGGGAGGATTGAGAACCTGTATATCCTGAAAGTGATGAACATAACTGAGGCGCCGAGGTCGTTCACCCTGGGAGTCAGAGGGATTGAAGGTATTGAAATCGCTAACGAAACAAAGGTTAATGCCAGCGCGGCGGAAAATCGGGAAGTCACTGTCAAGGTGCGAGTGCCGTATGGCGCGGTGGAGCAGGGCAGTCATCCTGTATTTTTTGACGTAGTGGCTGATGATGATCCGGCGGTTGCCGTACACGAAAAAAGCACTTTTATAATGAGATAGGAGCAAAAATGACGGCAAATGCCCAGACCCTCGATACTATGCCCTGGTATAAATATCCGTGGCCCTGGTTTTTTTTGGCTATTCCCGCATTGACGGTAGTCGCGGGCTTTTACACCTTTTTTCTTGCCTCGACTTCCTTCGACGGAATGGTTGAGGATGATTATTACAAGCGCGGGCTTGCCATCAATCAGGATATTGCCCGCGATCATAAGGCCGCCGATCTGGGCTTGACCGCTGAAGCCATGATTGGCCGGGGAGAGGTGCGGGTGTTCCTGAACGCAAAGGGCGATATTCCTCATCCTGATTATTTGCTCATGCGTTTCAGGCACGCGACACGGGCTGGTATGGATCAGAGCATTGAACTGCATTATGAGGGAGGGTTTTACAGCGGTTCCATAGAACAGTTGTACCCCGGCAAATGGCGCCTTGCTCTGGAAGATACGGATGAAGTGTGGCGTCTCCTGAGCAATTTCGACCCCGACAAACATGAATCTGTGCGTCTCTTGCCGCTGCCTGTTCTTGCGGCGTCCATGGCGCCTGCGGATGACTGATTTTTTAACCGTTGTTGTTTAACAGGAGGTGACTTATGGGAGAGTTGTTTACAAGCGGCATCGGCCTTTTGAGTTTGTTTACCATTGGGTTTTGCGTGGTAATGTGTATTTTCTTCGTGATTTATTTCTCAAAAAAGATGGATGAAGATTCGCGTGATAAAGGCTGATTAAGCGCGTCAAAGCGTCTGTCTGCGCCTTCCCCTGCCTTTTTTGGGCACGGGAAGGCTTTTTTGTTTGGGCGGTTGATGTGTGATCGGCCCGAAGCCGCCTCAAGCCTGTGGTGAAGAAGCCTTGGGGTGATTTACGACTGCGACTGCTGTGCTGCCTTCTGCCAGGCGCAGGGTCAGGATTTCGCCTTCGGTTAGTTGGGAAGCGTCCCGCGCGGCGCGATTTTGCGCGTCGAACGCGATGGCGTAACCACGGGCAAGGACGGCTTCCGGGCTGAGTTGGCGTAGAGACTGGGCGAGCCGTTCCAGTCCTTGCCGCTCCTTTGCCAGTAGCCGGGAAATGGCTTCGTGCAGGCGGTTGCTTTGCAGGGTCAGTCGGTTGCGGCGAATGGCAATTTGTCTGGCGGGCGAGGGCAGCCTGAAGGCGAGGTAATCCAGTTGCTCTCCCCAGCGGCCAAGCCGCCGTTGCCAGCCCTGTTCCAGACGGCGGGAGAGGGCTACGATGCGCTCAAGGAGAATGGCGCGGTCGGGGCAGATTTGCTCGGCGGCGGAAGTGGGTGTTGGAGCGCGGAGATCGGCGGCAAAGTCGGCGAGGGTGAAGTCGGTTTCGTGTCCGACGCCGCTGACAACCGGGATGCTGCTGGCGCGAATGGCGCGGACAACTTCTTCTTCGTTGAAAGCCCATAAATCTTCCAGACTACCCCCGCCCCGGCAGAGAATGATGGCCTCGCAGCCAGAAGCAGCGGCGGTTTTAAGCGCGGTGGCAATTTGAAGGGCTGCGCCCTCGCCCTGCACCGGCGTGGGAAACAAGGTAATGGCAAGATGCGGCGCGCGTCGTTCAAGGGTAATTAGCACGTCCTTCAAGGCGGCAGCCTGCGGACTGGTGACAATGGCAATATGGCGGGGAAAGAAGGGGAGCTGGCGTTTGTTTTCGGGAGTAAACAACCCTTCCGCTTCCAGTGTTGCTTTCAGGGCAAGAAAACGCTCGAATAACAATCCTTGTCCGGCCCGACGCAAGGTTTCCACGTTGAGCTGATATTCGCCTCGCGCTTCATAGAGGGTTACGAGCGCGCGCGCTTCCACCTTCTGGCCGTTTTCCGGGCGAAAGCCGATGAGTTGCGCCTTGTTGCGCCAGATTGTGCAGCGCACCTGGGAATTGGCGTCTTTCAGGATGAAATAAATATGCCCGGAAGCGGCACGGGTAAGGTTGGAAATTTCTCCTGCCACCCAGAGGAGGGGCAGGTTTTTTTCCAGAGCCATTCGCGCCATGCCGTTCAGTTCGCTGACGCTGAGTATAGGGACGGAAGGATGAGGCGGCGATGGCGCTTCGGAGAGGGAAGGGGAGGCAGTCATGGGGCGCAGTTTACTCTCTGTAACGCTGGGTGGCGTAAATGATCTGGAGAGGGAAAATATACCTGAAACGGAAGCATGAACAGGGCAGTCGCATGAAAGTCATGCTAGAGCATTTTTGATTTAATCCTAGACATTTTCTGATATATAGTGCTTCTCGTAATTATTTTTACTCTTTCTCGCTTGCAGGATAGGATGTCTGAAGGTTGATAGAGTAAGATTATTTAGGAAAAGCACTATAATATTCACCCGGCAATTAAGGGTTGCATCATATTTGCCATTTCGGCCCATATGGGGCGTGCCTTGAAAAGTCAAACCTTAATTGCCGGTTCAATATATTCATTTTTCTGGAGAATGTCATATGCCTGCTTATTCACAAAATTTAAGGGATCAAGTCCTTGACGCGCTTGAGCGTGAAGAACGTCCCAGTAGGATTGCACAACGTTTTGTGGTCAGCCGTAGTTGGGTTTACCAGGTACGTGACCGGCTACTCAAGGATGGCAAGCGTACCGCGTTGCAGGTAGGGGGGTATCGTCGCAGCCGAATTGAACATTTGCAGATGACGCTCTCCTCCTGGATTCAGGAACAATCCGATTTGACATTGGAGGAAATATGCGCCAGGTTGTCCGAACTGGGAATTAAAATCCAGGTTACGGCAGTATGGCATCAGCTCGACAAGTGGGGTTTGAGTTTTAAAAAAAACCCTGCGCGCCAGCGAGCGAGAACGCGAAGACGTGCGGCAAGCGCGTGATAATTGGCGACGCGAGCAGCCT
Source organism: Betaproteobacteria bacterium (assembly GCA_009777925.1). Taxonomy (GTDB): domain Bacteria; phylum Pseudomonadota; class Gammaproteobacteria; order Burkholderiales; family Rhodocyclaceae; genus Azovibrio. The sequence continues at coordinate 2,629 of WRKX01000056.1, read as the reverse complement.
GACCTGGATACTGACAAACTGGTGTTTCCTGACGAAACGTGGGCAACAGATAACATGACTCGCATCCGTGGTCGTTCGCCCCGTGGTCAGCGTTGCGTTTCCTCGCCCCCCACGGACACTGGAAAACAACCACCTTCATCGCAGCCTTGCGTAATGCGAAGGTAACGGCTTCCATGGTGCGGATCGGCAATTCGATGCCAAGCTCCTGCTGGACCAGCCGCAGCACGGCACCCTGCGCCATGCCCAGCGTCGTAGCAATCTCATTGACCGCCATCCCACGCCGATGCAGTCGAACTGCCTGCTTGCGCCTCTCGTGCTGTGCTTTCCGCGACAGCTTGCGTCCGTCTTCTTTGTCCATGCAACGAGTGTATAGAAAACCCATCAAAAGGCAACACTTAATTGCCGAGTCTATAATGTGTAAACGGAATGCAAACCTCAATACGCTATTTGCACGAATTACTATATTCACCCGGCAATTAAGGGTTGCATCATATTTGCCATTTCAGCCCATATGGGGCGTGCCTCGAAAAGTCAAACCTTAATTGCCGGTTCAATAATCTGCCGGATTCAAAGGCTTGCCATAAAGACTACCCAGCAGCCCAAGCAAAGCAGATGCACACATTGATCCGCCAGCAGATCGTAGTACCCGCGACATTTCCCCCAATCCACCGTTGCATGCGCGCCGGTTTCCAGCAGCGCCGCCCAGAAAGAGCCAAGTATCAGGCCGGTGCCTACGCCGTGAATGAATCCGTGTACGGCCAGAATGGCAATGCCGGTCGCGCCTCTTTTCCTCTTGCCATCCGCCATGACCTGCGGCTGGAGCAGGAAGTCCGCAATCAGATGCCAGAGCAGAAGCGCAAGAAAAAGTCCGATAGGAAAATGGAACATGCCGTATGCGGAAAACAAAATCTGTAAGGATACCTGAGAATTGCTAGAATATGTTGGGCGCAGGGTAATTGCATGAAAGTCATGCCAGTCCAAGCAATTGAGCGCGGTAGGAATCGGAAGTCGCGGCGATTAGGCGTCGGGCCTTAATGCCACCCTTTCGTGGGATAGGGTCAAGGCGGATGAGGTTCAGTGTGATGTGCCTGAGCACTGCGAGGTTGTGGGCGGCATGTCCGGTGCGGGCACGCATCTAATCGTCGGCGAAGACAACATCCACGCACCAGTGCAGGCGGTTTTGAGTCACCCCTGCCTGAAGGCAGGGGATTCCTCGATACGGTCTTGGGGAGCCTTCGGCTCCCTGTTATGCTTTGTCTCGCTTGTCTCCGCCATAAATGGCGGAGACAAGCGCGAGACCCGTGTTCGATACTCCAGTGAGCGCGGATTGCCCGCAAGAGGCGATCTGCATCGAGGGCGAGGCTCGAAAGATATTAAACCGGCACTAAAAAACCAGACAGAGTTGCTATGAGAAATTCAGTCAAAACAATAAGTTGCATAATGATAGATGTTCGGTTCAATCAAGTCGGGTTAATAGTAGCGATGCTCAAGCGTCGTCCTGCCCTTGATTTCGCGCTGCGACTCGATCACCGCGAAGGACTTCAGATCGGGCCACTGCTCTGGTTTATGCAGACACGCCAGTTGATTGAAGGCATAACAACGCCGCGTCTCGATTCGTCCATGATCCTTCTCCACGGTTTCGGACATCGCATGCGGTATCCTGTACGGCGCCGCCTTGAACCGGGCAAAGAAATCGCGCAGCGAATCGGCCAGATTCGGCTGGTTGTCCTTGAGCGCCAAGACGTAATGCGCACCACGATTGCGGATCGCCTGTGCGATGTTGGTCTGGGTTCCCATGGCATCGAGGGTGACGATGCAGCCTTCCAGCGCCAGGGTAGCCAAGAGCTCAGGAATGGCCGTCTTTTCATTGGACTTCGCCGCCGCTGCCCGAGCACCATATATGGACTCCTCCTGTAATGCAAGGAAGAAGCGAAGGATGAAACAAGAGGAAGAGGTGCGACTGCGCCCATATATCCGGCCTCTTTCTGGCGTATTGTTACACGCCGGGCCTCGATGGACTTCGCGCGGCAAGGGTGAATCAACCTATCGGCCTCGAAGGCCCTTGGGGTGTGCCACCCACTTGCCGCCGGTTCTACCGTTTTTCCCATCTTTTCTTCTTCCAGACAATCGCCAGAGAACGCCTTTCGGCTCAACGACTCAACAACTGCTCACACCATGCGTGGCTCAGAGGGCTGCATTGCAGCGACCCAATAGCCGTGTTCGCTGTCATAGACGCCTCCCCTGGTCAATAGCGTCCAGACAATGCGCGTGTTCTTGTTGGCCAGAGCAACGGCAGCAATGTTCTTGTGCCGTCGTTGGCTCACACTGCACGCCCAGCGGCTTCTCGGATCAGCCTTGTTGCGGGCCGTGCGTAAGGCTGCACGGGCGCCATGAATGAGCAGAGTTCGTAAATAACGGTCGCCTTGCTTGCTTATCCCAAGCAAACGATCCTTGCCACCGCTACTGTGCTGACGCGGCACAATCCCCAGGAAAGCGGATACTTCCCGACCGCGCCTATAGACCAGGCTACTAAGTATTGAATAATTTTACATCATCCCCATATAAATGAAATGGACAAAGAAGATGGTCGCAGGCTGTCGCGCGAAGCACAGCATGAGAGACGCAAACA
>WRKX01000055.1 GCA_009777925.1 Betaproteobacteria bacterium | reverse complement strand
GCTATCCACATTCCTGGGGGTCTTGCAATCCCCAAGCAATTGATCCAATTGTTCCACGCTTAGTTTCATGTCATCCTCCTCGGCTCACGCCTAAATTAACGGATGACACAGTTTAAATTACAGACCCGTTCTGGATAAGAAACCCAAAACTGTATTACATCATTCCCGCCAGAAATTGTTGGAATCCCGAATCTTTGTTCAATAGATTGGCGAGTTTCTGAAAATTTCAGACTATACGGAATTTCACCTTTGTACTGAGAGAATCCTTCAACATTCTCGGCATACAAGAAAATCGTCTCCAATTTATCAAACCTGAACATCACTGAAATTCCATATTTTTTCCAAGAATAATAGACATGCTCATCATTAAGGATTGGGTATGGCCCAGTTATTTCTGGAGGTTCACCGAATTTTCTGAAAAATTCAGAAATCTCTGGACTATCAAGGCTTTTGCCAAATATGCTTTTCAAAGTATCGAAAGCAATCGTGCTTGAGTGGTCGTTTTCTGCCGTTATCTCCCTGGCTTTTCTATGCCCTGTCACTACGGGAATGGTGTACCACCTTCCTACGTCGAAACTTAACAGTATGCCGCTTTCCTTGCTACACAACTCATGAAGTCGTTCTGCAACGATTTCTACATCAGACACGCCATCATCTACAACGGCCACATTGCGCATAAGGCATTCATTGTGCACCTTCGGCGCATCATCTTCCAACCCAGTTCGTTTAAGTGGTGTTTGAGCAACAGATGAAAGAGGCGTTAAAAGCAGTAGGCACGACAAGAGGATGAAAGGGTGGTTTAGTAGCATCGCTTGTTCCTTGTTCTAACGTAAAAGGCAATTCTTACCGGTTCCGAGGCTGTTTGAAGTCTGCGCCTCCTAACGTTCAAAGCTAAGCGGCGGCCCGACAGGGCCGTCCGCTTGAGCGCAAAGTTAGGCACAGCGTCAATTCAGTGCACAGTTTGCGAAACATAATGCCTTTACGCGCCGATTTGCTCGGCGGCCTGTTTGGGAAACTTTGCAATGAGCCATTTCAACACCTCAAGCTGATCCGCTGATGTGCCTCTACGAATTTGAATCAGCAATTGTTTTAAATCTGGCCGAATGAGAGTTGCATTTTGCGCTCCTTCGTTGCAAACGGAGCATATAGCGCGAAGATTAGATGGATCATCGCTGCCTCCCTTGCTCTTGTCGATGATGTGCCCAATGTGCAGCCGAGTTTTGCGCGTGGGGTCGTATGGATGTGGTTCGCCCGCAACAGCGCCGCACATCTGGCAGGTGAAACCATTGCGGTCGAGCACATACGCACGAGTTTCTTTTGAAATTGTACGTCCGAAGGCTGGTTGGGGCGCTGGCGTTTCAAGCAGATATTGTCCCGGCTTTAACTCGCTCCGGTCATTGTGAGTGAGAATCAAATATCCTTCTTCCGTGCGAAGCTCGCGAACCCGACGCGCCCATTCTGATTGATTGTCTGCGACGGTACGCAATTCATCGGAGTCCATGACCCGACCGATATTTGCCAAAAAGTGTGCACGGAGTTTTCCACGCGTACCACCTCTTGGTGTTTTCTCTTTCGTCATTTTTACGCCCGCCTGAGTTTTGGTTTTGCAGCTGCATTAAGTGCAGCAAGAATTTGTACTCCTACCGCACACGCAACCGGCGGAGGGAATGCATTTCCTACTTGGCGATAGGCAGCGGTTTTTTTCCCGCTGAATTTCCAATAATCTGGGAATCCCTGAATGCGAGCGGTCATGCGAACAGTAAGCCTTGGCATGCCAATGAAGTCTTCACTGGGTGCATTGTCAGCAATACCCATTCCGTCAACACCTATAGAAGCCCAAGCTCTCTTAGCTCGCGTTGGCCCAAGATCTGGCCCTCCATGCTTCTTGCTACCACCTACTAATGTCGGGGCAATATCGCATGCGCGGTCACGCCATTGTTGGGCGCCACGCCAGCCATTTGCTGCCATAAGGTCAAAAAGCGTTTCGCCAACCGTAGGCGGAGGGGCTACCAACGATGACGGCCAAGTGAAATATTCTGCTGCACTTTTCTTTAACGCTACAAAGACAACTCTGGGTCGCAATTGCGGTACACCAAAATCGCTAGCATTCAATAATCGCCACTCGGCGACATATCCCAGCTTCTTTAGGTTGGATATAATATTCGCTCGATATTCATCGAAAACTGAATCGAGTAAGCCACGAACATTTTCAAGTATTACAGCTTGTGGTTTGCATTCAGATACCAACCTGATCGCTTCTGGGAACAAGTCACGCTCATCTTCGCGGCCTAATTGCTTGCCAGCCTTTGAGAAAGGTGGGCAAGGCACTCCACCAGCGAGCAACTCAACACCTTTCCACTTCTCGGCTGAATAGTGATGTAAATCGCCTTCTGTGATGTCCCAGTGATCCCGGTTTATTCGGAGGGTTTGACAAGCCGCTGCGTCAAGTTCTACTAGGCTAACATGGTCAAAGCCGGCCTGCTCCAAGCCCAAGGCTTGACCTCCTGCACCGGCACAGATTTCTATGGATTTAATCGTCATGTTTCCTCCGGGGCTCTTGGCACATTTTACGTTCTTTGGTGACAGATAGCTATGTGGCTCCGATGTAACTGTTACCGATGTGAGCCTAACTCCTGATTAGACGCAATTTCAGAAAGGTATATCGTCATCGCCAAAATCAGTAAACGCTGGTTTTCCGCCGCCGCCTTCGGAAGAGGGCGCAAAGGAGGAGGGGGAGCGGGAAGGTTGATTGCCGCCGCCGTCAAAGCCTGATCCTTCCCGTTTGCCCAACATGGTCATTTCCGTGGCTTCAATGTCTGTGGAATAACGATCCTGCCCGTCCTTGTCCTGCCATTTGCGGGTTTTGATTTTTCCCTCAATATAGACTTGCGAGCCTTTTTTCAGGTATTGCCCGGCAATTTCGGCGAGCTTGCGGTAGAACACGATGCGGTGCCATTCCGTCCGTTCCTGCTTTTCGCCGGTATTTTTGTCCTTCCAGGATTCCGAGGTTGCCACCCGGATGTTGCAGATTGCGTCGCCGGACGCAGAATAGCGGGTTTCTGGATCAGCGCCCAGATTACCAACGATGATGACCTTGTTAACTGAACCCATGAAATTTCTCCTGAAAACGAAGTTTTGATAAAAGTTTTGATGAATCGGCCTAATTATCCCGCTTTTTGCCGACAGGTGTATGGAAGTTGAGCATAAGCGCCAACCATATGCTAATCAGCAAACCGCAAAAGAGAAAAACCGCGCCCTCGCCAAAATATTGAGCCAGAACTCCTCCCAACGCCCCACCCGCAAACAGACCAAGCGCCTGAAGAGTGTTATAAACGCCCAATGCCTTGCCCTTGGCATGGGGCGGCGCGATGCGGGAAATCAGCGACGGCTGGATTGCTTCCAGAATGTTAAAGGCTACGAAAAAGATAAAAAGCCAGAAAAGGAGCGACCAAAACCCGACTCCAGCCAGATAAAGCCCGGTCAGAACAAGCAGCAGGAGGCTGATGGCGCCAAGAAAAACCGGTTTCATCAAACCTCTTTTTTCAGCGGCGATTACGGCAGGAACCATGGCAAAGAGCGCAAGCAGAACGGCAGGCAGGTAAACCAGCCAATGCCGCTCGACTGGCAGTCCGGCAGTCTCCGTCAAGGCGTGCGGAATCAGCACCCAAAGCGCCATTTGCGTAGTATGCAGGGCAAAAACTCCAAAATTGAGGCGCAGCAGGCGAGAATCGCTCAGGATGCTCACGTTTGGCATTGTGGGGGAAGACAATGCCGGAATTGGCGCAGGCGTCGGAATACGAAGCAGCAAAAGGGCAATGGCAGCCAACGCCAGCGCGCTGGTTAACCAGAAAATCCCTGCCATGCCGATCCAATGGTAGAGAGGAGAGGCGATTGCCATTGAGAAAGCGAACACCAGGCCGATGGAAGAGCCAATCATTGCCATGACCTTGGTACGGTGTTCCTCCCGGATCAAGTCGGCTGCCAGGGCGGTAATTGCGGCGGAAATCGCGCCTGCGCCCTGCACGGCGCGTCCTATGATGATCCAGTTAATATGGGTTGCCAACGCGGCAATAATCCCGCCCAGGGCAAACAGCACGAGTCCGGCGACGATGACAGGCTTTCTGCCCCAGCGGTCAGAGGCCGCGCCCCAGATGATTTGCAGACAGGCTTGTGTGCCTCCGTAAGCGCCCAACGCCAGCCCGACCAGAGTTTTGTCATTTCCTCCGGGAATCCCGTGGGCGTAGATGGCAAACACCGGCAAGATCAAAAAAAGTCCGAGCATCCTCAAGCCGAAAATAGCGGCCAGACCAAGACCAATCCGCCGCTCCGCCGCGCTCAATTTATTCGATGCATCGGGAGAAAAACTTATAGAGGAATGCGCCAAAGAGAATACCTGCAAAAATTTCTATTTTAACGGAAGAATCTGTAAATCTCCCAAGATGTGATCTGAGCGACAGGGCAATCGCATTTAACCAAAAATGACGAGGCGGCTTGGCTGGGAGCGCCGCAACACCAGCGCGGCTACGAGCTTAGAGCGGTTTTGGTTTAAGTGTTTACAACTGACTTACCAGAACGTCATTGCGAGGAGCGCCAGCTTTGACGCAATCCAGAGGTTTACGGCTGGATTGCTTCGCTGTGCTCGCAATGACGATGTATGAACTTGAACCGAAACCGCTCTAATAGTTGGGCTAGTGCCCGGCGCTCCAGGATTTTCCAGGAATTACGGTAATTCCAACACTTCAGGGGATACGACATCTGCGTGTGCGATTGCCCTGATCTGAGCGCCGCGTTTAGCGCATGAATGTTTTGCTATTCATCCGGCAATTAAGGGTTGTCTCATATTTGCCATTTCGGCTCATATGGGGTGTCTCTCGAAAATTCAAACCTTAATTGCCTGGTTAATAAGTTAGTATTGACAACATTTACAAGGAAGACGAAACTGCATCGCGCAAACAAAATCAAAGGTGAACATGTCTGTTCTGGCTAACCCTTCATTTCACCGGCTCTGTGCAAAAAGCCGCGCAGCTTGGTGGATTCAGACGATAGCCATTGTATTGATGCTCATTGTCATTGGTAGCCGTGCAGCCTTCCCGTCCGAGCAATTTGAACACGGTCAGCGTACCGTGGAATTGACTACCGCTTATGAGCGCTTGTCAGCCATATTGACGGAATTGCGTGCTGGACGAGCGCCCAGTGCCGCGGATCAGCAGATTGTGATGACCGAAATGAACGCAATTGCTGCAATGCCCTCCCAACCGTACCATGAGGCGTATTTGCGTATGCACGTCGAGTATCTACGCTATCTGGCGGTCACACCTGCCGTTGCGGTCAGCAACTCAAGGAGCATCTTTCGCTGTGTTGGCTCGTCAGGCGAAATAAGCTTCAGCGAGCGCCCATGTACTCCAGGAAGCACCCAGACATCCATAACATTGCCCACACAAACTGAGCAGGCGCGTTTGCCGGGCGAAAGTTGTGAGACTGCGCGTCAACAGTTGGCCGACACTCGCCGTGCACACGACAATGCAGTGGAGGAACTCGCAGCGGGTGCTGGTGATAACTGGCGTGTCATAGAAGCGCGTCGTGTTACCGCTGTGTACGATCTGCACTGGTATACTGACCGCTTGCATACACTGGGATGTGGTGAACGATGAGAAGGGCGTGGTTTTCGTTGGTGTGCGGTACACTGGGGCTAGTCGCATTGGCGGCACACGCGCAAATTCCAACTCCCACTGGTCACTTGCTGCCATTTGGCGGCTACTTTGAACGGGCGAGTGGCAGCACCGTGAGCCTGCTGCCCAATGATGATTTATTCATCTATGGCAATGGCGTGGCACCCAACGAATGGCGCAGCCACAAAGACCAAGTGGACGCATTGCGCACTCGCAGAGGCGTCAAAAAAAGCGTCTACCACAAGCCTAAACTCTACGATGCGAAGCGTCATGGCTGGCTCCGGCTGCCAGATGCCCCAGAGTGCACCGGCGCACATTATCTGCACACGGCCACTGTGCTTGCCAATGGCCAGGTGCTGATTGCTGGTGGGCTTTGCGACATGCCAAAAAGTGCTGACGAAGCCCCATTGCAGAGGCAGCACGTTGCGCTTTCAATCTGGGATTCGGCTTCCCGCCAGTGGCAGTCAGGGTCTGTACTGGTGCAGGATCGCATTTTCCATAGTGCTACGTTGATGCCTGATGGCAGTGTGCTTCTCACAGGCGGCGAAAGCGACCCTGCTTGGGAATCAGACATTGCTAACCCCGTGCTGGCAAGCGTGGAGCGTTATGCATCGGGTCAGATCAGTGCTGTCCTTCCAATGTATACTGCCCGTGCCAAGCATAGCGCAACCGCATTGCCCGATGGTCGTTTGCTGGTAGTTGGCGGCCTGGACGCCAATGGTCGTCCGATTACTTCAGCTGAATTGCTTGACGCGCGCGCTAATGAATGGTTAGTGCTACCACCGTTACGTACAGCGCGCCACAGCCATACAGCCACGCTGCTGACCGATGATCGCGTGTTGGTTACTGGTGGCGTGGGCATGGACGGACGAACGCTACGGTCAGTCGAAATGTGGGATCCCGAAACTGGCAACTGGGCAGAAGGTCCGGAATTGCCGCTGGGTCTGTACGGACATGCAGCCGCGCAATTGGCTTCTGGCGAGGTACTGGTAGCCGGTGGCGGTTGGGTGTCATTGCACGGTCAAGTGCCTTGGGCGTGGAGCTGGAGTCCGCAATCAGCTACCTGGGAATTGGCAGGTAGCGCTAAGCCAGCTAATCCAGGCGCAATGTCCAGCCCTGTTAGTATTGTTCCGCAGTCTGATGGTAGCGCGCTGATTTTCACGCCTATTGATGTGCTGCGTTGGCGAGCTGGAGCAGCGCCAGACACGATGGCGCCCGTATGGTATGAGTATCCACCAGCTCTGGCCAAGTTACCAAAGGGTCGCTTGATGACGATAGGCTATACTGCCGGTGTTCCATGGGGTGGCGTCGCGCTTGAGGCGCATATCTGGGACTCAGCCACAGATCGCTGGAGCCACGCGGGCGCTTTGGAATCAAACTTATCAGGGAGGATAGGTACCAAGGCGTTGGCGCTGCCATCGGGTCGCGTGATCTACGTAGGAAATGACCGTGAGAGTAAGCTACGGTGCAATATCTGGAATCCAGTCAGCAATGACTGGTCTTCCTGCGGCTCATTGAAAATATCCTCACCCCGCAACAGCTTGCAACTGGATCTGTTACCCGATGGTCGCGCTTTTGCGCTTGCCAATTGGCGTGAGGCAGCGGTGTTCGACGAGCCAAACGGGCGCTGGATGATCTGGAGCGTTAGTTGGAATAGTAAGGGTCTTACCTACGGTATGCCAATCCGGGTCGAGCATCCTGTGACAACCATCACCGATCCGGTTAGCGGCCAGAGTTTCGAGGTGAACGATGCCGGCGCGCGTTTCCAGGCATGTTATTACTCCGCTTGGACGAGTCCCGCCGACTACAGACCAGCAACGATTATGCTGTGGAATGCCCAGGCAGGCTGGTGGGACTATGTGATGCACTCTATTCTGCATAACCGGATGGGCATAAACGCTCGTAGATTGCCCGACGGCTGCGCAATTTCGACGCATGATCCCATCGCGCTGTACCGCCCACAAGATGCCAAGGTTGTACCGCTGCCTAACCCTGGCTTCGGTACCAGCTACCATACAATGGTAGTGATGGATGACGGTACGGTGGTGACGGCGGGGGCTGGCGCAGGCTCGCATGAGTCTGGCGCCGGTTTCTTTTATCGCAAGGCCAGTTGCGCTGGCTTTGCGCCAGCGCCAGAGGGCGATCAATTCATCTCGCCGGCACAGGCTGTAGACCCGGTGGTCACGGAGTCAGTGGAGCATTCTCCCGCCCAGCCCACGCATTCCACCGAGCCATCATGGTGGCAGTCTTGCTTGGCTCTGGCGATGCAGTACAAATGGGTCTTCCTGGTTTGTCTGGGCACATTTGTGGCCTACAGACTGCTACGCCGTTTGCCGTTACGGCGCGTGAGTGGCAGACGCTCATTGATAATACGGCTTATATTCTATTGCGCGTTAGCTTTTGTCTTGATTGCGTTTGGGCAATTCTTCTACATTATGGTGAATTACACACCGCCCTGGGTTCGCAAGAACCCCGCAGAGGAGAGATGGAGTCTGCAGGCGGCGTGGCAAAAAGCACTCGATGCAGTGACGCCGACCAAGCTGCCATGCAACCTGATTGGCGTATGGTCTTCGACGCATAGGGGTATGATGCGCCGTATTGAACTGAAGGACGATGGCCGCTACTTCATGGCGCCTAGTATTCAGAGACCACAGAGTATGCCGATAACTGACGTTGACCCGAAAGATGGCTACACGGGTCAGTGGTGGGTTATTCAAGACAACATAATTGTTTGGAAGGATGACAGGATGAATGGATTTTTAGACAAAAATCCCATGCTTGACGTTGCCGAGGGTCGTTTCCAGGTGATTGAAGCTAATGGTGAGCGTACAAAATTCGAACTCATCGAAGCCAAACCATCGACACGTTGCGACAAAACATGACGAAAGGAGAGGGCATGTCGGTAGCTCGACAGATAATAACTTTTGCAGGGGTGTTCTGTTTATCAGGTTTGGCCGAGGCTGAAATCAACAAATGCAACATCAACGGTCAATTGGTGTATCAAAACCGACCATGCCCAAGTACCGAGACAACAGAACAACACCGGGTTCGTAAAGACAGCTACAAGATGCTGCATCGCAAACTGGATCAGATGCAGGCTCTCGGTGTAGGACTGGTACAGCACGCTCCACCCAGACCACCTAAGCCACCACCAGAGACTGAAGACGACGGTCGTTTTGTCGTGGGGCCTCGATCATGGTTCGAGCTCCAAGCACAAGAGGAGGAAGAGCTGGCGATTGATGCGCGTCTCCAGGAACAGACCGAGCGCAATAACGCTGAATCAATAGCAAAGCTGACTCAATCCATTGATAGAATGCTGAAGGCATGTGGAGTTGACAAGCCTATAAAGGAACCTGTTGTGGGCATGAGTGATGAAACCTTTCGCAATTGCACAATGTTGGCACGTTTTGGTAGCATCATACAGATTGTTGCCAGTGACGATGGCGGCATACCCATCCGACTATATGTGTTTCCCTCAAATAGTAAAATAACGCGGGTGTATTCCATCGACGGAGTTATCACTGCCGTGAAGCCATAGCTGACCAACTGAGAACTTCGTTACACATGCATATCTTTGACTTCGTATAATTTATATTATGTCAAATCAAGCGGCCTGGGTTTGTCGTTCGGTTTTGGAAACATGACCCTCTAGTCAGGTTGAATGGACGCTGATGCCATAGGCGGTGTTTCCTTTAGGGATATAGAGCTTGGTTTCAAAAAGGTGCATCAGCGCGAAGACGTGATCGGTGAATCCTGCCGTGTCGGTGTAGTGTTCTTCGATACGTAGGTCAGACTCGTGGTACAGCAGACTGTTAAGCACGTTTTCATCAGGGCTTGAAATAGGCTTGCCGCCAAAATGGCATTTTATTGTGCGCCGGAAGACCGAAAACTGCATGCCTGAGCGCAGAGTCAGGCACAACACCAAATTCAGCGCTCGACTTTCAAAGCATATCACCTTCGCGCTCCAGTGTGGGATGCAACCGCGCGACCAAACGCTGACCGGATGCAGCGTAAGAACTTGAACACGGGTCTCGCGCTTATGGCGGAGTCAAGCGAGACAAAGCGTAACAGGGAGCCGAAGGCTCTCCAGTACCGTATCGAGGAATCCCCTGCCTTCAGGCAGGGGTGACTCAAAGCGTGAAAGCGGCATGTGCTTGCACACGAATGCGGCGCTTTGAGCGCCTAACTTGCAACTGTCGTCAATCCTAGCCTGGGGCAACGGTTGCTTTTTCGTTTATGCGTAGAATCTATACTGCAAGACCCGTCCGCAGGGCGCAGTTTTACCGCAGAGTCATTTTGGCATCAATCTTTCCCTTTCGCCTTTGGAGAAACCAGTTAGAATTCCGGTATGGAGCCGATTGATCTTACCCACCACTTCCTGATTGCCATGCCCGCCCTGGTTGACCCCTATTTCAACCGGGCGCTGATCTACGTATGCGAACACAACGCTCAAGGCGCGATGGGCGTGATCGTCAATAAACCGCTTGACCTTACTCTGGAAGGACTCTTTGAGAAGGTTGACCTGGAACTGAGAACCCGTGAAATTGCCTCTCTGCCGGTACATTTTGGCGGCCCGGTGCAGATGGATCGTGGTTTTGTCCTGCACAGCCCGCCGGGAGAATGGCAATCCAGTATGCAGGTCACCCGGGAAATCGGCCTGACCAGTTCCAAGGACATCCTTGCTTCAATCAGCAGGAACGGGCAACCGCACGACATCATCCTCACCCTGGGTTACTCAGGCTGGAGCGCGGGACAACTGGAAAACGAACTGGCGCAGAACGCCTGGCTTACCATTCCCGCCAATCCTGAAATTCTCTTTCGACAATCGCCGGAAGAACGCCTGCCTGCTGCCATGCAAAAATTGGGCATCAGCTTCGCGCAACTCTCCGAAGTCGCCGGACACGCATAGGCAACCCACATGGGAACGGTGCTCGCCTTCGATTTCGGAGAAAAACGCACCGGCGTTGCGGTAGGAGAAAGTGCCTTGCGACAGGCGCACCCCTTGGCTGTCCTCAAAGCAAACGACAGCTCCGCGCTTCTGGAAGCCATTGCCCGCCTGATTGTCGAATGGCAGCCGGAGCGGCTGGTAGTCGGCCTGCCCACTTACACAGACGGCACAGAGCATGACATGACCCAAAAAGTCCGCGCTTTTGCCGCGCGATTACGCGAGCGTTTCGCCCTGCCGGTTGCTGAAGCCGACGAGGTTTTGACCTCGCTGGACGCGATGAACCGCCTGCGTGAAACGGGACGCAGCGTAAAGCGCATGAAGCCTGTAGTTGACGCGGTTGCCGCGCAACTGATTCTGCAAACCTGGTTTGATTTTCCGCATGACTGTTTTGAAATCGCTACCCATGACTGCATCCACTCCCCTTCCCTCCCCCCTGCCTGACGCAGAAGCGCAATGTCGGGCGCTGGCTGATCTGATTCGCCCGTCTCTGACCCCCGACACCGCTCTGGTTGGCATTTTCAGCGGCGGCGCCTGGATTGCCGAACGTCTGGCAAAAATGTTCAATCTGCCGGAAGAGACCGGCATGATTGACGTTTCCTTCTACCGTGACGACTTCGCGGAAAAAGGGCTGCATACCCAGATACGCCCGACGCGCATGCCCTTTGATGTGAATGGTCGTCGCCTGATCTTGGTGGATGACGTGCTCTATACGGGGCGTACCACACGCGCGGCCTTGAATGAACTATTCGATTATGGCAGACCGTCGGCGGTAGAGCTGGCGGTGCTTGCCGACCGGGGTTGCCGGGAACTGCCGATTGCGCCAACTTACTGCGTATGGAACCTGCAACTGCCCGATCATTCGACGGGTCTTACCCTCTGCCGCCGCGAAGACCAAAGTCTTTTCTGGGAGGTCGAATCCTATGCCTGACCATAATCCGCAAATAAACGCCAATGGCAAGCTGACCCATCTTCTCTCGATAGACGGGTTGCCGCGCGAAGTATTGCTGCAAATTCTTGATACTGCCTCTTCCTTTTTGGGGCTGGCGGACCGCGAGGTTAAAAAGGTGCCGCTTTTGCGTGGCAAGAGCGTGTTCAACCTGTTTTTCGAGAATTCCACCCGTACCCGCACCACCTTTGAGATCGCCGCCAAACGCCTGTCGGCGGACGTAATCAACCTGGACATCAGCCGCTCCTCGGCGTCCAAGGGCGAAAGCCTGCTTGACACCATTGACAACCTGTGCGCCATGCACGCCAACATGTTTGTCGTCCGCCACGCGGAGAGCGGCGCGTCCTATCTGATCGCCGAACATCTGCGCCAGATGGAACATGACGACATTCATGTGGTCAACGCGGGCGACGGTCGTCACGCTCATCCTACCCAGGCATTGCTGGACATGTATACCATCCGGCATTTCAAGAAAGATTTTGCGCCGCTGACAGTAGCCATCGTCGGCGATATTCTCCATTCGCGGGTCGCGCGCTCAAATATTGCCGCGCTTACCGTCCTGGGCGTTAAGGAAATTCGCATCATCGGGCCGAAAACCCTGCTGCTGCCGGAACTGCCGCGAATGAATGTCCGGGTTTACCACGATATGCGCGAGGGTTTAAGGGATTGCGACGTTGTTATCATGCTGCGTCTGCAAAACGAGCGCATGAACGGCGCGCTTCTGCCTTCGGCGCGGGAATATTTCAAATGCTATGGCCTGACCCCGGAAAAACTCGCGCTTGCCAAACCGGACGCTATCGTCATGCACCCCGGCCCCATGAACCGGGGCGTGGAAATTGATTCCTTTGTAGCGGACGGCCCCCAGGCCGTTATTCTCGATCAGGTCACTTTCGGTATCGCCGTGCGTATGGCGGTCATGAGTATTCTTGCGGGAAACTGACATGAACATTACTATCAAAAACGCCCGTGTGATTGATCCGCGTCACCAGATTGACCGTGTGGCCGATATTTTCATCTCTGATGGCAGGATTATCGCCCCTGCCCCTGCCAACTTCAATGCCGAGCAGGAGATTGACGCTTCCGGCCTTGTCGCCTGCCCTGGTCTCATTGACCTTTGCGCCCGTCCCGGCGATTTGGCAACCGATCTTGCCGCCGCAGTCGCGGGCGGGGTCACGACTCTGGTTTGTCCGCCCAATCTCAATCCTGTTCTGGATGAACCGGAACGGGTCGAGCGCTTGACGAAACAGGCGGAAAGTTTACGCCTGGCGCGTCTTTTGCCGTTGGGCGCATTAACCCGCAACCTTGCGGGCGAACGCCTTTCCGAATTGGTCATTCTGGCAAAAGCCGGGTGCGTCGCCTTCTCCCAGGGACAATCACCGATCATTGACACTGAGGCGTTGCTCCGCGCCTTTGAATATGCGGCGACCTTCAATTTTCCGCTCTGGATACGCCCGCAGGATTACTTTCTTTCCCGCAACGGCTTTGCTCATAACGGCGCGATTTCAGGCCGTCTGGGGTTGACCGGCATTCCGGTTAGCGCGGAAACTGTCGCGCTTGCCACCCTGCTCACTCTGGCTACCGATACCGGCGTGCGTCTGCATCTTTGCTGCCTGTCATCGGCGGCGGGCATGGCAATGGTTGCCAGGGCGAAAGCGGACGGCCTGCCGGTCAGTTGTCATGTCGGCGCGCATCATCTGCACTTGTCCGAATCTGCCATTGGCTTTTTTGATACGGCGGCCCGCCTCGACCCGCCGCTGCGTAGCGAAGCAGACCGCCTTGCCTTGCGGGAAGGCGTCCGCGCGGGACATGCCGCTATCTGCTCCGACCATACTCCGCTCACCCAGGACGACAAGCTCCTGCCGTTCGGCAGCGCCAAACCGGGCGCGACGGGTCTTGAACTGTTGCTGCCCTTGACTTTGCGCTGGGGCATGGAGATGGGTCTTTCATTGCCGGAAATTCTGGCACCCTTGACCAGTCTGCCCGCCACGATTTTAGGACGCGATGATTTAGGGCATTTGGGAGCGGGTGCTTGTGCCGATATTTGCCTGTTTGCCCCGGAGGCAAGCTGGCAGGTCTTGCCGGAGAACTTAAAGAGTTTTAGTAAGCACACGCCTTTTGCGGGACAGACTGTAGTCGGACAGGTCAAAAAGACGCTGGTCGGCGGGGAAGTGGTTTTTGCCGCTTGATTGGGAAGGAAGGTATTGTTATGACGCGCTTCTTTGCGATACTTGCCCTGCTGTTGTTAGGAGCTATGCCGTTTGTAGTTCACGCGCAGAGGACGGATTACAGAACGATGCCCTTGCCTAAATTGGTGCAACTGGCAGAAACAGGAGATGTAAGAGCGCAGTTTATTCTTGGACTTAGGTACGAGAAGGGGCAAGGTGTATCGCAATATTTCCGGCAAGCTGTAGATTGGTATCGCAAGGCTGCGGAACAGGGATATGCGCCTGCCCAGTACAATCTGGGAGTCATGTACAGAGATGGAAAAGGCGTGCAGCAGGATTTCATAGAGGCAGCCTATTGGTATCACGAAGCGGCGGAGCAGGAAAACAAGGATGCCCAGAATGATCTGGGTAGCATGTATGCCATGGGACAAGGCGTAACGCGGGATTTCCGGCAGGCAGTCAATTGGTATTACAAAGCGGCGGAGCAGGGACATGCGTTAGCACAGCACAATCTGGGGATCATGTACGCCATGGGACAAGGTGTGCCACAGGATAATCGGCAAGCTGTCATCTGGTATCGCAAGGCGGCGGAGCAGAAGTATGCTCCTGCCCAGACTTACCTGGGATTCATGTATTGCCGTGGACGAGGTGTGCCGCAAGATTTCCGGGAGGCGGCATATTGGTATCGCAAGGCGGCGGAGCAAGGACATGCAGACGCCCAGAATAACCTGGGGGGCATGTATGACAAGGGGCAAGGCGTATCACAGGATTTCCGGCTGGCGGTAAATTGGTGGCAAAATGCGGCGGAACAGGGACATGCGTTTGCTCAGTACAATCTGGGGGTTGCGTATAGAAAAGGAGAAGGAGTGCCGCAGAATCTTGTACTGGCTTATGCTCTCTTTAGCCTTGTTGCAGCAAACGGAGACAAAGATGCTGTGAAGTATCAAAACCTTGCTGCCAAAAATATGACGCCCGAACAAATCGAGGAAGGCAAGGCTATCGCAAGCCAATGGAAGGTTGGGCAACCTCTACCGACCACCAGCAAAACAGGTCGCGCGGGTTCCAGATAAAACCTTTCTCCCCTCTCCCGCTTTGCGGGAGAGGGGTCGGGGGAGAGGGTTGAGAATTGAAAATTCAGGAGGCATAAATTTCAACCTGAATCATTGCCCTCTCCCGGCGCTACGCGCCACCCTCTCCCGCTGTTCAGACCGGAGACATCGTTTACAGGTGTACGAGGACATCGCTGACACTTTCATTGTGATTTTCCCACATGAACTACATGCTGTCTCAAGTCAATCAATCCTATTTTTGTGCTGTACCACCACAAGGAATAAATCCCTTCATCCTTTTCCTCCCGGATGCCCAGGGTTTCCCGGATGAACGCCTTGCCAATCTTGATAACCTTGTTTTTGAACGAGATTCTTCCGTTGCTATCCACACGCCGGACAAGCATGGAAACATCGTATTGCGGGGGCGCAGGATTGGGTTTGTAATCCCGTGACGACGGACGGTAGCGCGTAATCGGCGGTTGTTGTCCCAGGGCTTCGTGCGGACG
>WRKX01000054.1 GCA_009777925.1 Betaproteobacteria bacterium | reverse complement strand
GCAAGGTTGGCGGCCCTAAGGGGCGGGAGAGGGTTGCCCGCGCCGTGATTGCTTTTTGGGCGGAAGCCCGGAAAGAGCCGATATGCTGTCAGAATTGGGGGGGTGTAGGGGGGTAAGTCTTTGATTGCAAAAGATTTTCTAGCAAGCACGGCTTGTTTCTCCTTCCCAAAAGTAACGGAATTTAGTCACCTCTGCCTCAAGGTCGGGGCGACTCATAGCCTGAGGCGATTATAGACACTTTATAAAAACGTTTTCCCTGAAGAACGATATACGGTTATTATTTCACGACAGACGGTCATTTGTATGGAAAAATTAACGCACCCAAATATGTTTGGGTAGTTGCGCCGCCAACCCGATAGACTAGCGCGGTTTTGGCTCAAGTAGATACATAGTCATTGCGTGGTCTGCTACACAATCCAGCAGGGCAATCTCCATAAAACAACAGTATCGCTCGCCTCGCCATTTATTTCGAGAATTGCGCTCGATGCGTGTTCAAAAAGGCAACTTCGCCTGCCGGGGCAAGGGCGTTTGGGGCGAGTCCTCATTTTTTGCTTGCGCGGCTTGTGTGTTTTTTGTCTCTTCCATGCTGCCTTCACAGGTGTTGCCTAAAGGTTCCAGGGTACTGACCCGCACGCCCAGCAGACGTAAAAGCTGGCGGTTGGGGGCGAAAACAATTTTTTTCAGGCATTGTCGGGCAGCGGCGAGCAGAGTTTCCGGCGTGGGCGGCGCGGGCAGGGCGCTCGGCAAGGTAATTTCCCTTGTTGTCAGGCGAAAATCGGCAAAGCGCAGCTTGACGCCAACTGTGCGCCCGGTCATTTCCTTGCGAATCATGTCTGCCGCGACTCGTTGGCAGAGTGCGTCCAATTGCTGGGAAAGTTCGGCGCGATCCCGCAGCAAGTGCAAATCCCGTTCAAAGGTGGTTTCCCGGCTGATGGATTTTATTTCCCGCCGGGTCACGATGGGGGAATCATCAATGCCAGCGGCAACGCGGGAGAGCCATTCCCCCCAGTGCTGGCCAAAATGAAGACAGAGGACTTCCACCGGCGTTTGAGCAAGGTCGCCGATGCTTTCGATGCCAAGACTATGCAGGCGGGCGGCGGTTTTTTTGCCGATGCCGTTGATTTTTCCGGTCGGTAGCGGCCAGATGCGGGTGGAGAGATCATCCGGGGTGAGGATGGTGATGCCGCCGGGTTTTTGCAGGTCGGAGGCGATTTTGGCAAGCAGGCGATTGGGCGCGATACCGATGGAACAAGAAAGGCCGGTCGCCGTCCTGACCGCCGCCTGCAAGCGGCGAGCCAGCGGCAGGGAGGCTTCGGAAAGTTCGGTAAGGTCGAGGAAAATTTCATCAATGCCGCGATCTTCCATGCGCGGCGTGATTTCCCGCGCAGCGGCCTTGAAACGGCGGGAATAATCCCGGTAAGCGTCGAAATTGGCAGGCAGCAAAATGGCTGCGGGCGCAAGACGGGATGATTGCATCAAGCCCATCCCGGAAAAAACGCCAAGCGCGCGCGCCTCATAAGTGGCAGTGGTCACAACCCCGCGTCCGGCGTAGTCTTTCAGACGCGCGAACTGGAGGCTGCCGTCCGGTTTTCGGACGGGACGCGGAACACGCGCGCCGCCCACGACAACGGCTTGCCCGGAAAGTTCAGGATAGGCGATGAGTTCCACAGACGCGAAAAAAGCATCCATGTCCAGATGGGCAATGCGGCGAAACATGAAAAAACAAGGAGTGTGAAAGGGTGACAGAATAAACATTTTTCCTCACGCCGAGTCTGAAAGCGCGTGTTAACATGTGACAACACACATGCTCTCAGCAATCACTCCATTACCCATCATACGTTAGGAGCCTGCTCATGAATGACACATTTTCTGCATCCGTTACGAAATATGTTGTCGTAGCTCTTGCGGCTGTTCTCGTTCTGAATCTGCTATTACAAGTGATATTTAATTTGCATGGCATGCCTGTGACAATAGGCATAGCTGCAGGAGTAGCATGGTTAATTTCTTTTTGGTTTCCCAAGTCACTCGGGCGCGTTCCAACAAAGAAAGAGTGTTCGCTTTTCTTGTGGTACTACGGGGGAATCCTTGCCCTAGCATTCATTGCTCTGTTAGTGCTTGTACACTGGGGATGGGGAATCCAACCTAATGCGGGAGGTTTATTAATCGCTTTTCTCCACTACCTATTGAACCGGCAATTAAGGTTTGACTTTTCAAGGCACGCCCCATATGGGCCGAAATGGCAAATATGATGCAACCCTTAATTGCCGGGTGAATAGCATATCCAGCGTTTGCACAAATATTCTTGTCTGAGAAAAACATGTCCAAGTTTTTCCCAAATGACTCCTAACATTTCATTCAGCCCGGACGCGCTAACGCGCTCCGGTTAATTCTGGCGTTATGGTCAAAATGATGGCAGGCTGTGGTAAAAAGCTCGCCTGATTCTTTTTTTTGGAGAAAACTCATGCCTCAATATCGTTCTCGCGCTTCCACGCATGGTCGCAACATGGCTGGCGCGCGCGCCCTCTGGCGCGCAACCGGCGTCAGGGAAGACGATTTCGGCAAACCCATTATTGCCGTGGTCAACTCCTTCACCCAGTTTGTGCCCGGACATGTACACCTGAAAGATATGGGGCAACTGGTAGCGCGGGAAATTGAGGCGGCGGGCGGCATTGCCAAAGAATTCAATACGATAGCCATTGATGACGGTATCGCCATGGGACATGGCGGGATGCTCTATTCCCTGCCTTCCCGCGACCTGATTGCCGATTCGGTCGAATACATGGCGAATGCTCACTGCGCCGACGCCATGGTCTGCGTCTCCAACTGCGACAAAATCACGCCGGGCATGTTGATGGCTGCGCTGCGCCTTAATATTCCGGCGATATTCGTATCCGGCGGGCCGATGGAAGCCGGGAAATCCGGCGAACGTGACGGCAAGGTGGTCAAGCTCGACCTGATTGACGCAATGATAAAAGCCGCCGACGCTTCGGTTTCCGACGAGGAAGTGGCGATGATCGAGCGTTCCGCCTGTCCGACCTGCGGTTCCTGTTCCGGCATGTTTACCGCCAATTCGATGAATTGCCTTAGCGAAGCCCTGGGGCTTTCCCTGCCGGGGAATGGTACGCTGGTTGCCACTCATGCCGACCGCAAGGAGCTTTTCCGCCGCGCCGGGCGACTCATTGTGGAATTAACCAGACGTTATTACGAAGCGGGCGACGAGACGGCGTTGCCGCGCAGCATCGCCAACCGCGCGGCGTTTGAGAATGCCATGAGCCTTGATGTGGCAATGGGCGGCTCTACCAATACTGTCTTGCATCTGCTGGCGATGGCGCATGAGGCCGGGGTGGATTTCGGTATGGCCGACATTGACGCGATTTCTCGCCGCGTTCCCTGTCTCTGCAAGGTTGCGCCCGCTACCGAGCGGTATCATGTGGAAGACGTGCACCGCGCTGGCGGGGTGATGGGCATTCTTGCCGAACTCTCCCGCGCTGGCCTTGTCAATCGGAATGTGCCGACCGTTTATGCAAAAACCATCGGCGAAGCCATTGATAGTCATGATGTCAGCGCCATTACCGATTTGGGAGTCATGGAATTTTATAAAGCCGCGCCGGGCGGCATGCCTTCGCTGGAGGCGTTTTCCCAGAGTAGCCGCTGGACAGAGCTTGATCTTGACCGCGCCCTTGGCTGTATCCGCAATGTAGCTAATGCCTATTCACAGGATGGCGGCCTTGCCGTGCTCTACGGCAACATTGCGGCAAACGGCTGTATTGTGAAAACTGCCGGAGTGGATGAATCAATCCTCAGATTTAGCGGCAAAGCCAGGGTGTTTGAGAGCCAGGAGGATGCGGTAGAAGCTATTTTGGGCGACAAGATTGTGGTGGGTGATGTGGTAGTGATTCGCTATGAAGGGCCGCAGGGTGGGCCGGGAATGCAGGAAATGCTTTATCCCACCAGTTATTTGAAGTCGCGCGGCCTGGGTAAATCCTGCGCGTTGCTTACCGACGGGCGTTTTTCCGGCGGCACTTCGGGGCTTTCCATCGGACACGTCTCGCCGGAAGCGGCGAACGGCGGCACAATTGGCCTGGTGGAGGAGGGCGATGTGATAGAAATTGACATTCCCGCCCGCAGCATTCATCTTAAGGTGTCGGATGATGAACTGCAAAAGCGCCGCGCCGCAATGGAAGCGAAAGGGGAAGCTGCCTGGCTGCCGGTTGATAGACGCCGCGTTGTGTCTGATGCCCTTAAAGCGTATGCGCTCTTCGCTGCTTCCGCCGATAAGGGCGGTGTGCGCGATCTATCGCAGGTGGAGAGGAAGAGGAGGGGCGGGTAAATCCGGCGCGTTTTTGTGGATTGAAAGAGTTTGCCCAGCAGTCTGCATACACAGTACAGAGTATTTACGCATGGTTTTGTAAGTGTTTGCCCCTCAGTCGAGGCACTACAATCTCCCACTGTTCGCGCTTTACGAGCTCACGGTAGGCTTGATCCGTATCTTCGGCGTACCGGGTGATAATGCCTGCCGTTTGACATTCTTCGGGGACGATCTCAAGGTTGAAGGATCTGGATGTTCGTCCAAGTATCTCGCCTGAAAGGCTGCGAATTGCGTAACGGTCGCCATCCGGCGTAAAACTCAGTTCGTCTCCGGGCTCAATGCGGCGAATGGCTTCGTGAATGACGCTTCGAGACGACTGGCGCCCAGGAAATCCGAGATCGATATCCTTCAAACTCAATGTCTGATATTGGACATCAAGGTGGGGGTCGTGTTTGCCGCTGAAAGTTCTGATCAGCGCGGTGTCTACCAACGAGTCCGTAAAGACGTTCCCTCGCCCGAATTCACAGAGGGTCAGCGTTTCTTCGGCACGGGTCATCCCCACGTAATAGAGTCGCCTCGCTTCATCAAGTTGATCCTGCCGCGTGCCCCAATCCCCATCCAACAGGGCGACATGGCGGAATTCCAGACCTTTCGCGGAATGTATCGTTCCGAGGAATAAGCCCGGTCTCGGCTGCTGTCGCATTTCTCTGGCGTAGTCGTACAACCAGTTAATCAATGTTCCTGGCGCGATTTGGCAATTGCCGTATTCCCCGGCGAGTTGCTCAAACGCAGTGCGGAAAAATGACTGCCAGAGAGGGTCTGGGGTCAGGTTTTGGGCTGTTTCAACCGTGGCGGCCAAGTCCAGTGCCGGTACTTGCAAACTGACGAGATGGGTGATGAGACGAGTGAAAGGACGCTGGCGAGTCAGAGGTAGACTGTTGTGCTTGTCCGCCGCAAGAAAATACGGAACGTCGTTCTGCTCGCACCATGCCTGCGCCGGCCACAGGTAGCGGTGGCTTCGGGCCAGGATTGCGCAGCCTTGCCAGTCGCTCCGCCCCTCCTCCAACGCGAGGAGGCGCTTCAATTCACTGAATACGGCTTGTGCCTGGAGGTTGCCGCTCTCCCGGTCGGAGTGAGGCAGACGGAGCCGCAGCACAGCGCCTTTACGTTCCGGGTCTCCCGCTTGCCAACGGCCAGCGGCGGGGAGTTGGGCTCGCTTCCTGTCGATCTGGATGGGATGTTCTGCCTTGAGTCGCCCGGCGTTCTGGCCGATAAGTTGATTTGAGGCGTTGATGATGGCTCGGCTGGAACGGTAGTTTTCCACGAGATAGTTGATCTCGGCTGCGTATTCGTTCCTGAAGCGCTCAATGTGGCGATTACTACCGCCTCGCCACTCGTAGATGTTCTGGTCGTCGTCACCTACCGCCAGGATGCACAGATCGGCGTCTTGTTCGCCCTGCTCACTATGCCGTCGGGAAAGGGCGCTGACCAGGCGGTATTGGCGATCATCAATATCTTGATACTCGTCGACCAGGATGTAACGGTAGCCCTGCAACAGGCGTTCCCTGAGGTCGTCCTCGCCCTCGATCAGGCTTTTGCCCTCAAGCAGGTTCGCTGCGCGGTCGAGCAGGGAATCCAGTTCGCTTTCTTCTACCTTGTCCCGCTGTTTGAAGCTCGTTCCAGTGAGGCGCATGGCCATGGCGTGGTAGGTCAGTACGGTGAGTCCGATGGCGTCATCGCCGACGAGTTCGAAGAGACGCTTACGGATTTCATTGGCTGCATGCCGGTTGAAGGTCAGGGCAATGACGGCAGTGGCCGGAACCCGCCGCACACGCAACAGGTAGGCGATACGATGAACGATGATCCGTGTCTTCCCTGAACCGGGGCCGGCCAGCATCAGGCGGTTACGATCCTGATCATCGGTGACAATATCCCTTTGTGTGCTGTTGAGTCCATTGGTAATGGCCTTCCAGGAATTCTCGCTTGTGGCGAGCTGCAAAACATCTTCCTTACCGGCAAAGTAGCGCTTCAGAAACTGATCCTTGGTCTGGGCAAAGTAATCCATGACCAGGCGCAGTGCTTGTGCCATTTCCTTGAGGGATATTTCGGCGTATTCGCGCATCACATGCACCTGGATTCGACGTTCCCGGTAGTGCTCGTCCAGTCGTTGATAGTCTTCCTTCACATAACGTTGCCCCTTCTTTTCGGGATTGATCTCGATTGTCATGGCTCGGCGCATGACTGTCATGCCATGGTTGAGCGTGAGGATTTCTTGGTGATGCAGATAGAGTAGAACGTGCTCGACGGCTTTTCGGCGCTGTTCCGGCTTGATCATGGCGTTAAGTTCCAGATCCTCGGCGATCATTTTCTGCAACCCGCCAAAGGTTGTGTTGACCAACAGATCCTTGCCCCGTCCTCCTGTGGGGATTTTGCCGATCAGGAATGAAAGCAGGACGGCGGCGATTTTCCGCCTCTTCTCGCCAAGTTCCTCCACTCCTGACCAGGTGTAACCGCCCCGGATACGCAATTTCAGATAGTCGCGGCTCAGTTGGCGTAGCTCAAAGCTGCTACGCTGCTGGCTGTCTCCATCCCGATCCTGGGCAAGACTGCGGAGGAGGCGCAGCACATGGAGCGGGAGCAGTTCCGGGAAATCGCACCGCTCCCGCAGAATGGTGGTCAGCGGCGTCAAGTTTAGATCTTGCCACTCCCCCTGGTCTGCGTCGGGCGCAAGCTCGCGGAGTTCCTTGAACAAAGCCTCTTCGAGCGCTAGGCACTGCTTCAGGCGATCACTCGATGCTCCCGAAACGCCATATCGCAAGTAGAGGGTGAGTTGGGAGTCATTTTCCAGAATGCCCAGTTCTTCGAGCTGTTTGATGGTGCAGGTTACTTCCTCGCTAGTTTGCCCGGTGAGTTGCATCAATTGATCGGTATTGATGCGCTCGTCAGCTCCGGCTTCGTAGAGGTGACGGAGAATGGCGCGATATTCCTCCAGACGCCGGGCAGACAGATTAGCCTTTTCCAATCGGCTATCTGCTTCCTCAGGCTTCAGACAAAGCCGAGCCGGAAAAACCCGCGTATGATTTTCTTCGCGGCGCAGGTACTGTCCACGTTCCAGCCAGGCGATGGCGGTCACGACTTTAGTTTCGGCATCCCGGTCATCGGCCTCGAAGTCTGTGTGAACAGTCTCACCATGCAGTATCTCTCCGGCGGTGATGACGAGTTGCCCTTTTTCGCGTCTGGCGCTCTCAAAGCGCAGCTTTTTCAGAATTTGCTGAATGTCCCGCTGGCTCAAGCGGGATCGCTCGCTCAGGCCGAACTGGGTCTCGATGTCCTGAGGGGCATAGAGTAGCACGCAGCGGGCTTCGTCCTGATCCCGCCCGGCCCGGCCTGCCTCTTGCAGATAGTTTTCCAGCGAGCCGGGAATATCGGCGTGGACGACCAGACGGACATCCTGTTTATCCACTCCCATGCCGAAGGCATTGGTGGCTACGATGACGCGCAGCAAACCCTCCTTGAACTGATCCTGAATATCTTTTTTCTCGTGGGGCTGGAGTCCTGCATGGAAGTGTTTGCAGAGCCAGTTCTGGTCGATCAGAAAGTCGGCGAGATCTTCTGCTTTCTTTCGGCTCGCCACGAACACTACCGCGCCGCCGGGCCGGTTCCCAAGCTCATCGTCGAGCAGTTGGTGGGTGCGGGAGAATTTTTCCCCGGCGCTGATTATGGGTAAGACCTCGAAATGCAGGTTCGGGCGATCCGGTGTGCCGATAGAAGATTTGAAGGCGATGTCAAGCTCGTCCCGAAAGTGCTGTCGGATGTCGTCGAGCACGTCTTGTTTGGCGGTCGCAGTAAAGCAACCAATAGGAGCCAGCTCTGTCTTGACCCTGGCGGTGAATTCCCGAATGAAGCGCGCGGCGTAAAGATAGTCAGGGCGGAAGTCGTGCCCCCATTTGGAGAGACAGTGCGCTTCGTCGAAAATCCAGGCGCCGATCTGGCGGTGGGCAATAGCTTTTTGGAAGGACTTGTTGCGAAACTGCTCAGGTGAGACCAGCAGGATGCCGACATCGCCAAGTTGAATCTTCTCCAGCACATCCGCTCGTTCCGGCATGGTGAGGAGACCGTTGAGCGCTGCCGCGCATTGAATGTTGTTGGCAAGGAGTCCATCCACCTGATCCTTCATCAAGGATTGCAGGGGAGAAATGATGATCGTGAGACTTCCGTTCCGATGGTAACGATTGAGCGCTGGCAGTTGATAGCAGATCGATTTGCCGCCGCCGGTTGCGAGTACCGCCAGGATTGACGTGCCGCGCATACCGGCCAGAGTGATGTCGTATTGAGAATTTTTCCCATCGGGATCGCGGAAATCGTCGAAACCGAAATAGCGCTTGAGCTCGTAGCGCGGGTCGTGGGTGGCGCGGCAGTAGGCGCAATCGGCATTGTCACAAGGAACGTCGCGCAGTTCACCGATTAACTTCCCGACGGCGGGGAATTGGTAGCGCACCCAAGGCGCCAGCACTGAGTTTCCGCCGGACACCCGGAGCCAGGCCAGGGCATACGCAATGGGCCAGTGAAGTTCGGGCTGGAAAAGATCGCGGGCGATCATCGTCGCCAGCCTGGTTTGGCAAACCTTGAGAGATCTGCGCAGGCTGGGGTCGCTCTCCCTTAGCAGGCCGGGCAACAAATCGGCAACCTGATCCAGCGATACCGGGCCTCGTCCAGTTTTCGACGAAAAAAAGTTGCCGAGACCGGGTTCGTCTCTCGGAGCGAGCAATGCCTGGTAGGCGATCAATTCGTTCGCGTGAGTCTCGGCCAGCCGCTCGAAGGCCTGGTGTTGGTCGAGAAAGAGCGTCAGCGTCGCTCGGCAATCCGAAAGCGGGGAGTTCAGGCTGTCCAGGATGAGTTTGTAGTTTTTGATTAGCCGATGATAGGGGTTTTGCGGGAAGGCGATGGGGGACAGGCGAAGGGTGTCGATCACCGGGAGTTGCAGGAGGGCCAGGTGCGGCGCAGCCCGTTGCAGTACCGGCAAATCGTGCTCGATGATGTTGTGGCCCAGAACAAAGCCTGCTCCTTCGGCCAGGGTATCCAGCCGGAGCAACACATCGTCGAGATTCTTCCCGATGCTGACGACCTCCAGGGTCTCATCCCGGTCGGAGCGCAAGGCGCCGATCTTGATGATTCGCTCGGACTCTCCCTCGTGCGCGGGAACGGTCGTCTCAAGGTCAAGGATCAGGCACTTGAGTTGGAAGGTTTGCGCCATGCCACTGATTTTCATAGTTGTCCGCATGTATTATGCCAGAGAGAATATGCTGTTGGGCGAAGCCAGAATGCGAATTCTCTCTGTCTTCAAGCAACTCGTAACTTATGTATTGCAAGCATTGCGCTTTTCGTCATTTTCAGGCAGAATCATCTGTTTTTCCAAGCCTGCCAGACCTGCCAGAATCGCGGTCGACATTTTTGAAGGAAGTAACATGAAAGAAGGCATTCATCCCGATTATGCGGAGATCCAGGTGACTTGTTCCTGCGGCAACGCGTTTGCAACCCGTTCCACGATGAACAAGGCATTGCATGTGGAGGTCTGTTCCTCCTGCCATCCGTTCTACACCGGCAAGCAAAAGATTGTGGATACTGCCGGACGGGTTGAGAAGTTCAACCAGAAATTCGGCGCGTTACGCGCAGGTAAATCCGCTTAAATCCGTTTTGGCCGTGGATTTTCGCTGAACAAGGGTCTCGCTTGACTCAGCCAGGCGGAGTCAAGCGAGACAAAACGTACTCGGGAGCTGAAGGCTCCACAAGATTGTATCGAGGAACCCTCTGCCCTTCAGGCAGGGGTGACTCAAAGGCAGCCGCGCTGCCTTTTTTGTAGTTTTTCATGCGCTTTCCTGCCCTTCCGCACTCCCTGAAATTGCCGCCTGCCGGCTGGACGCTGGCAGGGTTGCTTGCGTTCTATGTGTTTGCCGGATTGTTCGGGCATGATCCTTGGTCGGGCGATGACGTAATCCATCTGGCGGTTGCCAGGGATTTTGTGGAGTCCGGGTACGGCTTTCATCTTTCGCTTGCGGGACAACCCTTTTTTGCGCCACCGCTTTACTACTGGAGCGCGGCGCTTTCAGAGGCAATCAGCGGCTGGTTGTTGCCGACTCATGACGCCTTGCGTCTGGCGAGCGGTTTGTGGGTGGCGCTTACCCTGATGGCGCTTTATTATGCCAGTCGGGAGATATACGGACGAGAAGCCGCTGCCGCTACGCCGCTTCTGATGACGGGCAGCTTTGGCCTAATTGTCTATGCCCATGAGACCCAGCCCTTGCTGGTAGTGCTGACAGCGCTCAGTTTCTGGTTGCTGGCCTTTGCCCTGTTGCCCAGAAAACCCCGTCCGGCCGTCATGCTCCTGTGCCTTGCCTTCTTCCTGGCAACGCTTGGTGGCGGGCTGGCAGGCTTGCTCCTTCTTGTATTTCTGTTTTTTGCGGTTTTTGCTTTTTTTCGGACGGCGCGGCAAGAGGCGGGCAGATTGTTTTTGGCGTTGGCGGTCAGCCTGGTTGTGCTCGTAGTGCCATCCTGGCTCTTGTACCTCGCCGCACCAGATTGGCTTTTGGGCTGGATGGCGCGGGAATGGGCATTATTAAGCGGTGAATGGCGCTATGGCCGCGATTTATTAGTTCTCCTTGATGTATTTCTCTTGTTTGCCTGGCCGCTTTGGCCGCTTGCAGGTTGGGCCTTGTGGCGTAATCGCCAACGTTTGCGCCAGCCGGAAATCATGTTGCCGCTTGCCGTCTTTGTCGTTTTGTTTTTGCTGTTGCCTGCTTGTTTTCTGGTGTACCGGGGTACCGCTATCCTTCTCCTGCCGCCGTTGGCGCTTTTGGCAACGCCGGGAGTGCTGACTCTGCGCCGGGGGGCGGCCAACGCCTTTGACTGGTTTTCCGGCACGGTATTTACCGTGTTTGCCATACTTTTATGGACAGGTTGGAGCGCCATGATTTTCGGGTATCCGGCCAAATTGGCAGAGCGGGCGGTCATCTTGAAGCCGGGTTTCGTGGGAAATTTCGATCTGTGGTTTTTTGTGCTGGCGGTCATCGCCACCCTGTGGTGGCTGTGGCTTTTGCTGGCGATGCCGCGTTCGCCCTATCGTTGTCTGGTGCGCTGGAGCGCCGGGTTTGCGATTGGCTGGCTGCTCGCGGTTTCTCTCTGGTTGCCGTGGGTTGATTACGGCAAGAGCTATCGCAGCGTGGCGACCAGTCTGGCAGCCGCAATACCGGAGGAATACAGGGGTTGTATTGCGGAACGTCAGCTCGGACAGGCGCAAATCGCCTCTTTTGCCTATTTTGAAGGGATGCGCTTTCTTCCCTTGCATGGGGAAGGCAGGCATTGCCAATGGCTGTTGACGGGAGGGCGTCCGCAAACAGAATGGACGCTGCCCGGCGAAGTCTGGCAGCAGGTTTGGGAGGGCAATCGCCCCGGCGACCGCCGCGAACGCCTCCGGCTATACCGGCGGGATGAGGCGGGTTGATGTTTAAGAATTGCTCTTTGAGCGTTAATTCCGTCGTTGTTTTTCTGAACAAAAGCGGATGAGGCGGGTCGCCATATCTTCCTGGGAACTCAGGTAGGCGCACCAGTCTTGCGCGTGGATGGTGAGATCGTCCAGCGCGGCGTGATTGCCGCATAACCAGGGCCAGAAGTTGCGAAGAGCGTCCTCATCGTACTCCGCGCCATTCCAGAATCGCCAAAAATTCAGAAGCAATGGGTGCGGGCGATATTGTTCGGCAAAGGCGGCGAGCTTGGCGTGCTGCGCGTTTTCCGCCTGCGGATAGGCTTGCCAGACGAAGGGCTTGCCTGCCCATTGGGCGCGAACAAAGGAATCTTCGCCACGCGCGAAATTGAAGTCAGAAACGAATAGTAGCGTGTCGTAAGCCTCTTGTGACAGGAATGGAATGGGAAGCAGGTGGACATTGCCGACCTGCCAACCTCTAGCGGACGGTTTGCCAAGATGGGCGTAAAGGGCGTTGCAAGGTTGTCCGGGCGGTACAAGGCAAAGGATAGGGCAAAGAATGGGTCGTAAGGATGATGCTTTTTCCCAGGCGGCGAGCAGGGCGGCAATCGGCGCGTTTTCGTAGCAGAAGAGGCTCAGTAAAAGGGCGTCGGGCTGATCTGCAATGCCGAGCGCAGCAAGAAACCCAGCCCGACTGTGCTGCCGCATAAATATATCGGTCTCCCGCAGCAATCCGCCGCTTGTTGGAGTGAAGCCTGGGAAAAAAAAGTATTTGACGAGTGGCAGGTGAGGGTGCGGCGAGGCGAGGCCGTGACAACCTTCTATCCAGTCTTCGGCGCTCAAATACTCCAGATTTAGCCAGCAGGGTGCTATTTTTGCGAATGTCATGGCTTTCAGATAGAGTTGGGGCAATTCACAGGCGAAGGCTTCGATAACGATGTCAGCCACTTCCGGCATTTTTGTGGGCCAGGGGCGGATTTCCACTGTTTCATCCCGTTGTGGCGCGATCAGAGACAAGGGCGCGGGATTGTCCAGCCAGAGGCGGACGCGCTTGCCATGCTCAACGGTCAGTTGCCGCGCCAGACGCCAGCAAACGCCAAGGTCGCCGAAGTTATCAACAACCCGGCAGAAAATATCCCAATGCTGTGAAGACATTTGGCGCTATCGTTCTTTAATCTTCATGTCATGAAAGAGCGCGACCGCGCTTCACAAGGTAAAGCTGTTTTGTCTTAGAAATGTGGCAGAATAGCAGGATACATGATGAAAAACTACGACAGGACGTGTTATGAAATTCTTTGCGATACTCTTGTTTTTGGTGGTGAGCGCGGCGGGCGCGGTCGAAGTCGGTCTGGCGGGCGTTATGGGCAGCAAGGCGCTTCTGGTGATTGACGGCGGCAATCCCCGCGCGTTTGCCACAGGCGAACAGTATAACGGGGTCAAGGTGATTTCAGTACAAGGGCAGAGCGCCATCTTGGAAATTGACGGAAAGCGTCGTTCCCTGAAGGTGGGGCAGAATGCGACCAGCGCCGTTTCTTCCGATCAGGGAGGCGGGAGAGCAAGACTGACTGCGGGCAGAAGAGGGCATTTCTATACGAATGGGCAGATAAACGGGCGTTCGGTAAAGTTTATGGTGGATACAGGCGCTTCTTACGTTTCCCTCGGCGCTTCCGAGGCGCGGCGCTTGGGGCTGGATTTGAGCCGGGGCGAGTCTGTCCGAACGCACACGGCCAATGGAACTGCCAGTAAGCTGAAGATCAAACTGGATATGGTAAAAGTTGGCGATATTACCTTGCGTAATATAGACGCCGTGGTGGGGCAACAGGACATGTCGCATATCCTGTTGGGCATGAGTTTCCTCAGCCGCACCAGTATGCAGTACGAAGGCGATACCCTGCTTCTGCAACAGCGTTTTTGAAGGCAAGCCGTTTGATTCAAAAAATGTGGCAGAATGGCAGGATACATGACGAAAAATTGCGACAGGACGTGTTATGAAACTCTTTGCAATACTCTTATTTTTAGTGGCGAGCGCGGCGGGCGCGGTCGAAGTCGGTCTGGCGGGCGTTATGGGCAGCAAGGCGCTTCTGGTGATTGACGGCGGCAGCCCCCGCGCGTTTGCCGCAGGCGAACAGTATAACGGGGTCAAGGTGATTTCAGTACAAGGGCAGAGCGCCATCTTGGAAATTGACGGGAAGCGTCGTTCCCTGAAGGTGGGGCAGAATGCGACCAGCGCCGTTTCTTCCGAGCAGGGAGGCGCGGTTGCGCGACTGACAGCAGACAGCGCGGGACATTTCTTTACGAATGGTCAGATCAACGGGCGTTCGGTAAAGTTTGTGGTGGATACCGGTGCTTCTAACGTTTCTCTCGGCAACTCCGAGGCGCGGCGCTTGGGGCTGGATTTGAGCCGGGGTACGCCCGGACAAACAATGACGGCTAATGGGGTTGCAAACGTTATTTTAATCAAACTGGACATGGTGAAAGTGGGTGACATTACCTTGCGTAATATAGACGCTACGGTAGTGCAACAGGATATGCCCTTTGTCCTTCTGGGCATGAGTTTTCTCAATCGTACCAGTATGCAGCGCGAGGGCGAAGTTATGGTACTAAAACAGCGGTTTTGAGAATGGTGTCGGGTTCAAGAATGGCGCTTAGGGCAGAGCATCTTGCCGCCCTGCTGTCGCCGGAGCCTGCGCTGCCGACCGACGAAGACGATTTCAACCATAAGCCGCATGACGCGCTAAAAGAAGAAGACCTTATCCCGGCGGCGGTACTGATTGCCATTGTGTCGCGCGCGACGGGCGAACATGTTTTGCTTACCCAGCGCACCGACCATCTGCATGACCATCCCGGACAAATCAGCTTTCCGGGCGGGCGCATGGAAGCGGATGATGCAAGCCCGGCGCATACTGCGCTGCGTGAGGCATGGGAAGAAATCGGCCTCTCTTCTTCCCTGCCGCGCATTCTTGGTTATTTGCCCGACTATCGCACGGCCACCGGGTTTCTCATCCATCCTGCCGTTGCCTGGCTTGAGCCACCTTTTACGCTTTCGCCGGATGTTTTTGAAGTCGCGGAAGTCTTTGAAGCGCCGCTGGCCGATATTTTCGACCCGGATCGTCATCGCCGCGAACACATCTTTTATAAGGGACGGCGACACGCTTATCATGTGATTGAGTATGAAACGGGAGAAGGCATCAGTCGTCGCATTTGGGGAGCCACCGCCGGAATGCTGCTTGCCCTGAAGCGGCGGTTGGCTGGCGTTTTATATAGTTGTTCCTGCAAATAAAGCGACTTTCATGCGTAGGCTTGGGTGAGCGGAACGCGAACCTCAACATTGCGCCTCCTTTAGAGAAGTTTTGCTTCAAGTAGATATAACGTCGTTGCGACTGCGACGGCATGATACAGATTACAGATGAACCGCTTGAAAACTATTCACCCGGCCATTAAGTATTGAATATTATGCGGCATATTTGGTTTTAGGATCATTGAAATAAGATTGGACGCGATCAGGGTGTTGGGTGAGCATGTTCATGTGGTTTTCGGTAGCGAGTTTGAG
>WRKX01000053.1 GCA_009777925.1 Betaproteobacteria bacterium | reverse complement strand
GCCTTTCCGTAATTGGCATTGCGTGAGCTCAAACAATGTTGGCCACAAGCACATTGCTGCTTGCCCGAACAGGCCTTATACATAGATGCAACCGGGTTCCTTGTTCAAAAGCAGAAGTTGACAACCAGGGCGAGTCCATACATAGGCTGGGATGAAGCGTAGCGTATCCCAGCATGATGCTTGAAGCTGGGATTCCACTTCGTCCCATCCCAGTCTACGACTCTTCGCTGGAATGACGAGTGAATTGGCGTATGCGCGGGAATTCAGAAATGTTGGGGGGAGCAAACCGCTCATACCAACCTACGCACTACTTGCCCTGCTTCACACATTTCACAGGTCAATGCTGTATCCGAGGCCGCGATGGGTAACGATGGGGTCCTGCCCGGAGAGCGCCGTGCGCAGTTTGGCGCGCAGGGTCTTGATGTGGGTGTCAACGGTGCGATCCACGGTTTCTTCGGCGTCCGTCCACACCTTGTCCATCAGTACGGCGCGGGAGTAGACGCGCCCTGGATGTTCAAGCAGGCAGATGAGTAGCAGGGTTTCATAACGGGTGAGGTTGAGCCATTGCCCTTTGCAGGCGATGCGTAAGCCCTCACGGTCGACCTGAAATGTAGGCGTAGCGCCCGGCGGATTCTCCGGTTCATGGCTTCTTGCGCGTCGCAGGATGGCGCGCACGCGCGAAACCAGCTCGCGGGGGCTGAACGGTTTGGAGACATAATCGTCCGCGCCCAGTTCCAGCCCGACTATGCGGTCGACTTCTTCTGTACGCGCGGTGAGAAAAAGGATCGGCACGTTTGAGCTTCGCCGCACTTCGCGGCAGACATCGAAACCGCTCATGTCCGGCAGTCCCACATCAAGAATGATAAGCGCGTAGTCCCTGCTCGCCACGCGATTGATTGCCTCGCCGCCGAGCAGGCAGCTATCGGCCTCAAAGCCGTTGGTCGATAGCGCGTAAAGCAGCGTGTCGGCAATGGCCTGTTCGTCATCAACTATGAGAATTTTCATAGGGCTTATGGTAGGGGTTTTCATGGCGGAATGGGAAGCCCGCGCTTCACTTTCGCTTCACATACACCCCATGTTACCTTCCTTGTCTGCTCACACGCGCGTTTTATGCTCTGCCTCGTATCGGTCGGAAAAATCCATTTCCGGCGCGTCTACCCACAAATCGGAGGTTGAGATGGAAACGCATTCTGTAAAGACTCGAGAAAAATTCCGTAGCTTACGCACTTCTCTGGCGGCAAAGTTTGTCGGGGTACTCGTTTTGACCTTGTTCCTGATGATTCCGTTGGGGCTGGTCGAGGATCAGGTTACTTCCCGCGCCAGCTACCAGAATCAGGTAACGGCGGAGATCGCCAGCACCGCCGCGTCGGCGCAAACCGTGATCGGGCCGGTTCTGGCGGTGCATTATCGGACGAAAACACCCGAGAGACCCCACTATGACGCGCAATCGGGCAGGATAGTCACACAAGCGGCCAGGATCAGCAGTCATGTCGAATACATACCCGCCAGAAAGCTGACAATTGAGGGTAACGTTGGCGTGGAACGCCGTTATCGCGGCATTTACCAGGCGAGGTTATTTAATCTCAATGCCGGAGTTGAAGGCACATTTGAAGCGCCTGTCGACATGATAAAGATACCGGACGGCAGCGAGTTTATTGACGCCAGCGCCGCGATTCTGTTCAGTGTTTCCGACCTGCGCGGCTTTGCTTCAGACCCGGATGTGCTGGTCGACAGAAAAACGCTGCACTTCAGGACGCCGAACGACAAGCGTTTTGAGGGGGTGCTGAGCGGCAGCCGCCTGGAGATTGACCTCGGTGCGTGGTTGCCTGACCACGCGCGCAATATTGCATTCTCTTTTCCGCTGAAACTGATCGGCACGGAAGCCCTGTCTATCTCGCCCACGGCGGAGAACAATATCGTCGCGTTGGCTTCCAACTGGCAACATCCGAGCTTTGGGGGGCGCTTCCCGCCGCCTGAGCGCACGATAGGCAAGACAGGTTTTACCGCGCGATGGGAAATTTCGCAACTTGCGCGTAATCTGGAAGACGCCCTTAAAACTGACTGGGAAGTATTGAGGATTGGGTTCATTGATCCGGTCAATATTTACCTGCAAGCGGAACGGGCGGTGAAATATGGCAGTCTCTTCATTGTGCTGACCTTTGCCGCGTTCTTCATCGGCGAAGCCCTGCGCCGTCGCCCGATGCACATCATGCAATATGCGCTGGTGGGCTTGTCATTGGCTATTTTCTTCCTGCTCCTGATCGCGCTTTCCGAGCATCTGCCGTTTGCCTGGGCTTACCTTGCGGGCGCTGTCGCCTGCATCGGGTTGATCGTCATTTATCTTGCCGGAGTATTCGCCTCCAGACGCATAGCAGCAGCCTTTGGCGGCGGGCTTGCCGCCCTCTATGGAACACTCTACGCCATCCTGCAACTGGAAGATACTGCATTGCTCATGGGCAGCCTGCTGCTCTTCGCAGCCCTTGCCGCAGTCATGTTGAGCACCCGTCATTTCGACTGGTATCAACTGAAGCAGGACGAGATGTAGTCCGTAAGCGCGGGAGAACGAAAATGATGACGATTCGGGAAATACTCAAGCGCCTGTCCAAATGGAAATTGCCGCGCCCTCCGGGTTGGCTGACGGCGCTGCTCTGGTGGCTGTTGCTCGCGTTCGTGGCGCTCTGGGCGGGACTCTACTTCAAGCACCCGGACTTTTTGTTCCTGCGCGTATTTGAGATGCCGCTCATGCTCATGCTGGCTGCTATCGCAATCTGGAGCGCATGGCGCGTCCGCAAGATTGCCGTGGGTTTGTCGCGCAGGCGGGAATCGGGATTGCGGCTGGTGGTGGGCATGTTGCTGGCGTTACTGGTGATCGGTCAGGAAGGATGGTATCAATGGCAGAAATACCAGATTCTTAGGGAAGGCGCGGCGTTGTCCCGCATCGGACAACGCTTTGTTGTGGGATTTTGGAATTTCGACGATGTAAAACCGCTGGCCGAGCGCGGTCTGATCGGCGGTATTTACATCACCCGGCGCAATCTGGAAGGCGAAACTGCGGCTAGTCTCAAGAATCGCATAGCCGAATTACAGGGTTTGCGTGTAAAGGCGGGATTGCCGCCGCTTTTTGTGATGGCGGATCAGGAAGGGGGAAAAGTCTCGCACATGTCCCCGCTCATTGAGCGTATACCGCCGCTCTCAAGCCTTCTTTCCGATGGTACTGAAAATCTGGAATTACGCGCCCAGGCTTACGGGGAGCAGCAGGGAAGGGCGCTTGCCGAACTGGGTATCAACATGAACCTTGCGCCGGTGGTAGATTTGAAGATCGAATCAACGGAGCAATGGACAGATCGACATACCCTGATCGGGCAACGCGCCATTGCCAGCGATCCGTGGATCGTGGCCAGTATCGCCATCGCTTATGGCAAAGGGCTGCTCGCCAGCAGCGTGCAACCTACCGCCAAGCATTTTCCGGGACTGGGACGAGTCAAAGCCGATACGCATCTCGGCAGGGCGTCCTTAACGCTTGATCCGGTGGAGCAGGCCGCCGACTGGTTGCCTTTTCGTGAAGTCACCGCCCGTACCGGCGCTGCGATGATGCTTGCGCATGTGCGCCTGCCCGACCTTGACCCGGACAGGCCGGTGTCGCTCTCCCGCGTTATCGTGCAGGAGGTGCTGCGTAAGGAGGACGGCGAGGGCTGGAATTTTCAGGGGTTGCTTATCACCGACGATCTCAACATGGGCGCGGTCTACAATGACGGCATCGGCCAGGCGGCAACTGCGGCGCTGGACGCGGGAGTGGATTTGATCCTGATTTCATACGACCCCGATCAGTATTACCGCGCCCTTTATACAGCCTGGAAGGCATGGCAGCGGGGAAGTATCAACGCCGACCGCGAGAGCGGGAGCGCGAACAGGATAATCCGCTACTGGCAACAGCGGCAGGAAGGTTCCGGCAGGATTTGAACACGCGCAACCTATGGTGATCGGACGGAGCATTCCTTTGCCCGTAAAGCTGTCGCTCATGTTTTGTGCAGTATGGTATGAGCGAGGAAAGCGTCGAGCGCTGCCGCATCTCCACGGTGTGATTCGCCGGGCTGGTACGCTTCAAGCATTGCCAGTTCGCTTTCAATAAAATCATGCAGACTGTGCCAGCGCGGGCTGGTAGCGACTTCATCCGATCTCATCTTGATGTCGAGCAGGCGGTTAATTTCTTCCAGCAGTGCGCGATCAGTAAGCGTAGCCTCGGCCAGCTCTGCAAAGCGCATCGGCGGCGCGCCGCGCCCTTCGCGGAGCCAACGCGCAGCGAACAGAGGGCGCAACACGTAGAGGTATTTTTTATAGCGTACTTCGTCGCCTTGCAGGTAGCCGCGAAAGTTTTTCTTCGCCATCGAAATGTAGTGGTAGTAACCACGCGCTTCCGAAAAGTGTTGCTCGGCCAGTATGCGCAAGCCCGGCACGACTTCAGCGTTTTCAAGGTAAACGATGGGTGAGCGCAGCCATTCAAGCAGGATAGGGTTGGAACGGCGCAGCAGTTGCAAAGCCTTGCGCAGATCCCAACCGTTAATGTCGAGATCGCCGCTGATCGGCACCTCAATAACATCGCGGCCAGGATCAACACTCAGGTACCACGGCAGCTTATGCGCATAGATGAAGCGTACATCATAGTCGCTGTTGGTTGAAGCAAATCCCCAGCCGCGACTTCCTGATTCGCAGGCAAAGAGTACGGTTACATCATTATGCGCTTCGATGGCTTGCAGTTCCGACAGAATTTGCGCCCTAACAACGGGGTCAATGGGGTGGGCAAAGCGGATGGTAATAGCTTCGGAAGTCATGATCCGGCTGCTTATCAAGGCTGTTTTGGAAAATAGGTAATTGTTCAGGCCCGACTATTTGCCGGAATGACTGTAATCCAGTGTCTGTCTGTTCAGTGTAGCTCTGACTTCTCTCCACATCGGCATATACTTGTCCATCAGCGAAACAAACCGTTCATTGTGGCTTTTTTCCACGAGATGAACAAGTTCGTGCAGAATGACATATTCAAGGCACTCCGGGGATTTCTTTGCAAGCTGTAGGTTCAGCCATATTTTTCTTATTTTTGTGTTACACGTTCCCCAACGAGTTGTCATATATTTGATTTGCCAGTTTGCGGCTTTCAGCCCGGTTATCTTCTCCCATCTGGGCAGCAACCGTGTTATCTCTGCTTTCAAAAGTTCCCGATACCATTCGCGGACGTAGTTCTCTCGTTGTAGAGCGGAGCTTTCCCTGCGGACGGTCAGAATGGCTTTGTCACCGGACAGCGCAATTGAATTTCTGTTCCTGTATTCGGTTTGCAGGTAATACTGCTTGCCCCAAACGTAGAGCGTTTCGCCGGATACATACTCCCGTTCCGACTGGCGCGGCTGATTGTCGAATTTGTCGACCTGTTTCCTTATCCAGCTAACCTTGGTTCGCACAAACCGCTCTATCGCCTCATCGCTCATGATGAGCGGGGCGGATACCGTCACGTTTCCGTTTGGCGGTTTGACGTAAAGGCGCATATTTTTTATGTTTTTTTTGCACACTTCAATCGCTATGCCTGAAATGTTCAACGTCACTTAATATTCTCCTTGCGCTACCACGATGCTGTAGACTCGTTCAATCTCATCCATGCCGCGCAGAATATCAAGAGCTATTGCCAACTCCTCATTTTCGCACAATTGTCATATAGAGCGCGTAACGCTCCGCTTGCCGCTATCTTCCAGAGGTGATCCGCACAGCGCCATGTCGAGCCTCCAGCGATTGTAATGTCAAAATCAGTCCGTTGTGCAGCCCTGCGATTGCCATGCCAGAGCGGACATGCCGGAAAACATCGCATCGCGTTATTCGCTAGAATGTATCATTCGCACGTTGTTTATCCTGTTTCGAGGTTTTCTGTGACTGGCATTACCCTTGCGCTTTCAAAAGGACGTATTTTTTCCGAAACCCTGCCGCTGCTGGCGGCAGCGGGGATTGTGCCGGACGAAGAGCCGGAGATTTCCCGAAAACTTGTGATCGAAAGCAATCGCCCGGATGTGCGTTTCGTGATCGTGCGTGCTTCCGATGTGCCGACTTATGTTCAGTACGGCGCGGCTGATCTGGGCGTGGCGGGAAAGGATGTCCTGATCGAGCATGGCGGCATGGGACTTTATCAGCCGCTTGATCTGGATATTGCGCGTTGCCGGATGATGGTCGCCGCGCCGGAAGGATTTGACTATGCTAACGCGGTGCGGCAAGGGGCGAGGCTGAAAGTAGCGACCAAGTATATTCGCACTGCCCGTGAACATTTTGCCGCCAAGGGAGTGCACGTAGACCTTATAAAACTCTACGGTTCCATGGAACTTGCGCCTTTGGTCGGTCTGTCCGACGCCATTGTTGATCTGGTTTCTTCCGGGGCTACCCTTAAAGCCAATCGTCTGCTTGCGGTCGAGCATATCATGGACATTTCCAGCCGCCTGATTGTCAATCAGGCGGCGCTGAAGCTGAAACATCCTCTCTTGCAACCCATAATTGACGCTTTTCGGAGTGTCGTGGAGAAAAATGTATGCTGAAAATCAGGCGACTTTGCAGCAGCCAGCCGGACTTCCAGGCGCAGTTAGACGCGCTTTTGGCTTTCGAGGGCGCGCAGGATGACATGATCGAAAAAACCGTGGCGGAAATTCTCGCCGAGGTAAAAGCTAAGGGCGATGAAGCGGTGCTGGCCTATACCAGCCGTTTTGACAGGCTTTCCGCGCCCGACATGGCGGCGCTGGAAATACCCCGTTCCGAATGGATGGACGCCTTGCGCGGGCTTTCCGCCGCGCAAAAATCGGCGTTGGAAGAAGCGGCGGCGCGAATTCGCCGTTTTCACGAGCGCCAGCTTCAGGAAGGCTGGGAATATACGGAAGAAGACGGAACCCGCCTGGGGCAGATAGTGACGCCGCTTGATCGGGTGGGACTGTACGTGCCGGGCGGCAAGGCCGCTTACCCTTCCTCGGTATTGATGAGCGCGATTCCAGCCCAGGTCGCGGGGGTGAAAGAACTGATTATGGTTGCGCCCATGCCGGATGGGGAAAGAAACCCGCTGGTACTGGCCGCTGCCGAACTTACAGGTGTTGAGCGGATGTTTGCCATCGGCGGGGCGCAAGCCGTGGGCGCGCTCGCTTATGGCACTAAGACCATTCCCCGCGTAGACAAAATCGTCGGCCCCGGCAATGCCTATGTGGCCTGCGCCAAGCGGCGGGTGTTCGGTATTGTCGGCATTGACATGGTGGCAGGGCCTTCGGAAATCCTCGTGCTCGCCGACGGCAGCGTAAATCCTGACTGGATGGCGATGGATTTGTTCAGCCAGGCCGAGCATGACGAACTGGCGCAGAGTATCCTCGTTTGCCCGGACGCGACCTACATTGAGCGGGTGCTTGCCAGCATGGAACGACTGCTGCCGACCATGCCGCGGCAGGCGGTCATTCGGGCGGCGCTGGAAGGGCGCGGCGCGTTAATCCACGTCCGCGATCTTGAGGAAGCGACTGTTATCGCCAACCGGGTAGCGCCGGAGCATCTGGAACTGGCGTTGAAAGACGCCGCGCCATGGGTGGCAAAAATCCGTCATGCCGGCGCGATTTTCATCGGCGCGTATACCTCGGAATCTTTAGGCGATTACTGCGCTGGCCCCAATCACGTTCTGCCGACTTCCGGCAGCGCCCGTTTTTCATCGCCGCTGGGGGTATACGATTTCCAGAAACGCAGCAGCCTGATCGAAGTCTCGCGCAAGGGCGCGCAGCGGTTAGGTGAGATGGCAGGCATTCTGGCCGACGGTGAAGGACTCCCCGCTCACGCCGCTTCGGCCAGATACCGTCTGGAAAAATAAACGCGCCATTCACGAAACACAGCATTCGCAGGGGCGCGATAAATCGGTCTTGCAGACGGCAAGTATTGCAGACGGCAGGTCTTGCAGACGGCAAAAAATTGTTTCTCCCCTCTCCCGCTTGCGGGAGAGGGTGGCCGAAGGCCGGGAGAGGGGTTTTGCAGGATCGCTCGTACCGCCTTGCGGAATACATCATGTACGGGCGCGATTTATCGCGCCCATACGGCGGCGCACAGGGAATTTTTAGCGCGCTATCTGGTCGGCGATAAGTCCGCCTGCCACTGCGCCGCCGATTGTTGCGGCAGTCTTGCCGCTGCCGCTTCCAAACTGGTGTCCGATCACGCCGCCGAGTACCGTTCCGACGACCAGCGCGGCAATGCGGTCGGCCTCCCTGCTTTCCTCGTCTTCTTCTTCCGGCACGACCTCTATCGCGTCTTCTGGAACCGTGTAGTAGGGAACCGCAGGCGCATAGGGGACATAGGGCGCGTAAACCGGATAGCCTACCGGGTAGGCCGTTGAATAATAGACAAACGGGTAAATGAGCGGGATGCCGTAGTAAAAATGGAAGGAAGACCTGTAACGGGCGCGTGGCGCGACATGAACGGCGACGCCTGGCGCGTAGCGGGGCGCGTAGCCGTAGCGATAGGCGGGCGCGTAACCGTAACCGTAGCGGACAGCGGGCGCAGGGCGAACGATTGGCGCGGGACGAACAACGACATTCGGCGCGTAACCGTAGCGATAAGCGGGCGCAGGGCGGGCGGCAGTATTCGGCGAACCGTAGCGATAGGCTGGTGCAGGACGTGCGGCAGCATTCGGGGTGCGGCGAACCGCGTTATTCGGCGCATAACGAGCGGCAGG
Organism: Betaproteobacteria bacterium; assembly: GCA_009777925.1. GTDB lineage: Bacteria > Pseudomonadota > Gammaproteobacteria > Burkholderiales > Rhodocyclaceae > Azovibrio. The sequence goes on along the minus strand of WRKX01000053.1, from coordinate 7,121 downwards.
CGGCGTATGACGAACAGCGGGCGGCGCGGAGCGAGCAGCCGGCGGGCGCTGCGGCTGGGAATAGCGAGGCCCGGGCGGAGGCCCGGAATGGCGGGGCGGCGCTGCCATTACGCCTGTGCTGACGAAGGCAGAAACGAGCAGGATGAGCAGTAATGGGTAGCGCATGATAGCCTCCATAAGAAAATCGGCGAGTCACCCCAACCTGAAGGTTAGAGATTCTTTGAGACGCGCGGTCAAAAAACGCTGATACTTACTTTATACGTCTTTTTCGGGCAAATGTTTGTCAGAGATGGTAAATGAGTTGTAAGTATTTGCTTCCGGTGCGCTTTTTTTCTGTTCAGGCTCCTATAATCGCCACTTTCAGGAAAATTCAGGCAGGCGTTGCAGCGTCGGCCTGTCAAAAGACAAGAGACAGGACTCATTTTGCCTTTCGGTTTCTACATCATAATGGCCGCGCAGTTTTTTTCCGCGCTGGCTGACAACGCCCTCCTGATAGTGGCGATTGCCGCGTTACGCGATTTGCAGGCTCCCAGCGAGTATGAGCCGCTCCTGAAAACCTTTTTTACCTTTTCCTATGTCGGTCTGGCGGCGTTCGTGGGCGCGTTTGCGGATTCCATGCCGAAGTGGCGGGTGATGTTCATCAGCAACAATATCAAGATCATAGGCTGCGCGATGATGTTTTTTGGCGTCCCCCCGCTTTTTGCCTATGCGGTTGTAGGCTTGGGCGCGGCAGCTTATTCGCCCGCCAAATACGGCATTCTGACGGAATACCTGCCACATCGCCTGCTCGTCGTCGCCAATGGCTGGATTGAAGGGCTGACTGTAGGCGCGATCGTCTTCGGCGTAGTGTTGGGCGGAATGCTGGTCAGCCCGGAAATCACGCAAAAGTTGCAGTCTTTGGAACTGCCGATAGACGTTACACCCGGCGAAATCGTGGTTTTTGCGATAGGTCTGATTTACCTTGTCGCGGCGCTCATCAACCTCTATGTCCCGGATACCGGCGTCGCGCACAAGCCGTTAAAGAAAAATCCGCTTTACCTGATACACGAATTCCATCATTGTGTCGCTTTGCTCTGGCGCGACCGCCTGGGGCAGGTTTCTCTTGCCGTGACCACTATGCTCTGGGGCGCGGCGGCGACCCTGCAATTCATCGTTATCAATTGGGCGGAAGTCAGGCTGGAGATGGAGCTTTCTTCTTCCTCAATGTTGCAGGGGGTGGTAGCGATTGGCGTGGCGGCTGGAGCGATACTGGCGGCACGGATGGTCAGCCTGAAAAAATCCGTGCGCGTACTGCCGATTGGCGTCGCTCTGGGCATTGTCGTGTGCTGCATGAATTTCGTGCATGAGCGTAACGTGGCGATTGTGCTCCTCATCCTGATCGGCGGCCTTTCCGGTTTCTTTGTTGTGCCCATGAACGCGCTGCTGCAACACCGGGGACACATCCTGATGGGCGCGGGTCACTCCATAGCCGTCCAAAATTTCAACGAAAATCTCTCCATTCTTTTCATGACCGGGCTGTACTATTTGATGATAAAAATGGACATGCCCATTTCCTGGATCATCGCCTTGTTTGGCTTGTGTGTGAGCGCAGTTACCTATCTGGTGTATCGTCGCCATCTGGAAAACCAGCGCCAGCATGATGATGTCGCTTACCTGGAAGATATGAGCCACCCGCAGAGCCACCCGAAATAACACTCCTGAAACACCATGACGACCCAACCCACTGATACGCTGGAGACTTTTCCAAATCCGAAACCGGAGCGGGACTTTCACATCCATATGCAGATTCCGGAATTCACCTGTCTCTGCCCCAAAACCGGCCAGCCTGATTTTGCCACCCTGATACTGGATTACATCCCGGATCGTCTATGTGTGGAGTTAAAGAGCCTGAAGCTCTATATCTGGTCATATCGCAATCAGGGCGCTTTTCATGAGGCGGTAACAAATCGGATTCTGGATGATCTGGTTTCGGCGCTTTCGCCTCGCTTCATGCGTCTGACCGCGAAATTTTACGTGCGCGGCGGCATCTTTACCAATGTGGAAGCCGAATATCGGCAGGAAAACTGGCAACCTCTGCCGCGTGTTGAATTGGCAGCTTTTGCCGCAAACAGTAACACGCGGGATTGAGACATGGCGGAAATAACGGCAAATGACCAGCGCTTGCTGCGTCGGGCGCTTGAACTGGCGGCGGAAAACAGCAGGGAAGACCTGGCAAACCCTGAAGGCGGGCCGTTTGGCGCAGTCATTGCGCGGGACGGAGAAATACTTGCCGAAGGCAAAAACCGGGTATTGGCAAGCCATGATCCCAGTGCGCATGCTGAAATTGAGGCGATTCGCGCCGCTTGCCGAAAGACACGCGCTTTTCATCTGGTAAATGCTACCCTCTACGCCTCTTCCGAACCTTGCCCGATGTGCCTTGCGGCGGCCTATTGGGCAAGAATTACGCGTATTGTCTACGCCAATTCCCGCGCCGAGGCCGAGGCCATCGGCTTTGACGACGCGGATATTTATAGGGAATTGTCGCTGCCCGAAACAGAGCGCCGTATCGTCATGCTTCATCTTCCCCTGCCGGATGCTTCCCTTGCGCTCGTTGCCTGGAAGCGGCTGGGGCGGGTGATGTACTGAGCAGCTTTTCCAGAATACACATGGTTCGCCCGGTTGCGCCGCGATGTTTTTCGGCAAAGGCGAGGGCGGATTCACGCATGGCTTGAAGCTCTGTGGGGTTAACAAGCAGTTCGGTTATTTCTTCGCCCAATTCCGCTGCATTTTGCACACGTCTGGCAGCGCCGGTTGCAATGGCGTCGAGAGTGGCCTGCGCGAAATTGAAAGTGTGCGGGCCAATCAAAACCGGGCAGGCGGCGGCGGCGGCTTCGATCAGATTTTGTCCGCCCAGGGGTAGAAGACTGCCGCCGATAAAAGCAAGGTCCGCCAGACGGTAGTAGGCGGGCATTTCCCCCATGCTGTCGCCCAGCCAGACTTCGGCGTCTCTGTCCGGCAAACCCTGCGAGCGGCGAGAAAAGACAAAATCATGCCGGGCGAGCAAGTGGGCTACGGCGTCAAAGCGTTGTGGGTGGCGGGGAACAAGGACGAGAAGAGGGCGGATTGGGCTTTGGCAAAGTTTTCTTTGCAGGTCGAGCAATAACGCCTCTTCGCCTTCGCGGGTGCTGGCGGCAAGCCAGATGGGGCGATTCAGCGCCTTTTTCCAGTCTTCTCCCAGTTGTAGCAGGGTAGGGGCGAGACGTGTGTCGAATTTCAGGTTGCCGCAAACGCTGATGCGCGGCGCGCCGAGAATGGCGAGCCGGTTGGCGTCTGCCTCGCTTTGCGCGGCAACGGCGGCAAGGTTTGCCAGTGCCGGACGAATCAAAGGCATAATTCGAGCGTAGGCGCGGGCAGACTGGCGTGAGAGGCGGGCGTTTGCCAGCATTACCGGAATTTTGTTGCGGGCAGCCTCGGCAAGCAGGTTCGGCCAGATTTCCGTCTCCAGCATAATGCAGAGTTGCGGCTTAAAACGCCGGAAAAAACGCCAGGACGCGCAGGGCAGATCATAAGGCATCCAGGTTTGCAGGATGCGTGGCTCGTGTTTATAGAGTTCCTGCACGGTTGCATATCCGGTGGCCGTTGTGGAGGTGAGCAGGAGATGGTGATCTGGGTAACGTTCGAGGAGCGCGTCAATCAGGGGTTTGGCGGCATGGGTTTCGCCGACGGAGACGGCATGTAGCCAGATGATGGGCGTTTTTGATGGGCGAAGGCAGGGCGAGCGATAGAAGGCAAAGCGTTCCCACCATTTTTGTTTGTAGCCGGGCTCTTTTCTTCCGCGCCAAAAGAGGCGAAGCAGGATAAACGGCACTGCCAGATTAACAAGAATGATATAGAAAAGACGGGGCATCATGATTGGGCAGCAGGTAAAAATTGGGCCAGCGCGGTCAGCGCCACCTCTACATCCGGGGTCTGATTTTTCCCGCCCAGATTTTGGTGCCATTGCCGACAAAATACGCCGGTGCGTTCCGGGGCGGTGATGGTATGGAGAACGAGGGTAGGCACTCCCGCCGCTGCCGCGAGATGAGAAAGGCCGGTATCAACGCCGACGGCAAAGCGGGCGTTGGCAAGCAGGCTGGCGAGATCGGCAAGGCGCATTGGTGGGATAGCCTGCGCGCCGGGGATTTGTCCCGCGATATGCTCTGCCCGCCGCCGCTCGATTGGAGAACCGCCGGGCAGGAGCACGATCAGGTCACGGAGGGAAAGCGCACGCCCCAGATTGATCCAGCGCGTTTCCGGCCAGAGCTTGGCCTCAAGGCTGGAAGCGGTGAGAAAGACCACGGAGTCGCTGCTTTCCTGAAGCGGCAAAGTGAGGCCGTAATCCGGGCCGTCTTCAGGCAGGTCGTAGCCAAAAGCCGCCGCAGCCAGACGACGGTTACGTGTGATGGCATGCAGGTTTTTTGGGACGGATAGGCGAAGGTTATAAAAGCGAGCCGCCAGCGGTTCACGGGCGGAATCGGCGGCAAAGCCGATTTTTTTTCCCTTTGCCCAGCGCGTAATCCAGGCGCTTTTGACGAGTCCCTGAGTGTCCAATATAAAGTCATACTCCCGTGCGGCGAACATGGCGCGTGTTGCCTTGATTTCCCGCCAGGTTGTCGGAGAAAAGAGGCGCTTTTTCCAGCGGCGGAAGGCAAGCGGGAGAATATCGTGCACGCCGGGATGCAGGCGGGGGATGTCGGCAAAGGATTCTTCCACCGCCCAATCAATTCTTGCGCCCGGAAAGTTGGCAAGGATGTCGCTTGCCACCGGCAGATTATGGATGACATCTCCCATTGAGGAAGTCTTGACCAATAGAATGCGCGGTTCGGCGGGAAGGTGGGTCATGGCAGGGCGGCGGGGTTAGAGTGGTTTCGTTAATGCGCGCGCTTTTTGCCGTTCAGCTTCCCATCCTTTACAGGCCAGCGCCACCGTGCGCGGAACAGGACGCGCCCCGGTACGATATTGGCTGACCGTGCGGCGCGACAATCCGATGGCCATAGCCGCCGCCGCAAGCGATAGCCTGTGGCGCTCCTGCCAGCGGCGAAATTCCAGGGTATCGGCACGCCCGGACTGTTCCAGCGCCATTTCCATCAGACGGTCGGCGTCAATGGTGGCGTCGTCGGACCAGGCGATGCTATGCCCCCAATCAGTTACGGCAACCTGCAGAAACATAGCTTTTTCCAGCAGCGGCGCAAATACCCTGAACCGCTCCGCGACAGCCGACATATCTACACGTATTACATGCCCACCGCTATAGACGGCTTCCAGAACCATTCCTTCCAGCGGACGGACAGATTCAATTCTGTTGACCTGTTGCTTGCTCATGACTCACCTCTTGTTGCGGGGTTATTCATCCGTATCCATTCCTGGCGTATCAGGCAATGATGCCTGGCGATCCAGTCTTCTGCGCGTTTGAGCGTGGCTGCCGGAACGCCGCTGTTGATAACCAGTCCGTCGAGATACACGGCTGCCTTTCCTTCCGGGCAGATCACATGGACGTGAACAGGCGTATGCTCGTTGCCTTGCACGCGGATTAGCCAGCTATTGCCGCTGTAAACCTTCCCCATGTCAAGCAGTCTAGGGAAATTTTTTCTCTACGTCAAGCATCAAATCGGCGCTCAAACCGCGCTTTCCCCTATTTCTCCGGTACGGATGCGGATGGCCTGTTCCACGGACGAGATGAAGATTTTGCCGTCGCCGATCTTGCCGGTGCAGGCGGTTTTGACGATGGCGTCGACGACCGCGTCTACGATTTCATCCACCACGACGGTTTCGATTTTGAGCTTGGGCAAAAAATCCACGACATATTCCGCGCCCCTGTAAAGCTCGGTATGCCCTTTCTGGCGACCGAAACCCTTGACTTCGGTAACGGTCAGGCCCGTGATTCCGAAGGCGGAAATGGCTTCGCGCACATCATCGAGCTTGAAGGGTTTGATGATGGCCTCGATTTTTTTCATGGGAGGTTCCTTTCGGGTGGGTAGTGGTTGAGTGAATGGTTGGGGCGGTGTTACTAAAGTTACGGAAACCACGATTATCCCGTACAGCCAATTTCCCAACCCGTCATTGCGAGCGATAGCGAAGCAATCCAGTCGTGGGCTTCTGGATAGCTTTGTCGCTTCGCTCCTCGCAATGACGTAAGGGAGCGTTGTAAGTCAAGTATATTCATTTTGGCGCGGGAATTTGAAAGACAATGATCTGCCCGTCCGCCCTTCCTGCCGCGAGTCGTTCGCCTGCCGTATCGAAGACGATAGCCGTTACTGCGCCGCCAACGCGCCCTTCACCAATCATTTTATGCGCGTCAATATCCCAGACTCTAATCAGACCGTCGTATGAGGCGCTGGCTAACAAGCGTCCGTCATCGCTTATGGCGGCTCGTAGCGGGTGATATGCGCCGTCATTGTTCCGACTGCGCTGGCGCGGCAGACGGGCGATGATCTCGCCCTTGTCGTAATCCCAGACGGCGAGACGGTGCGGGCGAGTGTCCGCGACAACGCCGCGATTGGCGTGAGCGGGGAAGAGTGAAGAAGGTAGCGCCCAGTCGCCAATCGGTTCTCCTGAACTAAGGCGGTAGGTTCTATACGGAGTTAGGTAGTGCCCACCGCTGGGGTCTGGGAAAGCAACCCGCAAATAGCGGCCATCCGCAGAAAACTCCTCTGCGAACCAATTTCCATCACCAAAAGGCGCCAAGTCCAGCTTATAAGTCTTCGACTCGCCGCGAGGTTCCAACTGCCAAACCTGCACATTGCCGTCCTCATACAGTGCCGCCAGCCTGCCATTACGAGTCGTATAACTAACGACGGTTCCTTTGGTTAAGATGTTGGGTAGCAGGCGGCGGCCATCGGCGCTATAGCGCTCTATGTGTTTTGCAGTCAGCCAAAAGAACTGGCCTGTGTCAGGATCGGCATTAAAGATCAGATGGCGATATATATCGCTGTTGCTTGAGACGGAAGATATGCGTTTCCCGGTTATTCACCCGGCTATTAAGTATTGAATATTATGCGGCATATTTGGTTTTAGGATCATTGAAATAAGATTGGACGCGATCAGGGTGTTGGGTGAGCATGTTCATGTGGTTTTCGGTAGCGAGTTTGAGTTTGTCTTTGGTG
>WRKX01000052.1 GCA_009777925.1 Betaproteobacteria bacterium | reverse complement strand
TTAATTTCCTGATTCTTTTGGCAAGGCAACCTTCTCCCTCAAAATACTCCGTCGCGCTAACACTGTAACGAAACTCCAGCGCCCAGACATTCTGACTATCGTTCTTCTTATACGTTCTCCCCTGTATCGTCATCAGCGGATAATTCAGACAATCCAGCGAACCATAGCCCGCACCGCCCATCACCGCATCCGCCCAGCGCAGATTTATACGCCATTGACCTTCCCACCATTGCCTATCAACACTGACCCGGCCACCCAGATCTTTTACCGCCAAATCTTCCACCGATATATCAGGTACGCCATTCGGAAACGAAACCTGCGCAAACGCCAACGCCGGGGCAGCGAGCAACAGCAGAAGAAGAAAGTGTCTGAAAAATTTCATGGTTGGCATTTCGGCGTTTTCAGTAATTGATTGTTTATTATCATACAGCATGTAGATAATGGTCAAGGCATACTTGCCATCCTGACTGGTCAACCTCAATCAGAGGGGTATGAAATAATTCTGGTTAAACCTGATGCCGTTCGGCGCGCGCAACGACCGCGACATGCACTTCTTTAGCGCCGTGCAGCTTCAGCTCGGTAGATTGAGGTGAGCGGAACGCGAACCCCAACACTTTTCTATTCCATGATGATAAAATGCGCCTCATCTTCTTACGGTCAAACTGTCATGCCAATGCGATTGTTTTCTTCCCCAAATGTTGGGGTTCGCAAGCTCACCCCAACCTACAAGCTGGCTACCCTTTGCGCTTCATCTCCACTCTCCCGCTTGCGGGAGAGGGCACACGCTTAAACCGAAACCACGCTAAACCAAAACTGCTCTAACATTTCCATGCGCGTTTTGGGTATTGAATCCTCCTGCGATGAAACCGGCCTTGCCATCTACGACACGGAGCGGGGCTTGCTGGCGCACGCGCTCTATTCACAGATTGCGCTGCATGCCGAATATGGCGGCGTTGTGCCGGAACTGGCTTCGCGCGATCACATCCGGCGTACTGTTCCTCTCTTGCGGAAGGTTCTTGCGGAAAGCGGCGCGCGCCTTGCCGAAACAGACGCCATCGCCTACACCCAGGGGCCGGGATTGGCAGGCGCGCTTTTGGTCGGCGCTGCCTTTGCTTCTGGTCTTGCCGCCGCGCTTGCTAAACCCATACTGCCGGTGCACCATCTGGAAGGGCATCTGCTATCCTCGCTTTTGTCGTCCGATCCGCCGGATTTTCCTTTTGTCGCGCTTCTGGTGTCCGGCGGGCATACGCAACTGATGCTGGTCGCGGCGGTAGGGCATTATGAATTATTGGGCGAGACTCTGGATGACGCGGCGGGGGAGGCTTTCGACAAGACTGCCAAACTTATGGGACTGGATTATCCCGGCGGCGCGGCCTTATCCCTCCTGGCGGAAACGGGGCGTCCGGGACGTTACCGGCTGCCGCGCCCCATGTTGAATTCCGGCGATTTCAATTTCAGCTTTGCCGGTTTGAAAACAGCGGCCTTGACCATTATCCGCAATGAAAAAAACAACCCCAGGGAAACTTTGGCGCAATTTCATGCCGATCTGGCCTTGGCTTTTCAGGATGCTGTCGTGGAAGTCCTGACCCTGAAATCTGTTGAGGCCTTGCGCCGTACCGGGGTAGCGCGTCTTGTCGTGGCGGGCGGGGTCGGCGCAAACCGCGCGTTACGCCGGTCATTGGACATGGCGGCGGCGGAATGCCAGGCGCGTGTTTATTATCCGGTGCTTGAGTTTTGTACTGATAACGGCGCGATGATTGCTTTTGCGGGAGCGATGCGCCTGACGCATGGCGCGATTCCGCAAGACCCCGGCGCGTTTTCTATCCGCCCGCGCTGGCCACTGGCAGAGGAAGAGGGCGTGCAGACACAAGCGCAACGCGACATGTTTTTGCCTCAAACCTAATAGGGATATGATATGTATGATATTGCAATCATAGGGCTCGGCCCCGCAGGCGCGACGCTTGCGCGATTGCTTGACCCAAAATTCAGGGTTATTGCAATTGATAAAAAGAGTGATGCAGCGGAAATGTCATTTCGCAAACCGTGCGGCGGATTGCTGGCGCCGGACGCGCAGAAAGCGTTATCAAAATTTAACCTGACATTGCCGAAAGATGTATTGGTTGACCCGCAGATTTTTGCTGTCAAAACGATGGATATAAAGCAAAATCTGGCGCGATATTACAGGCGGTTTTACATAAACCTCGACCGCCACAGGTTCGATATGTGGCTTACGTCCTTGATTCCCGCTCATGTAGCGATTGCTGCATGTTCTGGTTGTAAAGGTATCCGCAAGGTCGGAGAGCTTTATGAAATTACATATATGCAAAATAAAACAGAAAATACAATTACCGCCAAATATGTAATCGGAGCGGATGGATCAAATTCCATTGTCAGAAAAACGCTGTTTCCCAAACGAAAAATTCAGCAGTATACATCAATCCAGCAATGGTTTAAGGAAAAACATCAGGTTCCGTTTTATTCATGTATTTTTGACAATACTATTACAGATTCTTATTGCTGGAGCATTTCAAAGGATGGATATTTTATTTTAGGCGGCGCATTTCCAAAAAATGACAGCAGAAAACGATTCCTGTTGTTGATTGAGAAGCTGAAAAATAGGGGATTTGCTTTTGGGGAAGTTGTTAAAACAGAGGCATGTCACGTATCAATGCCGCGCGGCATCAGCGATTTTTGCGTATCGAAAAGCGGGGCGTTCCTGATTGGGGAAGCTGCGGGCTTCATCAGCCCTACGTCGCTTGAAGGCATCAGCTATGCTCTGAACAGCGCCTATGAATTAGCAATGATTCTGAATTCCGGCTGTAAAAATCCGGAATGGAGATTTCGGATAAAATCCATTCCTACAAGGATAAAACTGCTTTTTAAATATCTGAAAGCCCCATTTATGTATAACCGGTTTTTAAGGAAAGTCGTAATGAAATCTGGGATCAATAGTATCAAGGTGATGGAATATTGTGATTCCTGCAAATAAAACTACGGTCAGAGACCTGGCTATTCTCTCCTGCGCCTGTTATAACTCGTCATTTCCGCACTAGCCCGTAGCCCGTAATTGTATGGGCGAGTCCATACAATTACGATCCTATCGGCGAGAGGGGAGTAAGACGCAATTCCTGACTGTCTCTTTATTCACAGGAACTACTATAATCCTCTACCGCCCGGCTTCCCAACTCGTCATTGCGAGGAGCGTCAGTTTTGATGCAATCCAGATGGTTGTTGCTGGATTGCGTAGCAGACGCTCGCAATGACGCTGTATACTTGAACCTAAACCGCTCTAGCATAATGGTAACACGCCTGATTAAACCTCTTTACGTCTGGGTTGCTCTTGCGGGCGGCGGGTTTTTTTCGAGGTAGCGCATGATGCCGCGCGCTATCGCCTCGGCCAGTTTGTTCTGATAGGCTTCGCTGGCGAGTCTGCGCTCTTCTTCCGGGTTGGAGATAAAGGCGGTTTCAACGAGGATGGAAGGGATGTCGGGCGCTTTCAGGACGGCAAATCCGGCCTGTTCGACGCTTGCCTTGTGCAGGCTGTTGACGCCGCCCAATTCACCCAGCACGGCTTTGGCCAGGCGGATGCTGTCGCTTTTTGTCGCGGTTTGGGAAAGATCGAGCAAGGTTCGCGCAAGAAAAGGGTCTTTGACGTTCAGGTTGACGCCGCCGATCAAATCCGCATTGTTTTCCTTCTGCGCGAGCCAGCGGGCGGCGCTGGAGGAAGCGCCTTTTTCGGACAGGACGAAAACCGACGAGCCGCGCGCTTCCGGCTTGATCCAGGCGTCCGCGTGGATGGAGACGAAGAGATCGGCGCGAACCCGCCGCGCTTTCTGGACACGGGTATACAAGGGGACGAAAAAATCCCCATCGCGGGTCAGAATAACGCGAGTGTTTTTCTCCTGTTCCAGCCGGGCTTTTAGCCGCCGCGCAATGGCAAGAGTCACGTTTTTTTCCCGGTTTCTCATGCGCCCGATTGCGCCTGGGTCTTCGCCGCCGTGGCCGGGGTCAAGGACGATGGTAATCAGACGATCAACCTGTTTGCCGGGTTTATTGCCGCCTGGGTTTTCTGAATTTTTTTCGGGACTGTTTTCTTCTGTCGCCTTGGGTTCTTCCATTTCGGCAAGAGGTGTCATGGTAACGTTATCCCCGCCGCGCAGGAGCGCCATCAGCGGATCAACGGGGCTTTCAGGATAGATGTCCAGCACCAGACGATGGCCGTATTCGCCCACGGGTTGCAGGGTAAATACCTGCGGCTCGATACGGGTCTTGAGTTCCATGACCAGACGCACGACGCCGGGCTTGAAGCGCCCGGCGCGCATCAGCCGGATATAGGGATCGGTTGCGGAAATTTTATCGGAGAGGGTTTCCAGCACCTTGGCGAATTCCACGCCTTCAATATCTACGACCAGCCGATCCGGGTCTTCCAGAATGAAGTGGGAGAAGCGGACGGGCGCGTCCATCTCCAGCGTGACACGGGTGTAATCTTCGGCAGGCCAGACCCGCACCGCAAGAAAAGTGGGCTTGCCGGTCGCCGCCGCCGCGCGGGCGAATGGCGTGACCAGAAGGGTTAGCCCGGCGACTCCGAGGCAGAAATCCCGGCGTCCCAGGCGGCGAAGCATTGCTTCAGGCATCGTTCTCCCTCCTGGCTGGATGCGCTGAACGCGACAACACGGCTTTCTTCTGACAATTCTGCGGATGGAATGGAAAGACAGAGACGCACGTCCGCTTCCGGGGCACAACCGGCAGCTTTTTCCGGCCACTCCACAAGACAGATTGCGTCCTGCCTGAAGTATTCGTCCAGTCCCGCATCGAAGAATTCCTCTGGTGACGTGAAACGATAAAAATCAAAGTGATAGAAGTATAATCTAGAAACTACATAAACTTCAACCACTGCATAAGTCGGGCTTTTGACAGCGCCTTTATGTCCCATTGCATAAAGCAAGGCGCGTGCCAGAGTTGTTTTGCCAGCGCCAAGATCGCCTTGCAGATAAATGACGAGGCCGGCTGTCATGGCGGTTGCCAGAGCCTTTCCCAGTTTTTCTGTCGCGCCCGTATTGGGCAGCAGGATTTCTCGTATACACTTTTTCATTATCAAACGCATTCCGATTAAACAGACGAAAAGGGAGAATCCTGCCCTATGTCGCTTTTGCCGCGCCTTCCGAAAACATGAAAGATTTTACCGAGCGTATCAGGAACCTGGCGGCGGAACTTGGGTTTTCCGCCTGCGGCATTGTGCCGCTTCATTCCGAGGCGCAAGTTAAGGCGGTTGAGCGTTTTGCGGATTGGGTGGAAGCGGGCTTTGGCGGAGAGATGGATTATATGGCGCGTGGGGTCAATCTTCGTCGTGAGCCGGAAATGTTGTTGCCGGAGGCGCGCTCGGTAATTTGCGTCACTATGGATTACTGGCCGGAAGCCGGTATGCGAGAGGCGATTGTCGCCCTTGCAGATCCCGCTGCCGCTTATATCTCCCGCTATGCGTTGGGGCGCGACTATCACAAGACAATGCGCCAACGTCTGAAAGCGCTGGTGTCGCGCCTTGAAGAGCTGGATAGTGAGGCGCGTTGGCGGGTTTTTTCCGATTCCGCGCCGGTTTTGGAAGTGGAACATGCCCGTCAGGGCGGTTTGGGTTGGCGCGGCAAAAATACCCTTCTTCTTTCCCAGCGTGGTTCCTGGCATTTTCTGGGGGAGATTTATACGACGCTTTCATTGCCGCTGACTGTCCACAGCAAGGCGGAGGAGAGCGGACACTGCGGCTCCTGCGAAAAATGCCGCCATGCCTGCCCGACCGGCGCGATTATCGCGCCCTACAAGCTGGACGCTCGCCGCTGCGTTTCCTATCTCACCATTGAATTGAAAGGCAGCATCCCGGAGGAGTTGCGCCCGCTGATCGGCAATCGCGTTTATGGTTGCGATGATTGCCAATTGGTCTGTCCGTGGAATCGCCAGCCACCGCCGGGCAATGCGGATTTTTCTCCGCGCAACGCGCTCTCCGCAGCCAAACTCGTAGAACTCATGGCCTGGGAGGAGGCGGATTTTCTGGAACGGTTGGAGGGCAGCGCGATTCGCCGGATCGGGCATATCCGCTGGCTGCGTAATCTGGCGGTTGCGCTGGGGAATGGTGAGCCGACGCCGGAAGCGCGAGCGGCGCTGACCGCCCGTCTCAATCATCCTGCGGAACTGGTGCGCGAGCATGTCGCCTGGGCGCTGGCGCAACTGGACAAGCGCCATACGGACGGCAATGATTCTGCGGACGGTAATTTTCCATAAAACGGCAGGGCAATCCATTTACCCCCGAAGATCAAGCGTCAAAACCGCTATAGAGCGGCGCAGGCGGCGGTATTTTCTTCAGGAATGTCTGCCAACGTGACTGCGAAAAAATTACTATGATCTGCGCCCTGCGGCGTAAAGCACAAGCGTCGGCAGGTCTCATCCCACTCAAACGGCATGCCAGTATAGGGGTTTAGGGTTTCCTTACCGGCTTGTTTGAGAAATTCGGGAACGGCATCCGGGTTGTTCCCCGCGTCAATTCCGGCAATGCGTAATTCCAGCACGGCGCGGGTTAGTTGTAACGCGGCGGCGAGGTCGTGATTCCTGCCGATGTATGCGCCATAGTCAGGCGCTGCAATTGCCACTATGAGGCGGCCTACAAAATTGTAAGGCGTAAGAATAAGATCCTTTAATCCGATCCCATATTCTTCCTCTGTGTCCGCTATGCTACGGCGAGCGACGAATTCTGGTGATGGCAGGGACGCTAATTCTCTCAGAGGGCGTATCTTTTCCGCATAAAGATTTACCGTGGCCTGCGGCTGCAAGAACGATTTGTTCCGGAAGATGGAGGAATCATTCTCGATGGAAATGGAATACTTTTCTGCCGTATGCGGAGCAACTTCCGCCATTCTATTCCATTCGTTTTCCAGCGCCCGTAAAAGACTCTGTTCTTCCGCAGAAAGTGGCGTGAGCAGGTAGCGCAAACGCTCCAATTCAGGCGCGGAAAAATTAATTTTTGTCAGCAACGCCCGCAACAAACGCAGGTCTTGTGAAATAAACGCATTGGCAGCCATAGCCGTTACCAGCGATGTATCGCTTCTCATAACCAGACGCCAGAAGGCAAGGTCGCGTTCGAGAAAGTTGAGCAAAGGTTCTCTGTTGCCAGCGAGCGCGGCAAGCGCCGCTCTGGAAAGCAGCAATTGCTGTGTTAAGCGAATATCTGAATAATCTGGAAATACTGAGGTCAATGAAATCAGCATCGTCTCGCTGAATGCCGATGCAGACTGTATTTCTTCATAGCGGCGGATCAGTTCGGCATTGTGGGCGAGCAGTTTATTGATCTGCTCTTTTTGTTGAGGCAATGAGCGTAACGAAACCAGGAGCGCGGCCTCGTTATTGTTTCCAGACAATTTAACCATTCCTTCGCAGCCATCGCACTCGGAAAATTTGATTTTCTGCGCTTCTTCTTTTGCCGCAGCCTTTGTTTCATCAAATCGCCCTGAAACGCGGACGTGTTCATTATTACGCGCGATGAGTTCCGCGCCGACTTTTTTCCAATCGCTACCCGTCGGCGCGGTGAATCCGACCATTGCCACATAGCCATTTTCGGCGTCTGGCAATTCCTGTGGACGGTAGGCAAGCATGGCCTCTGCCTCAGGAGTTAGCGGCTCGTCATACCGATTGACAAATATTGCCCAAGCCGACCAAGCATAGAATAGCCCTACCAACAGAAGAAGACCAAGAAAAATCCTGGCAATGATTTTCAGCGCGGGACGTAATTTCATTTGTTTCTCCTTGTTTTCCGCTAGTTTATGGCAGAGCCTTTAGAGCGATTTTGGCCCAAGCGCATACGTCGTTATTGCGAGCGCAACAAAGCAATCCAGCCGTAATCTCTGGATTGCATAAAAGCTAACGCTTCTTGCAATGACGGATAAATTGCTGCCTGTGCGCTTGTATCTCATATGGTCATTATACTCACAGATGTCAGGGTTAGAGCGGTTTTGGTTCGAGCGGATACATTCATTCTTGACTCCCGCTTACGTGGGTCTCTGACTTCTGTCTAGGATTAAACAAAAAATCTCTAGTTAAGCTTGCACCAATCCATGAACTTACCTATTTGTTATTCCAGCGCTGGCTGGAATCAAGATGGACGCGATAAATCGCGCCCCTACGCTATCGCCATTTGCAAGACTCGTCCGCAGGATACGCGCGAGCGGATACAATGCCGCTTTCCTGACTGAACCATATTTCTCTATGACCGATGTTGCCCTTGCATCCCTGCCGGATATGTTTGCCGAAGCCGAACGCTGCCTATTGACCCCTTACGGCCTTGCCATGCGCGATTTGGAGTCTGCCCTGGCGGGCATTATGGCCCAAGGCGCGGATGACGCGGATTTGTATTTTCAATATTCCCGCGCCGAATCGTGGAGTCTGGATGAAGGTATCGTCAAGGCCGGAAGTTTCGGCATTGACCAGGGTTTTGGCGCACGGGCAGTGAGCGGCGAAAAGACTGCTTACGCCTATTCGGACGATATTGGGCAGGCGGCGCTGGAATCAGTATCCGCCCATGTCCGCGCCATTACTTCGGCGGGTGGGAACGGCAGCCTTCCGGTTTGCCTTGCCTCCTCTTCTTTGCCGGTATCCCTTTATGGCTCGGCTGATCCCATCGCCTCGCTTGCCGCTGCGGAAAAGGTGCGCCTCCTGGAACGTCTGGAAGCATTTGCCCGCGCGGAGGATACGCGCGTATTGCAGGTCATGGCTTCGCTTGCCGGAGAATGGGAGACAGTTTTGATTGCGCGCGCCGATGGGCATCTGGCGGCTGATATTCGCCCGCTGGTGCGCGTGTCCATCATGGTAATTGTTGAGGCGAACAGCAGGCGGGAACAAGGCTCGGCGGGCGGCGGCGGGCGTTTCGGATACGATTATTTTGATGACGAACGCCTGCGCGAATACGCCCGCCAGGCAGTGCGACAGGCAATCCTCAATCTGGAAGCGCGTCCCGCCCCGGCAGGTAAAATGACTGTGGTGTTAGGTCCCGGTTGGCCGGGCATTCTGCTGCATGAAGCGGTGGGCCACGGTCTGGAAGGCGATTTCAACCGCAAGGGAAGTTCCGCTTTTTCCGGGCGTCTTGGAGAGCGGGTTGCCGCTGCCGGCGTCACCGTCATTGACAATGGCCGCCTGCCCAATCGGCGCGGCTCGCTGACGGTTGACGACGAAGGCACGCCCACGAGTGAAACGGTTTTGATCGAGGACGGCATTCTGAAAGGCTATTTGCAGGATCGCCTCAATGCGCGTCTTATGGGGACAAAGAGCACAGGCAACGGACGGCGGGAATCCTTTGCCGCGCCGCCGCTGCCGCGCATGACGAACACCTACATGCTGGCAGGCAGGCACGAGCCGGAAGAAATTTTGCGCTCGGTGAAGAAGGGCGTTTATGCGGTCAATTTTGGCGGTGGGCAGGTGGATATTACGAGCGGCAAATTTGTTTTTTCGATGAGTGAAGCCTATCTCATCGAAGATGGCCGTCCGACCATGCCGCTCAAGGGCGCGACCCTGATCGGCAACGGGCCGGATGTTTTACTGCGGATTGCCATGATCGGCAACGACCTTGCCCTTGATCCGGGGGTTGGTTCCTGCGGCAAGGAGGGGCAGAGCGTTCCGGTCGGGGTTGGTCTGCCTACTCTGCGCCTGGATGATATTACCGTAGGTGGCACACATGATGCGCCGATGACATAATTGCGTCATCTGACTCAAGGCTGGAGGATTGCGGTGTTTTCAAGATGGCGGCGATGGTGGGATGATCTTTGGTACGAGTTGGCTTTTGAGGCCAGGCTGCTCGTCAGACTTTTTCTGCGCCCGATGACCTGGATCGTCATCGGGGCGCTGGCGGCTTTCCTGATTGAGCTTTATTACGGCATGTTGGTTGCGCTTCGCTACGATGGCCTCATGCACCTGTTGGGCGTACAAACTCCCAGATGCCGGGTGCTGGAAAACTGGCAATATCTTCTCATCATCTATGCGCTGTTTGCTTCCGGCGTCGCGTTGCTGTATTGCCTGGGCAATTTCGTGGATTGGATACGAGCGCGGGAACATGCCCGCCAGTATCCACAGGAGGCCAGACGCCTTGCCTGGAAAACCTTTGTCTCTGCCATTGGGGTGGAATGTATCGGAGGTATGGCTATCTGGATGTTGCTGGGGTGGTGCTGAGGAAGGGATTGAAATGTCAAATGCTAGACTGTCCATTTTTTTCGGACAGCTCGCTTCCCTTAGCTTTGCGTTTGGATTTTAGGTCGCGCCAATATTTGCGCGCTCTTTCTAATATAATTCCTTCCGGGAGTCGTCCAGGCAGTCGCTGTCCGCTTAGCGGGGGGAGGAAAGTCCGGGCTTCACAGGGCAGGATGCTGGCTAACAGCCAGGCGCTATAAGTTTTGTTTTGCAAAACCCAAGGCGACGGAAAGCGCAACAGAAAGCAAACCGCCAATGGCTCCGTAAGGAGATCAGGCAAGGGTGAAACGGTAGGGTAAGAGCCTACCGCAGTTCTGGCGACAGAACTGGCACGGCAAGCCCCATCCGAAGCAAGACCAAACAGGAGCGCAAGACGCGGCCCGCGTTGCTCCGGGTAGGTCGCTTGAGCCTTGCGGCAACGCAAGGCCCAGACGAATGGCTGCCGGGGGAAACCCTTACAGAACCCGGCTTATCGGACGGCTCCCAATGGTTTCGCGTGTATAGTGATTCACATAATTTCGGGAACATCGCCCTCGGGAGCGCCGGGCACCAGCCCGGCATCATCGGCCAGTCTGCTCTACTGCCTGGCCGCGCTGGCGCTCCCGGAATTCCCTGAAGCACCATTTTCCCAACAGTCTCTTTATATGCGCGAATCACTATATCGCCTTGCGTAACGGCTGCGCCTGCATGTCCACGCAGGTAAAATGCGCGACCATGAGTTCCTTCCATTCCCCCAAATCCATTTTTTCCTACCGGAAATTCTGGGCGCGTCGTTTCGGCGTCGCGCCGTTTCTGCCCATGTCCCGCGCCGGGATGGAAGATATGGGCTGGGATTCCTGCGACGTTATCCTGATTACGGGCGACGCTTATGTGGATCATCCGAGTTTCGGCATGGCGCTGATCGGGCGGTTGCTGGAAGCGCAAGGGTTTCGGGTTGGCATTATCAGCCAGCCGGATTGGCGCTCGGTAGAGGATTTCCGCAAGTTGGGGCGTCCCAATCTCTATTTCGGCGTTACTGCCGGAAATATGGATTCGATGGTCAACCACTACACATCTGAACGCAAGATTCGCTCGGACGACGCCTATACGCCGGGCGGTCTGGCGGGGCGACGCCCGGATAGAGCCGCCACGGTATACGCGCAACGGGCAAAAGAAGCCTATCCCGGCGTGCCGGTGGCGCTAGGCTCCATCGAAGCGAGCCTGCGGCGGCTGGCGCATTACGATTATTGGAGCGATAGCGTGCGCCGCTCAATTCTCATTGATTCCAGGGCGGATTTGCTGATTTACGGCAATGCCGAGCGGGCGCTGGTTGAACTCACTCATCGCATGGCAGGCGGTGAATCAATCCGGGATATTCGGGACTTGCGCGGCACGGCGTTCGTGGTGGCAGAAGGCTGGAAGCCAGATGCCGATTGGCAGGAATCAGATCATAGCCATCTGGAAAAGGAAGACGGCAAGCCCCCCGTCCGCTTTGCCGTAAAACCGGGGGAACGCCAAAAAACCGTGCTTCGTCTTCCTTCCTTCGAGGCGATAAAAAAATCTCCCACCCTCTATGCCCATGCCTCGCGCCTCATCCATCTGGAATCTAATCCGGGTAATGCCAGAGCCTTGGCGCAGGCGCATGGGGGACGCGACGTATGGGTCAATCCTCCGCCGTTGCCGCTCTCCACGCCGGAATTGGATGCTGTCTATGAGCTGCCTTACGCCCGCGCGCCGCATCCCGATTATGGCGCGGCGAAAATTCCCGCCTGGGAGATGATCCGCTTTTCCGTGAATATCATGCGCGGCTGTTTTGGCGGGTGTACTTTTTGCTCGATTACCGAGCATGAAGGGCGCATCATTCAAAGTCGCTCGGAGGCTTCCGTGTTGCGGGAAATAGAAGCCATCCGCGACAAAACGCCGGGCTTTACCGGCATCATTTCCGATCTGGGCGGACCGACGGCCAACATGTACCGCCTTGCCTGCAATGACAAAGCCATTGAAGCGGCCTGCCGCCGTCTTTCCTGCATCTATCCCGACATCTGCAAGCGTTTGGATACCAATCACGCGCCGCTGGTTGCGCTGTATCGCAATGCCCGCGCTATTCCCCGTGTCAAAAAAGTTTTGATCGGCTCCGGCGTGCGCTACGACCTGGCTATCCGCTCACCGGAATATGTGCGGGAATTGATCACGCATCATGTCGGCGGCTATCTCAAAATCGCGCCCGAACATACGGAAAGCGGCCCTCTTGCCAAAATGATGAAGCCGGGCATGGAATGCTATGAGCGTTTTGCGCGTCTGTTTACGCAATTTTCTCAGGCGGCAGGCAGGGAACAATATCTGATTCCCTACTTCATCGCCGCGCATCCCGGCACGAGCGACGAAGACATGCTCAATCTCGCTCTATGGCTGAAGGCCAACCGCTTTCGTCTCGACCAGGTGCAGACCTTTCTCCCTACGCCGATGGCGCTTGCCACCGCCATGTGGCACAGCGGCAAAAATCCGTTGAAGCCGGTGACAGAGGAGAGCGAAACTGTGGAGATTGTCCGGGCAGGCAGGCAGCGTAAAGCGCAAAAGGCTTTTCTGCGCTATCACGCTCCCGCCAGTTGGCCAATCTTGCGCGAAGCCTTGAAAAATATGGGACGCGCCGACCTTATCGGCAATAGCAAACGGCATCTGATTCCGACATTTCAGTCAGACGGGTACACAAAATCCACTCCGTCACGGGGAAAGAAACGATGATATATTTATCCATTTTAAAGTCCGTTGTTTTCTATTTAATCGTGGACATAAACTTCCGATAAAAAGAAGTTATTGCAAGGAATATATTATAGAAAATGTACATGATTAAACAGAAACTGCTCTGGCATGTTCTTTGTTCGGGCGCTTCGGTTTTTGCGGCGCTTCGGAAAAGGCTTTGTCAAAGGTTTGTTGTTGGGTTGTGAGTTGCTGATACCGTTCCATCAGTGCCGCAACAATGGCGGGTTCAGGTATGTCTTTGGCAAAGCCGTAAAGTTTCATCACGACGTGGTCAAGGGCGTGATGGGCTTTGAAAAGTTCCGGCGGCATGGTTAATGTGTCGTACAGGTCGGCGAGGGAGCTATCAGGAAATAATGCGCGAGCATCAAGCACCGCTTCTGCCAGTTTTTCAATCGCTGCCTTTTGGTCTTCAGTTGCGTCCGGCCACGGGAAGTTGTTGTAAACCATGTTGTTTGAATACTGGTAGTCACTTTTCATTCTCCCGCCGACAGTACGCATCCATGCGTTATGAACATTAGACGATAAAATGCCAAAATGATATAGCGTAGCATTGGGAATGATTTTCAAAGTATTATTACATATTACATCCGGTGATAAAAAACCTATGGGAATATAACGCCTGTTCTCTGATGATACTTTTGGGATTACAATAAAATTCGTATCTGGTTGCCGGTTTTCAGTAAATATGGCGGGCATGTCAGCCCATTGCCTTGTCGCTTTCTTTGCGCTGGCAAGACGAAATTTTCTAACTTTTGCTATCCGCTCTAAAACAAGTGGCATTTGTTTCAATGTCTTTGGATCAATATCAATAAGCCATAAGCAATAACGAGGTTTATTTTTTATGAAATCCTCGCCACCGTAAGCTCTGCGAATGTACCTTCCTGCCAAATGCTCCCGGCTTAAAAAATCATCATATTCTGTCTGGTCGAAATAAAAATATCCTCCATCCGTTGCCTGGTTGCCTGTAACAATTTCAGGAACAGCGCAAATTGGCATAGCACGGCTTTCAACGAAAACGGTTGGCGCTTCCGTAAGATACGGGTTTATATTTGGTTCGGTTTTTAAGAAGCCAAAACCAACTATTACACAATGCACAGCAGCCTTGCCTTTAGCTTCATTGCTCCATTTGAAGGTGGGGACTCCGAAGTTAATAAAAATACCGCGTTCCATTAAAGGTTTCCAGAGAATAGGAACTTGTTCGCCTTGCGTTATAGAATTGGTAGAAACAAAAGCAGTTTTTATTGTTGTTCCATTCATTATATCTGTGGCTTTTTTATACCATGCAGAAACATAATCAAGACGGCCTCTGCCTTTCAAGTCACCGAACACGATTTGCATATCTTCTCTTTGCCGTAATGTTTGTTCTTTTTTTCCGACAAACGGCGGATTCCCCAATATAAAACGCAACTCCTCTTTTGCTACCACGCTTTCCCAGTCAATCCTGAGCGCGTTTTCACGCACAATCGTTGCGCTCTCTCGCAAAGGTAGTCGGGTGTAATAGGCTCCAAATTCTTCAGACACACGTAAATTCATCTGGTGGTCAATCAGCCACATTCCAACCATCGCAACCTGACAAGGAAAATCCTCAATCTCAATCCCGTAAAACTGTGCGACACTGGCTTTGAGCATGGATTCAATATCCAGCACCTTCTGGTGGCTGCTCTTGATCTTCA
This sequence comes from Betaproteobacteria bacterium, assembly GCA_009777925.1. GTDB lineage: Bacteria > Pseudomonadota > Gammaproteobacteria > Burkholderiales > Rhodocyclaceae > Azovibrio. The sequence goes on along the minus strand of WRKX01000052.1, from coordinate 1,499 downwards.
TCTTCAAGACTTCAAGCTCCAGACGACGCAACTCACGATAAGTAATAATCAAAAAGTTGCCGCAGCCACAGGCAGGATCAAGAAATTTCAAGCGACTGATTTTGTTGTGAAATTGCTCAAGCTGCTTCTGGTTCGTCTTGACTTGCTCCAGCTCTGCCCATAACTCATCCATGAAAAGCGGATTGATGAGTTTCAAAATGTTTTCTTCGCTGGTGTAATGCGCCCCCAATTCGCGCCGCTCCTCTTTGTCCATCACCCCCTGAAACATCGCGCCAAAAATCGCAGGTGAAATTTTGCCCCAATCGAAATGGCAGCATTCCAGCAGGGTGGCGCGCATCTTTGCGTCGAAGTCGGCGGAAGGAAGCAAATCCTTGAACAATCTGCCGTTGATATATCGGAATTGCTTCAAATCTAAAGAGAGCAAGGTTCTCTTGGCGCGGGTTTCGTCCGGCCAGTTCAATACCTCAAAGAGTTTTCCGATTCGCTCGGAGAGGTCGCTGCCATCTTTCTTTGAATTTTCGACGTAGTTCAAAAAGGCTTGCTGCGGAAAAATACCAGTATCGTCAGCAAAAAGGCAGAACAGGAGGCGCACGAGATAGACTTCCAGATCGTGGCCTTCGTAGCCACTGCTTTTCAGGGCGTCGTGCAGCTTCGCCATTTTTTCGGCAGCAGTGACGTTGACTTCCAATTGATCCTCAATTTCGCGGGTACTCTCATAGCCCGCGATGTTGGCAAACTTACGCACATGCCGATGCAGGTCTTTGATTTTGAATTGTTTTTTCCCGCTAGTGTTACGCTGGTACAGCACGATATGCTCGAAATCACAAACCATGACGAGATCGGGTATTTCGTTGGCAGGCAGATGAAAAACATAGTCCTTCACTTGCTCCCAGGCTTCTTCCAGATTCTTCCCCCGGCTTTTCATTTCGATGGCGATTCGCTGCGGCCAGAAGTAATCCATGAAACCACGCCCGCTTTCACGTTTGGCGCGTTCTTCAAAGCGCCCCATGGCAGCGGCATCTTTTACGCCAAACACGGCGAGAAAATCACGCACGAAACTTTGCCCTTCGGATTTTTCGTCATGCCCGTCTTTCCAGCGCCTGGAAAAAGAGAGAGCGTTGGCCTGGATCATCTCCCACGATAATTGCATTTCCTGCGTCCATTAAAAAATCAGAATTTGTGAATAATACGCCAAATAGAGCCGTAGGCGAATGGTATGGATTCCTCCTGTCCCTTTCGGCCTCGTAATGTGCCAAACAGGAAGAGTTACAAATCAGTTCCAAACAGGAAGGAGGAATCAATACCATTCGCCTACGACAAAACTACCTTGTCATTTTGCGCGAAGCCGTCAGGTTTAGTCGCAGAATGACACTATTCACCCGGCCATTAAGTATTGAATATTATGCGGCATATTTGGTTTTAGGATCATTGAAATAAGATTGGACGCGATCAGGGTGTTGGGTGAGCATGTTCATGTGGTTTTCGGTAGCGAGTTTGAG
>WRKX01000051.1 GCA_009777925.1 Betaproteobacteria bacterium | reverse complement strand
CTGCTCGCAACTCTTCCTGATCGTACTTCCGGCTCCCTTTCGGGCCAGGCTTGCCGGGCTTATGATCCGGCGGATGCTTCACCAGTCAAACACGCAGCCATGTCCGGAACCTCCAAAAATCATGCGACAACTTCAGTAAGGCAAAATGAATGCCAACTATACAATTGTACTAACAACAGTAAATTTATTCGCGGGAAGTACTATAAAATGCGTCTCATCTCCTTACGGTCAACCTGTCATGCCAATGCGATTGTTTTCTTCCCAGAATGTTGGGATTCGCAGGCTCACCTCAACCTACCGGGTTACCGGGTTAAAAGCTCTCCGCGATACCAAAATCCATAGAACCAACTAACACCAAAAGCATAAACTGCTACCACTGTTTATCTAAACGTAACCTGCAATTCTCCCAGCATGAGATAGCGATGGTTCGAGCCGATGGAATTGTCCGGTTTTTCCCGGTGGATTCTGAAGCCGATATAACTCCGATTGTCCGGAAAAAACCGTTGTTTTTGCGCGTCAATTACCCGCCAGTTGTCATCCAGAAATATTTCTGACCAGTCGTGATAATCCTTCGGTTTGGAGGCAACATCATGTTCTGTTACATATCCGCCAATTGTGCGCGCGGGAATATGGCTGGCTCTGGCCAGGGCTACGACCAGATTGGCGTATTCGGTGCAGTCTCCCCGCCTGTTATGAAGCGCATATAACGCGCCGAAATCTTCCGCAAAATAACCAGTATGCTCCATATGCCCAATAACCCAATCATAAATAGCTTCCAGAGTAGCCTTTTTCGATTCCCGTTGCAGCGTTTGCGCCAGCGCCATAATATCCGGATGATCGGATTCAACGAATCGTTCGGATGTCAGCCAAATTGAAGGATTCGGCAGGGTCAGTCTGGCTGATGGAACTGTCAGTTCAATAGTAGTTTCCAAAGATACAACTTGCTTGAAAAAACCATGCGCGCGCTCAAAACTTAGTTCAAGAATCTGATGCCCCAAGGCATCATCCCGCAAAAGCCAGGGCATGGAAACTTTCACATCCACCAATTTTTGCGTAGCAGAATTTAAAGGCAAATAGCTGCGAAAAATCTGGTTTTCCAGAGTTCGGGCAGCAGGATTGTGGAATTGCAGGTTAAAGCGCATCCGACGCAATAACGACATCGCTTCTCGCGGCGCGGCGCTGCTGATTTGCGGAAAACTTTGCGCAATCAGGAGAGATGACGCGCTACACAGACCGAATTTAAGAAAGGCGCGGCGGGATGAAGATGAGGTCACGGCCCGCACCGCAAAGATTTGGGGCCGCGCTCTTGTGCGTCCCAAATAGCTTCCTGCTGCGCCGTATGGGCAAAAAACTCCGCATCCGTGCCACTATAAAATAAAAGCGGCAAGGGTTGTAACGCCTGCTGCATTTCCCTGATCTGCTCACTATCAGGTTTTGACGCAGTGACCAGAACAACACCCGGAAAATGGCGGGATTTGTATTTGGCAATTTGCGCGCGCAAAGCATCAGGATTTTGCTCCAATACAATTGCCTTAGGCAAGGCAGAACGAAGCGCTGCGCGGCTCTTTTCCAAAAAAACCAGGTTGAGCGGATTCTGCGCTTCCAACCACAATTCGGCAGCGGAAAGTTGGGACAGCATGGAGGCGCTTACCGCTCTGCCTTGTACCTCATTTCCAGCCAACAACCAGGCGATAATCCCGCCCTGCGCAACAAACACACGCGCATATCCTGCCCGCTTTAATTGGGCGCAAGCACGGTATACATCGGCTTCTGCTTTGCCGCTCCCCATTAATACCAGTGTTTTGTCGCGCAAATACGGCTTAATCAGGATGCCGGACAGGGAAAGAGAAGCCGCGTTATGCACATGGAAAGCCTGATATTCCATAGGAGAGCGCAGATCAACAAGGATGGTTTCCGGCTGGGCGCGCAATGCGGCAATTTCCTGTACAGAACGCGCACAAGCCGGATCAGGCGCTATTTTTGGCGCTGAGGGCGCTTTTTCCGCATCAATGACATCCTCCCGTTTACAGCTTGAGCCTGCTGGAGGTATTCCTTTAAGCGCTTCCGGCAATTCATCGCCACTTTGCAGGGAGCTTTGTGCCAATGCCGACACACTCCCGCCCGCCAACAGAATAAATGCCAACCAGCAGGCAAATTGTTTTATCGGAAAACCTGAAAAGCTCATCGCGGTCGCCAGGCTCCAGCATTGTCAGGGGCGGTGCTTTGCGGTTTGGCAGGAGTGCCCGCAGTGTTGTCGGACTGATTGTTAACTTTCAGGAGCAGGTTTGGCGGGTAAGTAAAAACCCACTGCGTATAACTTTCCGAGCCGGCAAAATGGGCGGCCTCAACCTCAAAATTATCCTGCTTGACAGGCTTTTGCTCTGACAGGGAATGGACGCCGACAATACGGTCGCCAAGCCGCACAAGCCCCCATTCGGTTTTGCCGGTCATCGGGTCTACAAAAATCCTGCGCAGATGGCGCATGGTGCCCGGATAGCGCGGATCTTTCAGCAAATCTTCCAGGCTGCGGGGGTATTCGTTGCGCCCGTTTACAAGCATACGTTCGTAATAATGCGCGATAGCAATCTGGAATTGCCGACCAACAGCCAGCAGGTGTTTTTCCCGGTCACGCCTGGAAACCATGCTATCCATTTCGGCAGCCACCGTCAGCGCCATCCCCATCAAGGCAACCAGCATCAGTACCCAAAGGTAGGTGAAGCCTACCTGCTGGCGCGGAGGAACAGTGAACCTGGAGCGTTTTCTATGCAAGCACGCATTCATCCAAACGGAAAAGCGATCATGGCGTGACCGACCCTCTCCCCCAACCCCTCTCCCGCAAGCGGGAGAGGGGAGAAACAATTGCAGTCCGCAAGACCAGAAGGCCGGGAAAGTGTGGGTAAAAATATACATACTTAAACCGAAAACGCTCTAAAAACTTTCATAGGCCACGCCCTCTTTTGTCCTTCCTGTCGCGCCGCTCCTGATGTCGGCAATGCTGTTCCAGCTATCCTCGCCATCTTCAGCGTCATATTCCGGCGGGATCAGTATCCAGGTGTCGGCAGATTCAGTGATGGGGTCTATGGGCACCGCGCGCAGGTATCTATGCTCGACCAGTTCTTCCAGCGTCTGCGGGTAACGTCCTTTATCGGCATAAAATTTGTCCAGTGTGATACGCAGTACCTTGAGATTTTCCTGCAAAGCTACATCTTTGGAATTGTCCAGAGCGCCAAAGTAACGGGGCAGGGCGATTGTCAGCAGCAACGCCACAAGAGCCATGACGACCAACATCTCAATCAGGGTAAAACCGTTTTTCAATACGCTCCGCATGATTTACCACTCCCGGTAAGGAACTCCGTTCAGGCCGATTTTATCGGAGTGCGAGTAAACATCAAATATATCATCTCCCTCGGCAGGCGCATCAGGCGGTGAAGCATAACTACGCAATCCCCAGCTTTGCGCGGAGTTTTCGGCAGGCGGCGCCATCGGATCAGCAGGCAGACGGCGCAGAAAATATATTTTCCGGCGGGTTGGGCTACGCTGATCTTCAATACCTGTCACAAGCTCTTCAAGCGTTTGCGGATACCCCGTTCCGTTAATTTGTATAGGAATCCTGCCTTGATCCGAGGCTCGCTTGTAAGCGTCCAGCGCTTCGCGGATTTCGGTCAGCGCCGCTCGCAGCTCCCGCTCTTTCTGGCGCTGCGCGTTGATCTGCAACATTGGGACTGCCACCGTAACGAGCACCGCCATGATCGCCAGAGTCACCATCAGTTCAATGAACGTAAACCCGGAAGATCGGCGTCCTGAGCGAAATAAATGGTTGTGTGTCATGGCAGGATATGTATCGGTCGTTCAACTGGAAGCGGCATAGGCACTGCTGGCATGGGTTCCGGCGTTGCCGAAAGCAGTTGCAGGTTGGTCAGGTTGCCTGCCTTGACCGCTTTGAAATTGACTGTAATCAGGCTTCCTTCACCATTGATTCCTGAATCCTGTTCATTGGCAGTTTGCCGCGCAAAGGCGGCAGATATTCTGCCCTGAGCAGGGTCCTGGCGGTAGTTAAAATTAGTCTGCCTATTACCCTGCCCAAAAAAATCTCCTTCGTGAACACTGACCACTTGTAATATTTGCGGATCAAAACCCAACATGATCGGCATGCTACGGAGAGGAACCTCACTGCTGATACGCAACACAGCGCTGAATTGCTCGCCAACGCGTACCTGCGCAGGCATTTGCCAGTCCAGCGTGATAGAGCCTGCCGCCGCTTCGGTTGCCGGATTGTCAGAGGTTGTGGAAGCAGAATTATCTGTTGCCTGAGGATTTTCGCCACTCTGCTTGTCAGCGGTATCGGCGCTGTTAGTGGTTTCAGTGACCGGCGTTTCGATAATGCTGGATAAACGCAGGCTTGACGAGCCGACACTGCTTTCCGTTCCCGACTCAAACTCGGCGTCCAGCATGTCAGGACGCTGGATGGAACGCACTATGCGCGGAGTTATGGACAACAGAATTTCACTACGCTGGTTATCGTCCTTCTGGCTGCCGAACAGGCGTCCGACAATCGGCAATTCACCCAGGAGGGGAAATTTATTGGCGGAAGTGCGGTCTTCATCGTTGATAAGGCCCGCCAGAACCTGAGTTTCACCATCCATTAGCCGCAATACCGTTGTTGCGCCGCGTGTGCCAATTTGATAGGAAAGCGTACCTGAACTGCTCATGATTTCCCGGACAAGGTTCGAGACTTCCAGGTCTATTTTGATGGCTACCTCGTCATTAAGATGGATACTTGGCTCAACTTCCAGTTTCAGGCCGACATCCAGATAAGTGACCGATTCAGCAACAAAACCCGTCGAGGTCGAAGTCGAGGTGATAACAGGTATGCGATCCCCGATCTGAATCTTGGCCTTTTCCCTGTTGCGCACACGAATGCGCGGATTGGCCAGAATGTTGCCATCCTGATCTTCCTTGCGCGCGTTTACAGTCACATTGCCGATTCCCACCTGGATTGTGTCCCTGTTAAGATTCCTGAGGTCGGTAATAGTCAGCGGCAGTCCTTCAAGTTGCAAGGGCGAAAGGGTCATCTGGGATGGCCACTGAATGCCGAGTTCAAGCAGCCGGGAACGTTTGATTTCCAGAATTTCGACTTCCAGCATGACTTCCGGGTCGTTCAGATCCTGCAGGGCCACAATGCGTTCCGCCATGCGAATCGCTTCCGGCGTATCGCGCATGATGATGACCCCCAGGCGTTCGTCCATGACTAAATCCCTGGTTTTAACAAGGGTCTTGATGGAATTGGCAACTGCCTTGACATCAGCGTTTGTAAGATAAAAGCTGCGTATCGCCAGGGTCTGATACTCCTTCAACTTTTGCGGCGTATTGGGGTAAATCAGGATGGAATTTTCGTTGAGAATTTTGTATTCAAGCCGGTTGGTTACCAGTATCAGCCGCATGGCGTCTTCAACAGAGGTGTTTTTGGCAAAGATCGTCGCCTTCAGATCAGGGCGTATTTCATGATCGTAAAAGAAATTCAGGCCGGATACTTTGGAAATAACCTCTAAAACCGATTTGAGCGGCGCTTCGCGGAACTCCAGTGAAACAGGTTTCCTGAAAATGGCGGCTAATTGCGTTTCCGGGCGCATGATTTGGGCGCGTTGCGCGTCAACACGCGCCTTCAGGTTGAGGGCAGGCTTGTGATTCGGATTTTCCGTAAGGATGACACGCAATTTTTCCAGCGCGGTATTCAGATCATCCGCCGTTTCCTTTGTTAGTAACGCTTCCGCTTCGGCAAGCGTAATTTGATGCCGACGCGCTTGTACCAACATGTCCAATCCCTGCCGCGCCATGGCATTTCCCGGATCAAGAGTTTGCGCATGCCGGTAGATTTTCTCCGCGTCGCTTAAGCGATTTTCACGGCGCGCCTGTTCCCCGGCAGAGATCAGTTGGTTAATGATGATTAGACGATGGTTGCTTAACGCAATACGGTATTCCGCATTCCTGGGATCAAGCCTGACAGCTTCTTCAAGTCTGGCCAATCCCTGCTCAGTTTTTCCTTCCGCCAGCAATGATTGACCTTCGCGGTAAGCCTCCATACCAGCGCACCCGGACAATATTCCTACCACGCATACCATAATGAGCATACGAACGCAGGCTGGCCTGAAATATCGCCCACAAGAAGAAAGAAAAGATAAAAAATATCCAAATTGCACGCTAAAGCCTTCTTTCGTCATCGTAAAACTAACTCCGGTTTAAAACCCCGCCCTTCAGGGCGGCGCGAAGGTTGGAACCCCGGCCTAAAGGCCGGGGTTTCGACCGTAGCAACAAGGGAAGGGGATGTAAACCCCTTTCTTGTTTGTTTTGAGCGACAGGCATGAATGCCTGTTGCTAATTTCTTGCTGGTTTTCATAGGGAGTCGCCTGTTTCCAGAATCTGTGGTATGTCCAGCGGCAGGTAACGCAAATGAACCGCAGTGGCGTCAACGCGTTCTACTTTGTATGAATTTGCCAATGTTTCCCCTTCCCGCGCGAGCAAAACCTGCTCAGACTGAAGTAAAAATACCGTGATTTTTCCATCCTCAACATATTTTCCCATTACCACGAACGGCAGGGGAGGGGCAGTAGGCGCAGGCGGCGGTTGGGACTCTTCTTTTTTATCTGCTACATTCTCAGGCAACCGGGTGTTTTTTACGCGCTGCCATTCCGAGAGAGCGAACAGCGAAACCGCTTCGTCGTCTTGCGCTTTGCGTTTTTTGATGTGCAGTACCTTAAGAGGCGCGTTTGCGCGTTGCCCGGCATTTGCCGCATTGTTTGAAATTTCATCCACAGCAGTGGAAACAGGAGGACTTTCTGAATTTTTTTTGACACGCGCGCTCAGGGCAACTTCACTACCTTGTTCTTCCGGCGCGAACCAGGCAGCCAGTAAGGTTGCTATGAGAGCAAGCCATAATCCGGTACGTATTGCGGCGCTTCGTTTCATGGCAGATTTTCCGTTTCGTCCGGCAGGCGGGTTAAAACCGACCATTGAATACGCGCCTCAAGATCAGGTGAATTCAGATTTTCGCGCTTGAGTTGCACGCTCTCCAAAGCCAGATTTTCCTGATTCAGCAGGGCTGCATAGAGATATTGATTGACGTTTTCCGCTGTTCCCTGCACTGGCAGACTGATCCTGTAGCGCAGAAAACGACCTCGAATATCCGGTTGCGCTCTATATTCCGCGCGGCGAATCGCCAAACCCGCCTCTTTGGCGGCGCGCAAAAGATTCTCTACCGCTATTGGAATGTCCTCGTGCGGCAATAGCAGTTCCTCAAATGCGCGCAGGCGTTGACGGTCGTCATCCGGCGTTTTTGCAAGCGGTCTGGCAAAACGCATTTCGGGAGCGGGCTGAGCGTTGGATAAGCGGGTTTCCCAAATGTGAGCCTGGCGCTGCTGAAGGTTCAGCAAAATCAGCATACATCCTGACAACACCAAAACACCCAAAAGACTCCAGTCCCAGACGCCGAAAATCCGGGACATGGTAGCCAGGCCCTGTTGCGCTAACCACCGCAGGCGCACTGTTCCATCGCCAATGGAACTAAACCTGCTCTCTCCCATCAATTGTTCCATTGAGCCTCCATCGAGAAACGGAAACGTTCTGTGTCGCCACTTCCGGTAATTTCGTGATGCGTCAGATAGGCGCGCACGAAAGGCCGCCGTTCGGATACGAATGCCACATAACGTGTCATTTCCGAACTGCTTAATCCCTCCGCCGTAATCTTGAGAAGATTAGCGTTATTTTCATTTGTGGCGACAGAAGTTTCCACCTGCAATACTGCAACGCGAATGTCATGAGGTGGGCGCAAGGCTTGCAACACGGCTTCTATCGGTAAATTAAGCTGGTTAATGGCTGCGTTAACCGCGCCGATACGCGCAAGTTCTTCGCGGTTCCAAATGGCGGGTGCCGGCGGCTTTGCGTTTTGCCGCAAATTCTCATACGCAACGCGCGCCGCTTCAGCGCGCTTATGCAGCGTCCATGCTCCCGAAGTCAGACTACCTAAGATGACGACTGCCATGAACAGAATAATCCAGTGCACCCATCCAGGGTGATGCGGGCGCGCATGGGCGTCCAATGCGCACAATCCGCTATGAGCATCCATCCAGCGCGCGTTCGGTTGCAAATGTCGCCATGGCACATCCGGCGACGCAAAAGGGGGTAATGTCTGTCCCGGTTTTTCCCCTTCCTCGGAAGCATCGAGCGTCAGGACGCTCTGGATATCGCGTACCTGTGGTTGCCGCAGGCGCAGGCGTTTCCAGGCAAGTTGTAAAGTCTCGGCAGATGAATGTTCAGGCAAACGCGCCTGCGTTTTCATCTCCTGAAGCGATGGGAGACGGAAAAATTGACGCTTCTGATTAGCCAGAAACAGTGTCACCTGCTCTTCATCGGAAATTGCCATGGCCTGAACAGCCATTTTTCGGGATAGTGTTCGCCAGGCCAGAACGGAGACAGGACGCAATGAACGCCAGTAAGCCTGCCAACGCCGGGCGCATTCTTCGATAGCGTTCAACACCGCTTGCGGATAGGCAACTGCCAGGCGTAGCGCGTCATACGGGGCGTCATCCAGATATATTTCATCATCCGCCGATAGCCTGAACCCGAAACCGGACAGGCATTCCCGCGCAAAAGCAATGGCAGTATCCTTACGCCGCAAAGCCGGACTCCAGGGGATAGTAGCGACAGACAACCACATGTCCGCAATGACGACCCGCAATTCAAGACCCTTACGCGGCGTCTCGCCCGCAAGTTCTCGCAAGGCAGCGCACAGAGCAGCTATATCCGGCGAACCATCGTCTGTTATCTGGATAGAAATTGCGCCCAGTTCCTGCCATTGAGCGCGTGAATTGCGTCCTGTCAGCAATCCCCAGCGGATATGCCGTTTGCCAATCCACAACCCGAGCATTTGACGAGTCGGGAATGAAAACATTTTATCCCGCAACACGCAGAACTTCCTCCAGCGTGGTCTCACCACAAGCCACCAATTCCATGGCGGTTCGTTCCAGGGCGCGCAAACCGGCTTCTCGCGCGTGTTCCTTGAGAGCAGAAATCGGCGCGCGCCCGACGATCAGTTCGCGTAAGCCATCATTTAAAATCAACACTTCCGCCACAGCCTTACGTCCTTTATAGCCGACGCCACGGCAATTACCGCAACCCTGGCCTGCCTTGAATCGCCATCCCTGTACCTTATCCATATCCAGACCCGCCTGCCGCAGGGCTTCAGCATCAGGTTGGATGTCGGTAGCGCAGTGTGGGCAGTTAACACGCAACAGACGCTGCGCTACGATGCCATTAAGCGCCGAAGCGAAGCTGTAAACATCCACTCCCATATGCAGAAAGCGCCCAAGCACGTCGTATACGTTATTTGCATGAACGGTCGTAAACACCAGATGTCCGGTAAGCGCCGCCTGTATCGCAATCTGCGCTGTTTCACCATCACGAATTTCACCAACCATGATTTTATCCGGGTCATGGCGCAGAATTGAACGCAAGCCTCGCGCGAATGTCAGCCCTTTTTTTTCATTGACAGGAATTTGCAGCACCCGGGGCAGACGGTACTCCACCGGATCCTCAATGGTGATGATTTTGTCCCGCCCGGTATGAATTTCGGTAATGGCCGCATAGAGCGTGGTGGTTTTGCCGGAGCCTGTCGGCCCTGTTACCAACAGCATACCGTGCGGTTTGGCGGCCAGTTTCCGGATAGCCGCCATGGTGTAACTGTCCAGACCCAGGTGATCCAGGCGCAAGGCATGCGCTTCCTCGGCCAGGGATTGGCGATCCAGCAGACGCAGCACCGCATCTTCGCCGTGGATATTCGGCATGACCGATACCCGAAAATCAAGTTCCCGCATATTGACGCGCACCTTGAAACGACCGTCCTGCGGGATACGGCGTTCGGCAATATCCAGTTCCGCCATAACCTTGATGCGCGAGATGACCTGCTCGGACATTTCCTGCCCCGGCACTTCGGTAATCGGCACCAATACGCCGTCAATACGATAAGAAACATGCAGGCAATTGGCGTCACACTCCAGATGAATATCGCTGGCGCGCAACTTGAGCGCGTCGTAAAGCGTGGAGTTGACCAGCTTTACGACCGGACTGGTATCGTCCCGGATTGAAGTAAGGGTGATGATAGCCGCTACTTCGTCACTGCCCGCCTTGTGGGTTTGCACATCCACTCCATCCATCGCGCGCATCTGGTGTTCCTGCTGCGCCAGATAAGCCTGTATGTCACCTGGATGCGCCAGAACTACGCGCCCCTTATTGTGAGTACCTTGTCGTAACCCCCATGTTTCAGCAGCCTCGTCAAAAGGGTTTGAAAGCACCAACAATCCCGCGCCGGATTTTTCCTGCGCCCAAAACATCTGCCGTTGCGCGCAATCCGTGTATGGCAACGTATTGAAATCAGGGCTAAGCGCCTGTAGCTCCGCCATGTTCAGTACGGGGTAGCCAAAACTCTCGCCCAGTATTCGGGTCAGTTCGGCGTTTTCCCATCCGGAAATTTCCTGTATGGCATCCAGGAGCGTAATGTCTTCGCGCAAACAGCGTTCTCGCGCCTGTTCCAACAGGGCGGCGTCAAGTATGCGCGCTTCGGAAACAGTGGTTGCGTCCATCACCGCAAACTTCCCGCCAATTCAAAAATCGGCAGGTACATCAGTACCACTACGGTACCAATAACCACGCCGATTATTGTCATCAGAACCGGCTCCAGCAGACGTGAAGTCCAGTCAATCCAACGGGCGAATTCTTCATCGGCAAAACGCGCCGTTCGCTCTAACATCTGCGCCATCTGCCCGGAACGTTCGCCTACCTTGATAAGTGATTCAGCCACAGGCGTCGCCAGTTGCTGCGAGACCAGAGCAATCGAGAAAGGTTGTCCCTGTTCGACGGCAACGCGGCTTTTTTGCAAGCGTATTTGCTGCTCAAAGCCCAATAGCCCGGATACCATTTCCAGCGCGCGCGGCAGAGGAACGCCTGCCGACAGCAATAAACTTGCCGCCCGATAGAAACGGGCCAGCCGGAAAGTTTCAGCCTGTTTGGCCAGGAAAGGCATGCGCAGCGCCTGATTAAGCAGCCATGTCCGGAATCCGGGTTGGGCAAGCGCCCAGATTATTACCGCGCCACTCATACACAAGGACAGTAAGGCAGCGATCCAATTGGCGTAAATAACCTTGCCAAACGACAACAGCATGGAGGAAAGCCAGGGCAGATCACGTCCGGAGGATTCATACACTACTGAAAAGCGGGGTACTACGTAGCCCAGCAGGAAGAGCGTGACCAACCCGCCGACGGAAAGGAGCATGATAGGATAAATGGCCGCTGAAACCAGCTTTTTGCGGAGAACCTCGAATTGGGACTGGTAAGTGATATAACGGGACAAGGCTTGCGGCAGGTCGCCGGTGCGTTCCGAGGCGCGCACCGTAGCGACATAAATAGTTGAAAAATGACGGGGCAACGTTGCCAGCACGTCAGAAAAATTACGCCCTTCGTGGAGCGCTTGCAGTATCTGTTGCAGAATGGAGCGTGTGAAAGCCTGGCGTTCTTTGGCTAACAGGGTTGCCAGAGCTTCGGTCAGGTTAAGGCCGGCTTCCAGAAGAGCCAGTAATTCCTGGCAGAATAGCAACAGGGGAAACGATTCCCGCCCTCTGGCCTGCATTGTTGGATTTTCGGTTTTACCGACAGGTTCCAGCGTCAATACGGTAAAACCGCGCGTTGTCGCGCGGCGAATAGCCTCTACCTGTGTGATGCCGGAAAATTCCAACGTCTGAAGCTGTCCTCCCGCGCTTTTGGCCTTGAGACGCCAGGAAAGCGCAGTTGATGAGGGTGAGCCTGTTTCTTGTTTGCCGACAGGTGGTAGCGCCAGAGAAGCGGACGATTGCGTCATGCTGTCAGAAGTTCAACGAAATGATACATTAGCGTCCTCTCCCTCTCCGCCTTCCTGGCCGTTCTTGCCCATGGAAAACAGGTCAAAGTCTTCTTCCTGTCCGGGTGAACGATAGACGTAAGGTCGCCCCCAGGGATCAAGGGGCGCTTCTTTCTGCAGATATGGGCCATTCCATCTGGGTTCGTCATTGGGGCGCTTTACCAGGGCGATCAATCCCTGTTCTGTGGTTGGGTAATGTCCGGTATCCAGTCGGTAGGTATCCAGCGCCCTGGCCAGACTCTCGATCTGCGCCTTGGCAACGCTACGCTCGGATTTTTCCAGTTGCGCAAAGTAACGCGGCCCAACATAGGCTGCCAGTAGTCCAATGATGACAACTACCAGCAGCAACTCCAGAAGCGTGAATCCCCGGCTTTTCGTAACGCGGCAGGTAAGCCTGTTGATCCGGGCAAAAGGTTCTTTGGTCATCATGAGCGTTTATGCGAGTGTCACTCGCGTGTTTGGTTTAAATTACAAATCCATCATCACTGCGTTATACAGAAATTTATTGTGTTGGTCTAGTACCTTGCGCCATACCTTGCGAAGAGCAGGCGCATATTGTAGTAGAACAATCGCTGATAAATCAGCCAGAGCGGTTTTGGTTCTAACAGATACAGCGTTATTGCCAGTAGCGCATGGTATCTATGGATTTGGCGCATACGCTTTTTGCAATGATGGTTGGGAAGTCGGTTGTATGGGGTTAAACGTCTGAACTTACAAATTTTTCATTGACAAGTGAAACTTATGTCTACAGTATCACGCGATATTTCAAACCGGGTAGGGCATGATGATGCAAAACAATCGGTGGTCAGTAGCGTGGCTTGTCATTTTTGCCATGTTTTGTCTGTGCAGGATGGCACATGCCTAGGTTTTTTCTCCGGCTGTTCAGCAGGGATTATCCTGGCTGAACGCGCAAAGCGGGGTGAATGGCGCGCTGGTTGTGGATGTTCCTTTTCTTCGGCAGAGGCAATTTGAGGTTCTGACGACGTACCACCAGTTAGGGCAGCCGCTGCCCGGCGCTTTGACAGCCCTTGCGCTCGGAACTACTCCGACTGTTACCGATCTTCTTGCTCGCCAGATCATAGCCAGACAGCAGATTGGCGCTGCTGCCACAGCGGAGGTTGAGCAGCTTCTTCTGCTTCAGAATCAGGATGGCGGATTTGGCGCTGACCAGGATCATCCCAGCAATGTGCTGGATACCGCGGTAGCGTTAGAGGCTTTGGCGGATGTTGCGCCCAAGAGTGATGCGGCTGTCAAAGCATTGAGTTGGTTGGTGGCGCAACAGGGTGCGGATGGTCATTGGGATCGCGCCAATGTTACCCCTCAATATACGGATATTGTGATTTCAGCTATTGCGACTCATGCCGTCTGGCGTTATCGCGCGCATTTTGTTGTTAATCAATATGTGGAAAAAGGCAGACAATGGCTGTCAGGGCAAAAGAATAGCGGCGGCAACTGGGACAATACACTGCAAACCGCGCATGCGTTGCTATCCATTCTACCGGGATTAACAGACGCCAGCAGTGAGCAGGCAGCCATTGCCGCTTTGGCGGCAGCCCAACTGCCCAATGGCAGTTGGGAGGGTGATGCTTATCTGACGGCTCTGGCGTTGCGTGTTCTGTTTGCTGCCGCGCAGGAAACTGTTAATCCCGATTTGGCGTCCGTCAGAGGCACAGTCATTGATGCAGATAGTGGTAGCCCTATCGCTGGAGCTACGATTACTTTGGGTAAGGCGAATCTGAGTACTACAACCGATGCACAAGGCAAGTTCAGTTTTACACATTTAGAGGCTGGCGCAGAGCAGTTGGGCGTTACGGCGACAGGGTATCGTGTTCTGAACAGTGCCTTGGGGTTGCAAGCGGGGCAACAACTTGACCTTGGCGAAATCAGGTTGGTTCCCGGCGCGGGGGCGGATGTTGTCGTAACCGGGACAGCAAAGTATTGGAACGATACAACTGGAGAAGTTGCTGCCAATAATGTCTTGATTCAGGTAGGTTCGTTGCAGACCAGAACGGACAGCAGCGGGAATTTCCGCCTTGCCGGGATACCTGCCGGGTTATCTACCCTGACGGCGACCTATAATAGCAATTATCCGATGGTAGTAGTCGACTTTACTGGGCAAGCAGGGGAGACCGTATCGCTCAATATTCTTTTCAAACAAAACAATACCGCCACAAACAAACAGGTGACTTTCATTGTCACCGATGCTGACACAGGGCTACCGCTACGGAATGTCAGAATCTGGGTCAATCCTGCCACTACCATGCTGCTGAATTTATATACGGATGCTGCGGGTAAAGCTGTGACAACTAGGAATTTTGTGGATGGTCTGAATCTCGTCGAGTTTTATCTCAACAGTACCTATGAGCGTTTGTTGTTGCCATTGAACCTGACCGGCTGGATGGATATTGAGGTGCCGGTTGTGCTTAAGAGAGCAGAACAAACAGGTGGGTTCCTTAAAGGAGTGGTGACTGATGCCCAGAGTCAGATACCGCTTGCCGACGTAACGGTCAGGATACCGTCCAGAGGTTGGGAAACAAAGACTGACGCGCAAGGTAATTATCAGTTGCCAATAAGGTCAACGGATATTTTTTCGAATGAGCCGATTTATTTTGAAAAAACGGGATACGACCCGCTTTCAATGGTGATTTCTGTTAATTACAATACCACTGTATTGAATGTCGCGCTACGGCCTGAAACGAATTCGCAAAATGTCGCCAGTCTTAAGGTTAGTGTGACGGAACGTCTTGGTGGTCAGGCGTTGATCGGGGCTGAGGTCACGTTGACCGGGCAGAACACTTTGACGACGCCAACCGGAGCGGATGGCGTTGTCGTTATTGCGCCGTTGCGGGAGGGCGACACGCAGGTTCAGATCAATATGCCGGGTTATGAATCTGCCTATGCCGCTTTCAAGGTAGTGACCGGGCAATCCTACGAACTGCCGGTGGAATTGCTGGCGCAATCTACGCCTACGCTCAATTTGTATGGTGTTGTATTTGACGCGGCAACCAGGCAACCTTTGCCGGGCGCGACGGTATCCGTAAGCGGAGACTATACGGATACCGGCGTAACAAACGCGCAGGGACGCTATGAGTTTGTGGACGTCCCACGCGGGAATTTGATGATCCATGCCCAGCATAACCAGTATCACGCAGCGAGTTTGCCGGTTAATTTCCAGGGAACGACAGAGGTCAATGCTGCTCTTGATCCACTCTGGGTAGGCGGCAGTAAAACATGGAGGGTTCAAGGCATCATTGTTGATGCTCAGGACTTGGAAAGATTGAGCGGCGCGTCAATTTTGTTGCAGGAGGTAATTCCCGGTTCAAGTATTTTGGCCGAGCAAAACGGCGTTAGTGACGCGCAGGGCAATTTCAGTTTTCTGGGGTTAAGCCATAAGGATGCGCGGCTGATGATCGCAATGCCGGGCTATGACACGGCGGTGGTGCCTTTCCGGAATGATAGCTTGTCCACAGAACAGCCGCTGGGCATGATCCGGCTGAATCGCAGCTATAACGCGGCCTTGCCTGATTTGATGTTAAAGAGTCCGGATCGCGCTGCTTTCATGGTTGATCCTGATACTTTTGTGGGTAATGGCAGCATTGCCATTACGGTACGCAACAACAGCAATTACTACGCCGGTTCGTTCAATGTCACGGCGTTTGTTGATGTCAATAACAATCAGGTATGGGATGACGGCGTTGATCTGGTTATTGACAATGCGCGCGTCAATGGCCTTGGGCAACAGCAGGAACAACTGGTGACGTTTACCGCCCGTAATGTTCCGCTTGCCTTCCGGGACGCGCCGATTTATGTGATGGTCGACAGCGGTTTTGAAGTGGTGGAGAGCATCAAGGGTAATAACCTCATGGCAGTAGCACCTTCGTGCGTTTCCGGCGAAGGGTTGCAGGATGTCGCGGTTTGTGTGGATACATCCGGCAGTGTCAGCAATCTTTATGAACTGGAAATGGAAGGGGTTATCAAGGCGGTCGAGAACCCCAAAAACATCGGGTGTGTAAATCGAACTGTGTCAATCTGGTTTGACTCATAACTTCTACAACTCATTTACCGGAAGCCTGTCTTCGCCGAAGACGATTTGAAAGACCTGCAAAGCTGACTTCCAGTGATGAATCGTCTTCCACTTGTCAGCAGATTGCCGTATCGCCAGATACATCGCCTTGAACACGCTTTCGTCGTTATTGAACCGGCAATTAAGGTTTGACTTTTCAAGGCACGCCCCATATGGGCCGAAATGGCAAATATGATGCAACCCTTAATTGCCGGGTGAATAGGGAAGATTTTGCGGTTT
>WRKX01000050.1 GCA_009777925.1 Betaproteobacteria bacterium | reverse complement strand
ACTCATGGTACGTTATGAGAAATCTGCCGCCTCCTTTGAGGCTTTGCTGTCACTGGCAGCGGCACTGATCTGCTGGCGACAGGAAACAGCTATTTACGGATAAGCACTAAAGATAATTATCTTCCTTGTCAGCTACTGGCTGGGTCGCACATCCGTACATCCGCCTGCCCCAGAATACGCACCTCGCGTTGCGGGAAGGGGATTTCGATTCCTTCCTCGCGGAAACGTCGCCAGATCGCCAGATTTATCTGGGAGCGCAACGCTACTATGCCTTTTTCCGGGTCATTTACCCAGAAGCCCAATTCCAGATCAATGCCTCTATCGGAAAAACGTATAACGTTCGCGGCAGGCGCAGGGTCCTTCAGCACGCGCTCCTGCGCCCTGGCAATACTTTCCAGGAGCGGCAATACCTTTTCCAGATCGCTTGCATAGGTCACGGAAACCGCCGTTACCACCCGCAGTATGGAATCCGAAAAAGTCTGGTTGCGCACGATATTGGTTACCAGTGTTTCGTTGGGTACGATAAATTCCTCACCCACCAGATTTTTCAGCACTGTGTAGCGGGTTGTGATCTGGGTCACCACGCCGCTGGTTTCATTGTTCACATGCACCAGATTATCCATTCGGATGGAGCGATCCAGCAAAATGATGAACCCGGAGACGTAGTTGCTGGCAATTCTTTGTAATCCTATGCCAAGCCCGACCCCCAGCGCCCCGGTAAAGACCGAAAGCGCGGTAATATCAAGGCCGATCAGGGAAAAGCCAAATAAACTCGCAAACAGCACAAAGAGCGCCTTGCTCACCCGAACCAGCACGATGCGTAACGAGATATCAAGGTGATCCGAGCGCAGTAGCCGCCCTTCCAGAATGCTGGAGAGCCAGAGCGAGGACAGCAGGATCAGCACGACCACCACCAGCCCGTTGGTAAGCATCCATAGGTTGATGCGTTGCCCGCCTACCTGCAAACCAACGGTTTCCAGGGCTGCAATCACTTCCGGCGCAATACCGGAAAGGAAAAGTGCAAGCCACCCCCATACCAGAATGGAAAATGCCTTGCTCGCCTCTTCCAGCCATCGCGCATGTGGGAAGCTGCTGTGCAACATGCGCCGCAGGGCGCGCACCAAAGCCAGCGACAACAGGAGGGGAATGAAAGTTTCAAGGACATGGGTTGCCCCGCCAACGTCCATCACCGCCTTGGCGATAGTCATAAAGAGTACCGATAACAGCGGAAAGGTCTGCTCGGTTATCGCCCCCAGCGAACTTGCGTTGTCTTGTGTTGCGGCAAAATGGGAGCGCAAGGCGCGCGCCAATGCCCAGGCTACAAACAAGCAGCACGCCAATGCCAGAAGCTGCCAATAAAAGCCCGGCGTCCAGAGATCGCCAAACAGGTTTGCGAGACGGGAAGACGCGAAAAACGAGGTATCGGGCAACTGTAGCGTCCCCGGAGAAACAGGAGCGGAAGCGGCACTCATTGAAACATCCGAAAAATGACAAAAGAGCATTATTATAGATTAAGAAAGGCGCTTGCCGAAACAGAAACACTTTTCTAAACTCATCTACGAACCGAACCCCCGAATCGTTTTACGATGGACATTCACATTCGCCGCCTTGGATTGACCGATTACCTTACGACCTGGGAGGCCATGCGCGCTTTTACCAGGAGCCGAACCCCGGATACTCCTGATGAATTCTGGCTGACCGAGCACCCGCCGGTATTTACCCTGGGGCAATCAGGAAAGGCGGAACACATTCTTGAAGACATCGGGATTCCCATTGCGCGTAGCGACCGGGGCGGGCAGGTGACCTATCACGGCCCCGGCCAACTGGTCGTCTATCTGCTCGTAGACTTGCGTCGCCGCCACTTGAAAGTTGGCGAGATGGTACGTAAAATCGAAGCGGCGATCATTGCCTGCCTTTACCGGGCAGGATTGACGGTTAACCGGCGCTCCGGCGCACCGGGCGTATACATGGGCGCTACGGGCAGGGGCGCGAAAATTGCCGCCCTTGGGCTGCGCGTTACCAATGGCGCAAGCTATCACGGCTTAAGCCTTAATGTGGCGATGGATTTATCGCCCTTCGCCGCCATTAACCCATGCGGCTATCCCGGCCTTGCCGTCACCCAGACGCGGGATGAAGGTGCTTTAATGACTCTGGAAACGATAGGAGAGTTGCTTTGCGAAGCTCTGCTGGCGGAATTTGCAGAAGCTCGCCCTCCCGCGTCTTTATCACCCATGCAGGTCGGTTAGTGAGTGCGGCGAACCCCAACACCCTACAAAAATTGCGACTACGCCGCACCGCAACACGATACGAGGAGCCTAATCATGCCAACTACTATAGAAATCACGCGCTGCCTCTTTTTGCGGCTTGCCTTGCTAACTGGTCTACTGGTTGCCAGCGCCCTGCCAGCGTGGGCGCAAACAACGTTCGGCTACTCCTACGAATTTAGACGTTGCGACGATGCCGTTGTGGAAATCGTAGGCAATCATTTCCAACTGGATAATTTTTCATATCAAGAAGAAGGTGGGCTTGTCGTGGCTGACGAATGCAAGCCTTGGCCTACGGACAAATCCAGAATGATTGCCGCATTTGCTTACGATGCGGGAATTGACAAGGAAATCGAACTGCCAGAGAAACAAATATTACTTGCGTTAGTAGATATTCCAAACAAGCAAGTCATTGCCTCCTACAAAACAAGTATTTTGGAAGATGCCACAACGGAGGTCGGTGAGTCTTCTTTGAGACTTGATACTGCGCGATACACTCTCTCCAAAACTACCCATGCTTTTGCTCTCAGACTATCTACATTCCGTGGCAGGTGTGCCTACGAAGGGGGGTATGGTGATGAACTAACGCTATTCGTCGTTTCTGGAAAAGAGTTGCGCCCAGTATTGTCTCAGACCATGTTTCATTATTGGCAGGCTGGCGTTACCTGTGGAGGTGGAGGAGATGTTGTGGTAATCAATGCGTTTACCTATATCGCCATCGAAAACACATCCACAAACGGGTTTGCGGATCTCAGGTTTTCAGCGAAATCAAACGCCGCGAAAAAGCCGCCAAGCGTTGTCGTCAAATACAACGGAAAAAACTATGACCTTGCGCCGTGGAACAAAGCGTTCAATTCTTGGTGGGAATCTGTCTCCCCGTAGAACAAGCCTTGACACTCCGAACCGACGGCTTAATGTGCGGTATGCTAATACGTCAAGGCATCCGCATGGTACATTCGCGCCCGTATCGCCTATCGTGAGAAGGAGAAACGATATACAATCCAATGCAAATGTATATTAGGCAAAAAGGAGGTTTACCATGCGCGTCTCCAAATGGGGCAACAGTCTTGCGGTTCGTTTGCCTTCGTCGCTCATAAGGGAGCTGGGTCTGCGCGAAGGGGAAGAAGTGGAAGTCGCCGTGAAGAAAAATTCGCTTACCGAAGACGGCTTCGATACCGCTATACGCAAAATCCGGGAAGAAATGCCTTTGCTTCCCGCCGATTTCAAATTTGACCGGGAAGAAGCCAATGCCCACCGTTAAATCGAAAAAGGTTTCCGGCGGCTTGCGCGCATTCGCTGATAGCAACGTGCCGCTTTACCTGCTATCTACGGACGCCCGAAAAGTCGCGGTAGTTCAGACTCTTCTGCGCGCGCGCTGTTTCATCAGCGTGCAGGTGTCGAATGAAGTGTGCAATATCATGCGACGGAAATACCAATATACGTGGGCGCAAGTAGAACGCTTCCTGAGTGTAATTCGCGCGCAATGCCCGGTCGAGCCACTCACTGAAGCTACTCACGATACCGCCAGGCAGCTTGCTGAACGTTACCGGCTCAACCTTTACGACGCTCTTATTGCCGCTGCCGCGCTATTGGCGGGCTGCGATACGCTTTACTCCGAGGACATGCAACACGGCCTGCTACTGGAAGGGCGGCTACGTATCATCAATCCGTTTATCTAACCATGCTTCATTAAAGCACAAACCCGATAGGTTGGGGCAAAGCGTAGTGTACCCGCCATTAACGCGGCTTCGGTTCAAGCCCGTAGGCTGAAATGATGCGGACACTAGTAATGACGATGTACGAACTTGAACCAAAACCGCGCTAAACTGCCTTGCGTGACCCGGTAAGTATGCTATGCTCATCGGACTATGAATTCACGCAATCACAAAGGCGCGGCAAAAACCGCCCGCATCCCCATCAAGCTCGTGCCGCAGGAGCCGCTTGATAAGCCTGTCTGGATTCGCGCCAGGGCAGGAAGTGGCGAGCGTTTCGATAAAGTACGCCGCTTGCTGCGCGAGCAGAGTCTCCATACCGTCTGTGAGGAGGCCTTCTGCCCCAACATAGGCGAATGCTTCGGGCGCGGCACGGCAACCTTCATGATCCTGGGCGACCTCTGTACCCGCCGCTGCCCTTTCTGCGATGTCGGGCATGGCCTGCCGCTGCCGCCTGACCCTAAAGAGCCTCTGCGAATCGCCGAAGCCGTCAATCGCCTGAATCTCAATTACGTAGTCATAACCAGCGTCGACCGGGATGATTTAAGGGACGGCGGCGCTAACCATTTTTCCGCCGTCATGACCGCTGTCCGGGCGCGTAGCCCGCACACCAAAATTGAAATCCTCGTCCCGGACTTTCGGGGAAGGCTAAATGTTGCGCTGGACGCGCTTACCTCGCTGCCCGATATATTCAATCACAATCTGGAAACCGTACCGCGTCTCTACCGGGAATTCCGCCCCGGCGCGGATTACCGCCATTCCCTTGAGCTGTTGCGCGTCTTCAAGGCACGCCACCCGCACATTCCTACAAAATCCGGCTTGATGGTCGGCCTGGGGGAGACGGATCAGGAAATCTTTGCGGTCATGCGCGATTTACGCGCCCACGGCGTCACGATGCTGACCGTCGGCCAGTATCTTGCCCCTTCCGCCCATCATGCGCCGGTGCGCCGCTATGTGCCGCCGGAGACTTTCCGGTTTTACGAAGAGGAAGCAAAAAACATGGGGTTTGCCACCGCCGCCTGCGCCCCGTTGGTTCGCTCTTCATACCAGGCAGATTATCAGGCTGTTAGCGACAGACAAACAGGCAAAAGTTGACTTTGCCATTCCGCCTGCTGCCGCGCATACTTGCCTGTATCGCGGAAAACCATGCACAATGTCAAGAATAAAGATGGTCAAAGGAGTTTTTCCATGTTTGCTTTTTTGCGCGGCATATTTGGCAAACCCAAAAGAGATAAAGTCGGCGAAGCAAAAACGCCGGAAGTCTCCGCGCTTCCTTCCGCCCACATTACTTCAACACACGCAGAAGAAGAGAAGCAGGCACCGGACGACCCAACCAACGCTTTTCTGTGCCGGGAAACCATCCTGGGGCGCGATCAGCGTATCATCGGCTACGAATTCAGCCATCCGCAGCAGGTACATGCTCGCCTCATAGACAAACGCGCCCGGGCGCGCCAATACTACGACGGGGCGCTGTTAAGCCAACTGGCCGGAATGCAGCTTGAATCCATCATCGGGCAGCGTCTGGCCTTTCTTGACATTTCCCCGGTCTCGCTGAAGCACCCTGCCCTGGAGCGCCTGCCCAGGCACAATGTCGCGCTGACCCTGAACTTTCCCGAAAGCTCGCATCTTTCCACGCAGGCGGTACAGGAAATCATCTCGCACACCCAGCCGCTGCGCGAATATGGCCTCAATATCGGCCTAAAGTGGCAGAGCCGCTGGCTGCCGGACGCGGATGGCATCGCCATATTGCAGCAAATTGACTTCGTGCGCATCTCCTGGCCGGAATACGCCGACCACGGCGACATGCTGGTGGATATGTGCCGGAATGTCAAAGAGGTCAATGCAGCTGCCGTACCCCATCGTCTGAACCCGTTGCGTTTGATTGTCGGCGACCTTGACGCGCCGGACGACTTCCGGGAATGCTACCGCCTGGGCTTTGATTTCTTTTGCGGCTCTTTCATCACCAATAAACAGGAAAATAAAAGCTCTAAAAGCGCGGTCAATCGTCTGCGAATCATTCAGTTGTTGAACAACCTGCGCCACGACGCGCATACCCGCGAACTGGAACAGGAATTGAAGCAGGATCCAACCCTCTCCTATTACCTGCTGCGTTACGCCAATTCCCCCGCTCTGGGCCTGAGCCAGGAAATCACCAGTCTTGCGCAGGCCATTACGATACTGGGGCGCAATTACCTTTATCGCTGGCTGTCCTTCCTCCTCCTGAAAGTAGCCGATCCGGGCTACCGCGAATGGGTGCTGACCGAGCAGGCGCTCGCGCGCGCGGCGTTGATGGAGCGGCTGGGCAAAATCAGGGGAGATTCTGCGGTTTCCCCGGACTCCCTCTTTCTCACCGGTCTTTTCTCCCTGCTCGATCAGTTGATGGGTTATTCGCTTGATGAACTAATCGCCGCAATCCAGATTCCCGACGAAATCCACAGCGCGTTGGTACGCCGGGAAGGCATCCTGGCTCAGTATCTCGCCCTCGCGGAAGCCTGCGAATTCATGATCCCGGAAAATATCGAGCGCCGTTCACTCCAGCTTGGCTTTTCCGCTTCCGAGATCAATCACGCGGTTTTCGACGCGCTGGCCTGGGCGCATGAGATGATTAACGTAAACGAATCTCCCAATACAAAGAGTACGAGTGTTTCATCCTGAGAAGCCGCGCAAAATACTTCGCAACTTCGTTATAATCCGCCCCTTGAGTCGCCTGCCCATTAAGACTGGGGACTTCTCACTACAATTCAAAGGAGCCTTAGGCTCCATAAACGTTGGTCTCGCCCACCTCGCCATAAATGGCAATGGTTGCGCCTGACATGTATTCAAGCCAACAGGAGTCAAGAATGGGCTTTCTTGCTGATAAAAAAATCCTGATTACGGGCGTGCTGTCCAAGCATTCCATCGCTTATGGCGTTGCCAAAGCCTGTTGCCGGGAAGGCGCTGAACTGGCTTTCAGTTTCCAAAATGAACGCTTCGAGGAGCGCGTAAGGAAATTCGCCGTCGAATTCGGTAGCCCACACGTACTCCCCTGTGACGTTGCCAGCGACGCCGACATCAATAGCATGTTCGACCAACTGGGAAGCGCCTGGGGCGGCATTGACGGCATTCTCCACTCCATTGCCTACGCGCCTGCCGAAGCCATTGAAGGAGATTTTCTGGAAGGCGTTTCCCGCGAAGCCTTTCGCGTCGCGCATGAAATTTCCTCTTACAGCTATCCTGCGCTTGCCAAGGCCGCGCGTCCGCTCATGCAAGGCCGTAACGCCTCGCTCGTCGCGCTTACTTACCTGGGCGCGGAACGCACCATGCCCAACTACAACACTATGGGATTAGCCAAGGCAAGCCTGGAAGCCGCTACCCGTTATCTGGCTTTTTGCCTTGGCCCGGAAGGAATCCGCGCCAATTCCGTTTCCGCCGGCCCCATCAAAACCCTGGCCGCTTCCGGAATCGGCAGCTTTAGTAAACTCCTGGCCTACAATGCCCACAATGCCCCCTCGCGCCGCAACGTTACCATTGACGAGGTTGGCAACGTGGTTGCCTTCCTCCTCTCCGATCTTGCTTCCGGCATCAACGGGGAAATAATTTATGTAGACGGCGGAATGCACTCCACCGCCTTGGGCAACCCGGAACCTATGCGGGTTTGAGCCTGGTATTTAGAGCTTAATCCTGTACAGCCAACTTCCCAACGTTCAAAGCTAGAGCGGTTTCGGTTCAATTGTATACACCGTCATTGCGAGCGCAGCGAAGCAATCCAGCCGTAAACCTATGGATTGCTTCGTCGCTTGCGCTCCTCGCAATGACGTATTGGTAAGGCGACTGTACACACTTAAATCGAAACCGCTCTAAGCAGCGCACGGCACGTGCGTCCGCTGAGCGTAAAGTTAGGTTTTGCGTTTGGTGGCTGCACGAAAAACCCCGTCTAAAAGCCTATTTGCGAGGGAGGCGGCTGCCTTAGCCGAAGAAACGGAATGTCCTCCTTCGTTTATCACGAATAGCTCCCAGTCTGGATTTAGAAATGCACCGCTCGTGAAAAAGAGCCGGAGTATTGGGTACGCTACGTCTTGCATCATGAACTCAAGCTCAATCCGCGATCCTGTAATCCGTAACCCCCGAAAGTGTCCCTGAGTATCGTGTACGCGATATCGAAGTGTCCACCCCTCCAGCGGAAAAGGACGCGCCAAGCCATTGAGAAGCGCATGCTCTTCCCCATCTCGAAGAGGGCGGTGAAACGGATAAGTACGGTATTTGGGTTCGTCGGACATATATGGGAGAGACCTGATTTGTCATTGCAAGGAGCGCAAGCGACGAAGCAATCCAGAGATTTTCTACTGGAGAACCAAAACTGCTCTACTGCGACAAGGCTTTTCGCAATACCGGCGTGGCCGACAAAATGGCGTTTCCCCGCTTGACTGCCGTATCCAGCGCGGCCTTGGCAGGTTTTTTACCTTCCCAGACCTGTTCCAGCTCCTCGTCCGCCACAATACGCACCGAATCAAGGACGGAAATACGCAAGGGGCTGCTCGCCCCCTTACCCTTCAGGGAAGCGTAAGCCACCTCCAACGCCTGTTCCTCATCTTTCAGAATCTGGCTGCCAATCGCGTGCCGCGCCGTTTCGGTCAGCGGCAAAAAACCGATACGCGCCAGTTCAATCTGCACATCAGGCGCGAGGAGAAAACGCAAAAAACGGGCAATGTTGCGGTAGGTCTTTGCCTTGTAGCCCGTTCCGACCCAGAGGGCAGCCCCGGCTGTCAGGGTATGGTGGGGGCCGCCGTAGAGATCGTCGTGGTTGGGCAGGGCCGCTACACCCAATTCCACGCCGGGTGCGCTGGAAAAATAACGATTGGCGTCTACGTTGGTCGTAATCATCGCGCATTCACCGCTGTAAAAATGGCTGTCCGCTTCGTTGGTGCGCCCGAATGCGTGAAAAAATCCCGCCTTGTGCCAGGAAGCCAGCATGGCGATATGCTTGACCTGGACCCGCCCGTTAAACTCCAACTGCCCCTTGCTGTTGGCGATTGGCGCACCGGATATGGCGCTCAGGTTATCCAGATGCACCCACACCGGCCAGGACGAGGTGTAAGGACACATAACCCCGTGATCCATGAGGGTATCCGCCATCTTCTGCATCGCCTGCCAGGTTTGCGGCGGCGCTTCCGGGTTCAGTCCTGCCTGCCGGAACAGGCGCTTGTTATAGAAAAGCACCGGCGTCGTAAACGCGATCGGCAAAATGCGAATCTGCTTTCTATCCTGCCCAAAGAGCAGATTGGGGGAGATTTCATTTTCCGGTAAGGCAAGTTTCGCTTCCCGCATCACCTGATGCACCGGTTTGAATGTCGCCTTGCTCCTCAGGAAATTCGCCACCGCTCCCGGCGTCAGGAGATTAAGCGGCGCCGGTTTCTGCTCTCCTCCATCTCCTCCTGCCTGCACAAGCTTGATTCGCATCGCGTCCGCTTCAGTCTCGTTTTGCTGATTGAAGCGCTCTGCCAGCATAGCCAGAACCCTTGCTTCACCGGCGCGCATGGAGTGCGCCAACTCAATTTCATTGGCCGCTTCGGAAACCACTGCCGAAGGCTGGGGGGCAGGCGGTTTCCCTGCCTTTTTGGGCGCGGCGGCATGTAATGGTACGGCACAGGAGAGCGCAACAAACACCGCGCATACAACACATCCACGCAGACCATCAAAACGCATGACAAAACCTCCTGAAGGAATGGGGCAGATTATAGCCTTCCGAACAGCAATCTGCCGCCATGCGTATCGCCTGTGGGAAAACAAGTGATAATAAAGACGAAAACGGAGCAAAAATTAGCGATAGGCATTCATGCCTGTCGCTAATTTCTTGCTGAACGACATAGGTGGGCGAGAAGCGAGGTCAACGGTCTTTTTGCGTTTCCCCCGCACGCCCCAATCGCGCCGCCAGGTTCGCCACCAACTCCACGATAAATTCCCGATCGGCTTCTTCCAGCGGTTCCAGCAATTGCTTGATGCGTTTTGCCTGATCGCCGGGAAAGGGGCTTGTTTCCGCAAGCAGTTCCACCATATCGCAGTTGAAGATGCTGGCAAACTCGGCCAGCCTGATTATGTTGGGCACCACCACGCCACGCTCAATTCTGGAGACTGCTTCATTGCCGACGCCCAGCCATTCCGCTACTTCTTCCTGTGTCAATCCACTGCGCGCGCGCTGTCGCGCAATCGCCCGCCCGACATTTTCCGCCATGTCTTTTGGCACCATGACCTTTAACATAACATCATTCTCCTACTTATCATGGCTACATTGTTCGCCAACAGTCAGATGACATGAAGAACTTATTAAGATGATATTTAACCTTTAAGGACTAAAAGACACAAAATCAAGGAAAAAGTTACATCTATGTCGTCTGCTCTAATTCCCAGCCTGCTTATAAACATTTGCAGGAATCTAATATCCACGCGCACGGATGGCTATAGCGTGATACAGAAACGTTCTCCTGAATCCACGCGGCCTGACAGGCAACCCTTCCGGCCCTTGCGGTGGGCGCGGCAATTTCCGGCAACCGATCACAAACGCCAGACGCCCAGACCAATCAACTGGCGCGTTGCGGCTTCTGCCCATCCCCGGTTGGCGGCGGGGCTGGCGGGGCTGGGATGCAGGATACGCGCAATCCGGTAACTGTCTGTTATTCCGGCTAACGCTGCCCTGGCCCGTGTTTCCGCCCATGTGCCGACGCCGATCACCCATTCCGGCTCCAGCGCCGCCACCAGAGCGCGAAAATGCGCGTCGCAGGCGGCAAGGAGCGGCGTTTGTTCGGAGAGGGGTAATTTATCCGGGGTCAGGTTGCGCCCGCCGACAAAGAAAGCAAGCGGGCAGTAATTGGCGACAAAATGCCCGGCGAAAAAAGCATCTGCCGTGCAGAACCGTTCCCTGAAAAGCCCCCACAATCTTCTGCCGCTCACTTCCGAGCGTGAACAGGCAAAACCTTCCACGGGGCGTTGCGGATTGATTTGCAGCGGCTTGCCCACCGCGCCTTCCAGCCCCAGCCAATCCCGCGCAAGCGCAATTTCGCCAAACGGCACGCCAATCTGCGCCATGCCGAACGGCCCCGGATTCATGCCCAGAAAGACCACCCGTTTTTTTCCCTCGCCATAGCGGCGTATATAACGCTCATGGATAGCCCAGGCGTAGGTAAGCGGGTTGTAAACATGCGTCACCGGCGGGGCGAAACGCATTGCCTCAACCGCATTGGACAACTCACGCGCGGCGATAATCAGGATGTCGGAGGTCATGACTGGTTATGTTATGCAGATGCTATTAAAGCGCCCAGTTTTCCAGCATCAAACCGGCGGGCTTGTACACCTCAAAATCCGCCATGTTATTGGTGACCAGCGTCGCCTTAAGCGCCAGAGCATGGGCAGCGATCATACGATCAAAGGTATTTTTTCTGTCCGGAAATTGCTGAGACAGCATACCAAAAACGACTCCGGCATCAACGCCAAAATCCTGCGGCATTAACCTGCCCAACAAACTCATGATTTCGTTTTTATTATTGTGCGTATCTATGCCACAGCACAGTTCAGCCCATGTAATCGAGCTTATGGAGACTTCACCCGGTTTGCATTCTGAAAACTTTTTACTTACTGAATCAGGGTTATGACTCATCAAGTAAATGCAGATGTTGGTATCAAGCAGGTAATTCAGTCTTGCCATTTGCGTTCTGCCTCGATAAATACGGGACGCTTATGGCTATGGCTTTTGCCTACCTTCAGAAGGAGCTCCGGTACGCTTTGTAGCGACTCCTCCGCCGCTTCCACGATGATCCTGTTCCCTTCCCGGATCACGACAAGTTCTGTTTTGTCTGGAAACGCCATGTTCATGGGGATTCGCACGGCTGGAGAATTCCCGGCCATGAATTGGCGCGTCTTGAAGCTCTGCGGCATGACTGCCTCCTAGGTAATAACAATGAGTTATTACAACATGGCGGGACGCCCAGGTCAACACCTGTATGCTTTCGGGCGAATTTTGCCGAAAATTCCCTTTTCCCTTTGTAGTCAGGAATCCCCAGCCTGAAAGCCGGGGTGACCCAACTCTTCATGATTTGTAAGGAATCGGAGAAAATCAGGGAGGGACATTCATTCCCGGCGAGTTTGCCGTTAAAATCGGGGATTGATATTTGCCGTTGGGCGGTCGAAGGAGAAAGTTTTGAACATGTTTAGAAGTATGCTGGTCTGGCTGGTTATCTGCCTCGTTTTGATGGCGCTTTTTAACCAGTTCAGCGGTACCGCGCTAAAACCCGCGCCGAGCAGCGATACGATAGATTATTCGCAATTCATAGAGGAAGCGAAGGCTGGGAGAATTAACAAGGTAGAGATTGATGGTCGCGTTCTGCGTGCGACCACTATAGATGAACGAAAAATTACATCCCATGCGCCTACTAACGACATCTGGCTGGTTTCCGACTTGCTGAAATACGGGGTACAGGTCAAGGCCAAGCCGGATGATGAGCCTTCCCTGTTGATGGTCATCTTCGTTAACTGGTTCCCCATGCTGCTCCTGATAGGGGTGTGGATATTCTTCATGCGTCAGATGCACGGCGGCGGACGCGGCGGCGCGTTCTCATTCGGAAAATCCCGCGCCAAGATGATGGACGACAAGCAGAATGTCGTCACCTTCGCGGATGTTGCCGGTTGCGACGAAGCCAAGGAAGAAGTGCAGGAACTGGTTGATTTCCTGAAAGACCCCGGCAAATTCCAGAAGCTGGGCGGGCGCATTCCCAGAGGCGTTCTGATGGTAGGCAGTCCCGGCACGGGCAAGACCCTGCTTGCCAAAGCCATTGCGGGCGAGGCGCAGGTACCCTTCTTTTCCATTTCCGGTTCCGACTTCGTGGAAATGTTTGTGGGCGTGGGCGCGGCAAGAGTCAGGGACATGTTCGAGACCGCCAAAAAACAAGCGCCCTGCATTGTGTTCATTGACGAAATTGACGCGGTAGGACGGCATCGCGGCGCGGGGCTGGGCGGCGGCAATGACGAACGCGAACAAACCCTGAATCAGCTTCTGGTGGAAATGGACGGCTTTGAGGGACAGGCCAGCGTTATTGTCATTGCCGCGACGAATCGCCCCGATATTCTCGATCCCGCGCTGTTGCGCCCTGGGCGTTTTGATCGGCAGGTCGTTGTGCCACTCCCCGACATTCGCGGGCGCGAACAGATTTTGCTGGTGCACATGCGTAAAATCCCGCTGCATGAAAGCGTCAAGGCGGACATTATCGCGCGGGGTACGCCGGGCTTTTCCGGCGCCGATCTTGCCAATCTGGTGAATGAGGCGGCGCTGTTTGCGGCGCGTTCCGGCAAGCGGCATGTCGACATGGAAGATTTCGAGCGCGCCAAAGACAAAATCATGATGGGCGCGGAACGCCGCTCAATGGTCATGAGCGAGGAAGAAAAACTAAATACCGCCTATCACGAATCAGGTCATGCGGTTGTGGCAAGGTTGATGCCGAAATCCGACCCGGTGCACAAAGTCACCATCATTCCGCGCGGGCGTGCGCTTGGGCTGACCATGCAGTTGCCGGAACAGGATGTCTATTGCCATGACAAGGAATTTCTGCTCACACGCATTGCCATTCTCTTTGGCGGGCGCATTGCGGAAGAAATCTTCATGAACCAGATGACGACCGGCGCGGCCAACGATTTTGAACGCGCGACGCAAATGGCGCGGGATATGGTGACCCGTTACGGCATGTCCGACATGGGCGTGATGGTGTATGGCGAAAACGAAGGCGAGATATTTTTGGGGCGCTCGGTAACTCAACACAAAAACGTCTCGGAAGCGACGATGCAAAAGGTGGATACGGAAATTCGCCGCATCATTGACCAGCAATACACGTTGGCGCGCAAACTCCTGGAGGAGAACCGCGATAAGGTGGAAAATATGGCAAAGGCGCTTCTGGAATGGGAGACTCTGGACGCCGACCAGATTGCGGAGATCATGGCCGGTTTGCCGCCAACCCCTCCCCGTCCCAGAGATAAACCCGCGCCCGAACAGCCGGAGCTGGATATTGACGATATTGAAGACGCGGAGCCGGACGCGCCAGAGGCGGCGTAGGCTCTCGGCGGAAGCATAATGGAATCCCTGCTTTCCCCGCTCGGCGCTCTAACTGTCCCGGATCAATATCCGTTCTTTGAGGCGTCGCGCGATTTTGAGCCAGACCCGTAGATTGGAGTAAGCGGAACGCGAACCCCAACATTGCGCCCTGGCTTTACGGATGAAAACTCTCTCTTGCGGTCGTTTCCGCCTTCCACTCAATCGCCCGCTCATCATGGGGATTGTGAATCTTACGCCGGATTCTTTTTCCGGCGATGGTTTAACGGGCAGCGTGGCGGACGCGCTTTTCCATGCGCGGGCAGAGTGGGAAGCAGGGGCGGATATTCTCGATCTGGGCGCGGAGTCCACCCGTCCGGGCGCGGCTCCCATCTCCCTTCAGGAAGAACTGGATCGTCTCCTGCCGGTGTTGGAAAAAATGCGCGACTGGGAAATTCCGCTTTCGATTGACAGCAGTAAGCCGGAAGTCATGCGGGCTGCGCTTGCAATGGGCGCCTGCATGATTAACGACATCAACGCGCTGCGCGTCCCCGGCGCGTTGGAGGCGGTGGCGGCGAGCGATTGCGGGCTGTGCCTGATGCACATGCAGGGCAAGCCGCGTGATATGCAGCGCGATCCTTGCTATAAGGATGTAATCGGCGAGGTACGCGGTTTTCTGGCCGAGCGTGTTTTGGCTTGTCAGGATGTCGGTATCGCGCCGGAACGTTTGTTGCTTGATCCGGGCTTTGGCTTTGGCAAGAACCTTCTGCATAACGTCACGCTTTTTCGCTATTTGCCAAAGCTCATGGTTAATGATCTGCCGCTGTTGGTGGGAGTTTGCCGGAAACGTATGATTGGCGAATTGACCGGCGGCAGGGAAGTTGATGAACGTCTGTCGGGCAGCCTTGCGGCGGCGGTTGTCGCGGCGGAAAAGATGAATGGTCAGGCGCTCGTTATTAGGGCGCATGACGTAAGAGCGACAAAAGACGCGCTGACCGTCTGGTCGGCGCTTACAGGAAGAGAAAAGTCATGAAGAGA
This sequence comes from Betaproteobacteria bacterium, assembly GCA_009777925.1. Classification (GTDB taxonomy): domain Bacteria; phylum Pseudomonadota; class Gammaproteobacteria; order Burkholderiales; family Rhodocyclaceae; genus Azovibrio. The sequence continues at coordinate 1,485 of WRKX01000050.1, read as the reverse complement.
AAATACTTCGGCACGGATGGCGTGCGCGGCAAGGTGGGGGAATACCCTATCACTCCTGATTTCGCCCTGAGGCTCGGATATGCCGCAGGCAAGATTATGGTGGCGGAATCTCCTTTGCTCAAAGGTGAGCGGCCTACCGTGCTAATCGGCAAGGATCCGCGCATTTCCGGCTATTTGCTGGAAGCCGCGCTGGAAGCCGGTTTTTCCGCTGCCGGGGCGGATGTGCGTCTGGTCGGGCCGCTACCGACCCCCGGCATTGCCTACCTTACGCGGGCATTGCGTTTGCAGGCTGGAGTCATGGTTTCCGCTTCGCACAACCCTTTCGAGGACAACGGAATCAAATTTTTCTCATCTGTCGGCATGAAGCTGCCTGACAAGATGGAGCTTGCCATTGAGGCGGAATTGGACAAGCCGATGGGTTGCGTCGCTTCCCGGCAATTGGGACGTGTCCGCCGCATTGACGATGCGCGGGGGCGTTATATCGAATTTTGCAAGAGCACCTTTCCGGGCGATTGTCATTTGCGCGGGCTGAAACTTGCGATAGATTGCGCGCATGGCGCGGCCTATCATGTCGCTCCTGATGTGTTTCATGAACTGGGCGCGGAGGTAGTGACAATCGGTTGCCAGCCCAATGGCTTCAACATCAACGATCAGGTGGGCGCGACCTGTCCGCAGACAATCGCCCGGTTTGCGCGGGAGCAGGGCGTGAATTTGGGACTTGCGCTTGACGGCGATGGCGACCGTCTTGTCATGACCGATGCCGAGGGCAACATTTACGATGGCGATCAGTTATTGTATGTCATGGCACGTCATCGGCTGGAGCAGGGTTTGCCGGTCGCGGGCGTTGTGGGCACAGAGATGAGCAATCTGGCGTTGGAACACGCGCTTGCCGCTCTGGGCATTCCCTTTACGCGTACTGCCGTGGGGGATCGCTACGTTCTCGAAAAATTGCTGGAATGCGGCTGGTTGATAGGCGGTGAAAATTCCGGCCATTTGCTTTGTCTGGACAAACACAGCACGGGCGATGGCATCATTGCCGCCCTGCAAGTGCTGGCGGCGTTGAGGGAACAGGCAGTAGCGCCGGAGGAATTATTGGGCGCGTTGCGCCTTTATCCGCAGGTTCTTATAAATGTTGAACTGCAAAAAGATTTTCCCTGGCGGACGCACCCTGGCATTCTTGCGGCTGTCCGGGAGGTTGAACAGAGGTTGGCGGGACGCGGACGGGTTTTGCTTCGCGCTTCCGGCACCGAGCCGAAATTGCGGGTGATGGTCGAGGGCGAAGACGCGGAACTGGTGCGCCAGGAGGCGGAACTGCTGGCGGAAGTGGCAAGAGAAGCGATGTGTTCTGCGAGCGGCAATTATTCACCCGGCCATTAAGTATTGAATATTATGCGGCATATTTGGTTTTAGGATCATTGAAATAAGATTGGACGCGATCAGGGTGTTGGGTGAGCATGTTCATGTGGTTTTCGGTAGCGAGTTTGA
>WRKX01000049.1 GCA_009777925.1 Betaproteobacteria bacterium | reverse complement strand
TCCAGTTCCCAGGCGAAATCCGCAAGGTCATCTACACGACCAATGCCATCGAATCGTTGAACGCGAGCTTGCGTAAGCTGACGCGAAACCGCAAAATCTTCCCTAACGACGAAAGCGTGTTCAAGGCAATGTATCTGGCAATACGGCAATGCGCTGACAAATGGAAGACGATTCATCACTGGAAGCCCGCTTTGCAGGTCTTTCAAATCGTCTTCGGCGAAGACAGGCTTCCGGTAAATGAGTTGTAGAAGTTATGAGTCAAACCAGATTGACACAGTTCGATTTACACACCCCAGAGTTCCAGTAAATGAGTTATGAAACAAACCAAATTGACACAGTTCGATTTACACACCCAGGGATGATATTAGTGGATATAGACCTCTGCCTTTCCCGTCATAGAACGGTGACAATGTTGGAGTTTGCTATGCTTCACCCAATCTAAGCGGCTACCTTCCTCCGACACTGAACTCCCCGGCTTTATAGCTGCCTTGGAAAATATTTATATTCTTACCAGTTAGTTTTACCACCTCCTGATTAAGTAATTGATATTTGTGATCACCAGTACGATAGGCATAATGTCCTCCAGACTTAATGATACGAACTGACCCAGCACCTTCAACTTTAGAAATACCATTACCGGACAAAACTATCGCTGCGAATTTTGCTCCTGAGTCTCGTTTTAATATCCAGCGAACAGGCTCATAAGAACTCAGTACTAAAACAATCGGTTTTTCAGATGCCTTGGCTGCAATGATTACTTTTCCATGTTTATGCTCTCTTCTATCTTGATCTCGCTCATACAATCCTTCATAAACACCAATAGCTTCAATCTGCGCATTCTCAGACAACTTAACCAGCAGATTATCTTGATTAGCAACAGGTACATTGGGTCGAGTGCTTGAAGAAAGGGGTTTAGTTGCATCCTTTGGCTGGTGCAATTCTAATAACAATTCGTGAATTTGCCTTGCAATTCGATCAAGTTCGAGCTCTAGTTTACGTCGCGCACGTGGGTCGGTTTCTGCTGCATGTTGTGCAATTGTGCGATTCAGATTAGCCTGTGCTTCATTTAGCGCATTTTCTAACACACGTTCGCGTTCCTGTGCTGCAAATATCTCTTGCTTAGTTTGCATTTCAAGCCGCGATTGCAGTTGTTTCAGTTTGGTCTGCTCTACAAGTTGCTCCAAATTATCCATTTTAATTTGCGCTTCATCCAGCAGCACTCGCCGACGTTCCAGATCAGCTTGCGCTTCAAGTCGCGCAAGTTCGCGTTCCAGAATAAAATCATTAAGGAGTGAGTATAATGGCTGAGGCTCACCTAGTGTCAATGAGTCTCCAAACCATAGATGGCTCTCTCTTCGCATAAAACCGGTTCGTCCTGCTAATTCAAAAATAATCCCTTTATTTCCCTCTTTTGTCTCAACTGGTGCTAATGTAGATTGTGCAATATCAAATACCCAAGGTAGAGTATCGATTCTGTTTACAGGATGGAATGAGTAAACCAGCACAGTACTTTCGCTTAGCTTAGCATATTGATTTGCAAGGAAATCGCCAGTTTCCCAAAGAGTTTCATGACCTGTTTCAAGATTGAATAATACAAAATCTCTCCCTGAAACCAGAAAAATTGCTTTGCCATCAAACATTAGCGTAGGAGTACTTGAAGTAACGCCTCCTTTTTGAAATTTAAATTGCTTGATAGTCGACCATTGAACAATATCGCCATCTGCTCGCTTACATTCCACAAGTGAAAATTCTCTTGCAGACCCGATTAAAACCTGACATGGAGAGTCTTGTACAACAAGCCCCCAAGTTTGATTTTTATCCATTGCAGATACAGGGGTGATTTTTCCCAACTTAAAATCAACCAGAACTACATTTTCGCTTTTGGTTTCTTTAGCTAAAACAGCGGAAAGAGAAGGAAGCCAGGCGAAAACTTTGTTGATTCTTGGCGTTTCCCACAGCTTATCACCAGTTTCGTTGTCAAAGAAGGTTATCCCTTTGTTATATTCGCTTACTATAGATGAAATACGACCATTTGGAGAAAGCCGTATGTTCCACCACGATGCACTCGACATCGGTCGCAATGAAGCTATTTTATTTCCGCCAGGAATTTCAATTGAGACCAACTCTGATTTAGTTCCAAGTAATACAGCAACGCCGGCGTTTGCGGCACCAACCCCCCCATATACGCTAATCCCATCAATATTTGGAATTTTTTGCGGTGATCCCAGTTCAGTCAGTGGTCGCAATGGGGGTTCCGAGAAACGAGCAGCAACCAGTTGAATACCTAAAAACTCCAATAACTCAAGGTCTTGATTGTGCAAACATTCCCGGTCAAATGGCATTTCCCTTACAGCATTAATTGTGTCAAATCGTCCGATGTATGTATTTTTTGCGCAATTTAATGCGCGGAGATCTAGCCTGAAAGCATATTGCTCTTCGAACAACTTAGCCGCCTTTTTGTCTTTCTCAACCAATGCACGCATATTGTCTACTGCTACTCGTACTTCAGATTTTGGCAGGAACGCAATATTTATTTTTTCAGATGGCGACAAGAAAATGGCGTTTACTTCAGAACATCCTGATATGAAGAAACACCACAGAATTAGAAAAAAAATCTTAAGCATCACCATTCCATTTGATAAATATTGCTGGTTTTTTAATCTGTCCGGTTTTGTAGCGCGTGCAGGTTATGGGTTGGCTTGCAAGCCTCAACTTACTGCCTCCCCAACAGCAAAAACTCCATCAATGCCTTTTGCGCGTGCAGGCGGTTTTCCGCCTCTTCCCAAACGACCGATTGCGGGCCGTCAAGGACGCTCGATGTTACTTCCTCGCCCCGGTGCGCCGGCAGGCAGTGCATGAATACGGCTCTCTTATCGGCAATAGCCATCATTTCATCATCCACCCGCCAGTCGGCAAAGGCTTTCATCCTTGCCGCGTTTTCCTCCTCGTATCCCATCGAAGTCCACACATCGGTTGTCACCAGATGCGCGCCACACGCCGCCTCCATCGGGTCGGCAAACAGGCTGACATGCGTATTGCCCGCCATGAATTCCGGCTTGATTCCATAACCTTCCGGCGATGAAACATGTACCTGAAAATCCAGAATTTCGGAAGCCTGCAACCAGGTGTTGCACATATTGTTGGCGTCTCCCACCCAGGCCACAGTTTTGCCCTGAATCGGGCCACGCTGCTCAATAAAGGTAAAAATATCCGCAAGCACCTGGCAGGGATGATATTCATTGGTCAGCCCATTGATGACGGGAACACGGGAATGGGCCGCAAAACGATCCACAATTTCCTGCCCGAAGGTACGGATCATCACAATGTCGCTCATCCGGGAAATAACTTCCGCTGAATCCTCAATAGGCTCGCCCCGCCCCAGTTGCGAATCACGGGTATTGAGATAGATCGGCGAGCCGCCCAACTGCTGAAAGCCCGCTTCAAAAGAAAGACGGGTACGGGTGCTGGCCTTCTCGAAAATCATGACCAGGGTACGATCAAACAGAACATGGTGCGGTTCGTAACGTTTGAACTTTTCCTTGATGACACGCGCCCGCTCAAACAGATAATCAAATTCGTCGCGCGAAAAATCCTTGAATTGGAGATAGTGTCGCAAAGTCATGATGGTTCAGCCTTTCAGAAAATTGCGGATCAGGGGTACAAGCTTCCCAATCAATTCCCGCGCCTCGACTTCGGAAAAGATCAAGGGCGGCAGAAGACGAATTACTTTATCATGAGTAACGTTGATAAGCAGCCCCGCTTCCAATGCCTTGACCACCAACTCCGGACAGGGACGATCCAATTCTATCCCCAGCATCAAGCCTCGCCCGCGAATTTCCATGACCCCGGCCACGTTCGCCAGCGCCCCGGTCAATTCGCGTTTCAGCCAATCGCCCATTTTGAGCGCGTTCGCCAGCAAGCCTTCCGCTACTATGGTCTCAATCGTCGTCAGCGCCGCTACCGAGGCGAGGGGATTGCCGCCAAAGGTGGAACCGTGATTGCCGGGGCTAAATAGCCCGGCAGCGTGGCCACCCGCCAGACATGCGCCAATCGGCACGCCGGAACCCAGCCCCTTGGCGAGCGTCACAATATCCGGCAGGATTCCGGCATGTTGAAAACCAAACCATTTACCAGTGCGCCCCGTGCCGCATTGCACTTCGTCAACCGCCAAAAGCCAGCCGTGCTCATCGCACAGGATTCGCAAGGCAGATAAGTATTCATCGCTCACAAGATTGATCCCGCTCTCGCCCTGAATAACCTCAAGCATCACTGCCACTACGTCGCGGTTCTCTGAAGCGACTTGGCGCACTGCGTCAATATCGCCATAGGGAACCCGGATGAATCCCGGAACCAGCGGCTCGAAACCGGCCTGCGCCTTGCTGTTGCCGGTAGCCGAAAGAGTTGCCAGCGTGCGCCCGTGAAAGGCGTGCTCCATGACGATGATTGTCGGTAGCGCAATGCCTTTTTTGTGTCCGTAAAAACGCGCGAGCTTGATCGCAGCCTCGTTGGCCTCACAGCCGGAATTGCAGACAAATACCTCGGCAAGCCCGGAAATTTCTGCCAGTCTTTCCGCAAGCGCCTCCTGTTCCGGTATCCGATAGATGTTGGAAACATGCAGCAATCTACCGGCTTGCCGATTCAACGCATTCAGAAGCGACGGATGCGCGTGTCCCAGGGTATTGACCGCGATGCCCGCCAGCGCGTCCAGATAGACCTTGCCTTCGGTGTCCGTCAGATAACAGCCCCTGCCTTCGACAAAGGCTACCGGCTGGCGATTGTAGGTATTCATCAGGTGAGACATGATTTGCCTTATACATGAGCGTAGCACAATGCCTGAAATCAGGCGTCCGATACGCTTTTCATGGAAAAGTCTTTGATTTTAATGGAAGGCAAACGCCTTGTACATGATACAAGGGCACTTAACGCCTATGCCGCACGCTCAAAAACGCCGCTTAATCGTCAACGTGCCGTCCTTATGCCGCACTTCCATATGTTTTAAAAAGTTCATCCCCAATACGATAAAGGGACGATTTATGCCCTCTTCCTCAACAATCGCGTCGACATTGTGTAAGGTGATAATATCGCCTACTGTAACGGTATCCAGTTTGAGCAGTAAAATCTTTTCATTCGTGCGCGCATATCTGGAAGCCCTGGCCTTACTCAAATCCAGCCCCAGCTCTCTCGCATGGCTTAGTTTCATATGAATTTGCTCAGCGCCAGTGTCAACGAGGAATCGCACTTCTGCCAGCCCATTGATGATCCCGTTCGTAAAAAATCGTCCATCATTGTCCGCCGACAGCGTCACTATCGCGCCATTGCTTTTATCATTGGTTTTTTTCAGCACCAATGTGTCGCCTCGAACCTGCATTTCCACATGCTTTAAAAATGCCATCCCCAGCAGAATAAAGGGGCGATTCTCACCTTGTTCTTGAACAATTGCATCAATATTGTGCAAGGTTATATCACCGACTGTGACGGTATCCAGTTTGACATACCAGATTTTCTCATTATTATGCGCATATCTGGAAGTCCTGGCTCCGCTCAAATCCAGTCCCAGACTTTTCGCATGACCCAGGTCCATGACAATATTTTCAGCGCCGGTATCAACAATAAATCGTGCCGTTTTTCCATTGACTAAACCATGCGTAATAAACGGTTTTCCGTACCCTTCCGCGATCAATGTCACCGTCGCGCCTCTGCTCAATGCCACCGTCACATCGGAAACCTTGCCCCCCGCGTTTTTCCCTATGCGCAAGGTATGAAGCCTGCCATCTATTTCAACCTTTGCGCTATTTGCCTCTACCGCCAGCAGCTTGATGCCGTTATAGCTTTGCCCGACAGACATCGAACGAGGAGGCGCGCCATCAATCGCCAATAATGCCTTGTTGCCGATAACCCCAAGAAAGTCAACGTCAGCAGCATACGCAACCGCGCCCTTGAAAACTGCCATCACGACTATAAGAGCCGCACAGAATCCACATTTCACGGGTATCGGTACACGCAAACTTGTCATCATTTTTCTAGCTTTGTCTTATCCTGGAAAACCGCCTGACAATTTTACCCCCGCCTTGCCGCTACAACGCCGTTAACATCGTGAATCTGTCCCAGGGTACGTTGCAATTGCGACAGGTTTTTCACTTCCACAGTAAAGCTCATTCTGGCCCTGCCTTGTTTGGACTGGGTATGCACGCCGATCACGTTGATTTTTTCCCTGGCGAAAATTTCTGAAATGTCGCGCAGCAAGCCCTGCCGGTCATGGGCGTCTACGACAATATCGGTCGCAAAAAAACCGCCTGTTTCGGCATTGCCCCATTTTGTTTCAATTACCCGTTCAGGCTGCAAGGCGGCAAGGTGCTGAAAGTTGGCGCAATCCACGCGATGAATGGAAACGCCCTTACCTCGCGTGACAAAGCCTTCAATCGCGTCCGGCGGCGCGGGCTTGCAGCACCGCGCAAGCTGAGTAAGCAATTGCCCGACGCCTACAATGAGAATTCCGCTGCCCGCAGGGTTTTTTGTCGCGCTCCGCACAGGAACCAACAATTGATCCGCTTCTTCTTCCGTCTTTTTGTCAGCGCGGACAACATTCTGGAACTGCCGCCAATTGAGTTCGTTACGCGCGGCAGCGATGAACAGATCTTCGCTCCTGGTCAACCCCAGACGACGCGCGATTTCCTCGATATTCGCCCCGCTCTGTCCCAGGCGTTGCAGCTCACGGGTAATCAGGGCGCTGCCTTCGCCGATGGTTTCTTCCAGGGCGCGGCTGGCAAACCACTGCCGCACCTTGGCGCGCGCCCCCTTGGTATGCAGATAGCCCAGTGAGACATTGAGCCAGTCACGTGACGGGCCGCCCTGCTTGGCCGCAATGATTTCGATTCGCTGTCCGGTCTTTAATTTCGTATTGAGCGGAACCAAAGCCCCATCGACCCGCGCCCCCCGGCAGTGATGACCGAGGTCGGAGTGCACCCGGTAAGCAAAGTCAACCGGCGTCGCGCCGCGCGGCAGGTCAATCACCCGTCCCTGCGGCGTCAACACATAGATGGTTTCATCCAGCGCGGCCTGCTTGTAATAGCGCAGCCAATCGGAGCCGTCCGTAACCTCATCCTTCCAGGTTAACAACTGACGCAGCCATGCTATCTTCTCGTCGTAATTGTCGCCCGTTGTTTTGCCGCCTTCCTTGTAGCGCCAATGGGCGGCAACGCCCAGTTCGGCATGGCGGTGCATCTCCCGCGTGCGAATCTGCACTTCCAATGAACGTCCATCCGGGCAACGCACGGCAGTATGAAGCGAACGATAGAAATTGCCCTTGGGATTGGAAATGTAATCGTCAAATTCCCTGGGGATCGGCGTCCAGATATTGTGCGCGACTCCCAACGCGGTATAGCACTCCTTTATATCTTCAACGATAACCCGAAGCGCCCGGATGTCGTACAACTCGGAAAATTCCAGGTCTTTTTTCCGCATCTTGTTCCAGATGCTGTAGATATGCTTTGGTCGTCCGTACACTTCCGCCTGAATATCAAGCGTTAAGAGTTCGTTTTTCAGACGCTCGCTGGCCTCCTGAATGAAGCCTTCACGCTCAATGCGCGTCTCATCCAGCATCTGCGCGATTTTTCTGTAGATGTCAGGATGCAGGAAACGAAAAGACAAATCCTCCAGTTCCCATTTCAGTTCCCAAACCCCCAGCCAGTTGGCAAGCGGCGAATAGACCTCCAGCGTTTCCCGCGCCATTTCGACGCGCAGTCCATCAGGATTGATTGCGTAATAACGTAAGCTCTGGGCGCGCGAAGCCAGACGCAACAAGACGACGCGGATATCCTCCACCATAGCCAGCAGCATTTTGCGCAGAATTTCCACCTGAGCGCGGATTTCCTGCGGATTTTTGCTTCCGCTTGCCATGGAATCCCTGGTAACCGGGCGCAAGCGGTGCAAACGGGAAACACCCTGCACCAGTTGGGTCACGTCGCGCCCGAATGTCCCTTCCAGCCGATTAAGCGCGTTTTCATCATGGGCAGGCAGGGTAAACAACAAGGCAGCCAGGCGGGAAGGCGCGTCCAGTTTCAACCCGGCGACAATCAATGCCATGCCGAGCGCGTGATCGAACGTCCCTTCCCCGCTTCCCAGAGTTGCCTTGCCATAAGCCTTTCGGGCGCACAAAAACGCCTCCGTCACTTGCGCGGCGGCGTTCGCCTCCAGCCCGGCGGTCAGAGTTTCCAGAAAGTGTTGATCGCCGCTCTGCGCGACTACGGAATGAGTAACAAAAACCATGGCGCGGGATTATACGGCGGATGTCATACGAGGGGTAGGTGAATTTTTGCCTTACCATGAGTATTCCATGTGTAGATGCCAATTCCATAGGTTGAAACTATCGCTCCGCTCACCCCAATCTACCGCGCTACCGCGCTTATCTGGCGCGGCCTGTTTTGCTGGTAGTCGGCAAGGGCTTACCAACCCGCCACTTGCTTGCGATAGCTTGCCCTTCCTCGATTTGGGCGGGCGCCATCTCTTTGGCTATGAGATCACGATTATGCGCCGCGTCCTTATATCCATTTGTCGCCGCAAGGTTGAAAAGCGCATAGGCAAGCACGTAGTCCTGCGGCACGCCTCGTCCATTGTCATACATGCCCCCCAGATTGAACTGGGCAAGCGCATATCCCTGTTCCGCCGCCTTTTGATACCAATTCACCGCCTGCCGATAATCCTGCGGCACGCCTCGTCCATTGGAATACATGACCCCCAGATTGTTCTGGGCTTCCGCACGCCCCTGCTCCGCCGCCTTACGATACCAGTTGACCGCCTGCCGATAATCCTGCGGCACGCCTCGTCCATTGTCATACATGAAGCCCAGATTGAACTGGGCAGGCGCATATCCCTGCTCCGCCGCCTTTTGATACCAATTCACCGCCTGCCGATAATCCTGCGGCACGCCTTGTCCATTGGAATACATGACCCCCAGATTGGTCTGGGCATCCGCATTTCCCTGCTCCGCCGCCTTGCGATACCAGTTGACCGCCTGCCGATAATCCTGCGGCACCCCTTGTCCTCTCTCATACATGTTCCCCAGATTGTGCTGGGCAGACGCATCTCCCTGCTCCGCCGCCTTTTGGTACCAATTCACCGCCTGCCGATAATCCTGCGGCACACCTCGTCCATTGTCATACATGAACCCCTGATTGGTCTGGGCACGCGCATGTCCCTGCTCCGCCGCCTTTTGGTACCAATTCACCGCCTGCCGATAATCCTGCGGCACGCCTTGTCCATTGGAATACATGACCCCCAGATTGTACTGGGCAGACGCATCTCCCTGCTCCGCCGCCTTTTGGTACCAATTCACCGCCTGCCGATAATCCTGCGGCACGCCTTGTCCATTGGAATACATGATCCCCAGATTGTACTGGGCAGACACATCTCCCTGCTCCGCCGCCTTTTGATACCAATTCACCGCCTGCCGATAATCCTGCGGCACACCTTGTCCTAAGCAGTGCCTAACCCCAAGATAAAACTGAGCACGTGCATTCCCTGCCGTTGCCATTTGAGTTAATTCAGGCAGGGGCAAGTTTTCGTAATTCGGCTCCTCTGCGTAAACCGCAAGGGCAAAGCAAATCACAAACAAGCCTATGCACCAGCGTATCACCCGAAACATCTCGTTCCTCCTGATTGTCCAGAAAATAATATTCTACCAGCATTCCCATGAATTGAATCATCCCGGTCAGAATGCCCAGGGCAATCGCACACACAGATGTCGTAACCCTTGAAAGTATTGGAATCGCCGTAATTTCTGGAACATCCGGGAGCGCCAGGCACTAGCCCGGCTGTTAACCTCGTAGCCGCGCTGGCGCGCGGCGCTCCCAGCCAAGCAGCATCGTCACTTTGGGTTAAATGCGATTGCCCTGTCAAAATGACTGACATATCGTGCGCTTGCTCTCACAAACCAGTATGATTAGCCCGTTTTCCGCCATGTCCGTACCCGATGCTTACTTATCTTCTGCGCCGTCTTGCCTACGCAATCCCTATTCTTCTAGGGGTTAACCTGCTGACGTTCGCGTTGTTCTTCATGGTCAACACCCCCGACGACATGGCGCGGATGCAGTTGGGCGTAAAACGGGTAACAGCGGAAGCGATTGAGAACTGGAAGCAGGAGCGCGGCTACCATTTGCCGCTCCTCTGGAACGGGCAGACAGGCGGACTGGAAAAGGCGACGCAGACCATTTTCTTCACCAAATCGGCGCGGATGTTCATCGGCGACTTCGGCGCCGCCGAAGACGGACGCGACATAGCCCGCGAAATCAGGACACGGATGATGCCTTCGCTCCTGATAGCCCTGCCGACTTTCCTGATCGGTATCGCCGTCGCCGTCACCCTTGCGCTTTTCCTCGCCTTTTTTCGCGCGACAAGACTGGATTTCTGGGGCGTCTCCCTTGCCGTCGCGCTGATGTCCATCTCCGGTCTTTTCTACATCATCGGCGGACAATATCTGTTTGCCAAAATCCTGCTGCTCGTCCCCATCTCCGGATTCGGCGACGGACTGGACGCCTGGCGCTTCGTGATCCTGCCGGTTGCCATCGGCGTCGTCAGCGGAATCGGGGCAAATGTCCGCTGGTATCGCACCATCTTTCTCGAAGAAACGAACAAGGAATACATCCGCGCCGCCCGCGCCAGAGGACTGCCGGAAACCGCCATATTCTTCCGCCATCTCCTGAAAAACGCGATGATCCCGATTTTGACCGGCGTCGTGGTCGTCATCCCCTCCCTGTTCATGGGTTCGCTCCTGATGGAATCGTTCTTCGGCATTCCCGGTCTTGGCAGCTACACCATTGACGCCATCAACGCGCAGGATTTCTCCGTCGTTCGCGCCATGGTTTTCATCGGTTCCGTCCTCTACATTCTGGGGCTGATACTCACCGATTTTTCCTACACCCTGGTTGATCCACGCATACGCTTTGCATAATGTCTATTCAGGTCGTTTTCCTCTGGTCTGATATCCTGCTTTGGCTGCTCTGTTTTGCCGCCCTGGTTTTTGGCCTGCGTTCCATGCGGGTTATCCATCTTGCTCGCGGCTGGGCAAAGCTCGCCAGAAATCCCGTTGCCACAGGCACGGCAACCGTGCTTGCCGCCTTTTTGCTGGTGGGACTCCTTGATTCTCTCCACTACCGCGAAGCCCTGCCGCCCACGTCAGACATTGAGCAGAACGCGGAAATCCGCTATGGCGTGGAAGTCATTTCCGCTCTGGATTATTTCCTTCACCCTCTACGAACCCAACACGAAAAGACTTACTCCGCCCCCTTCGCCACCCGCCTTTATGCTATGGAAAGCGTGGAAACGCCCACAGGTGTCACCCGCATTTATCCCCGCCTCGCCTACGGAGGCGCGTATCTGGATGACGAGAGCGACAAAATGGCGGACATATTAACGCGCCTCATGACCGGCATTTTCCTTGCCCTCATCCTCTCTGCCGTCCTGTTCATTGTCTTTAGACATACCTTGCGGACAAAATATCCCGGCTTTGCCTGGCAAGGCATGTTGGCGGCCTTGTGCGGCATTGCCCTGATCTTTCTGCCGCTCTTTTTCCTGACCGACGGCTATCATGCGCTGGGGACGGACAAGGTAGGACAGGATGTGCTCTATCAGGCATTGAAAAGCGTCCGCACCGCGCTCATCATCGGCCTGGTCACGACGCTGGTCATGCTGCCGATTGCCGTGCTTCTGGGAATTGCCGCAGGCTACTTTCGCGGTTGGATTGACGACATCATCCAGTACATCTACACCGTACTCAATTCAATTCCCGGCGTGCTCCTGATTGCCGCCGCCGTGCTGATGATGCAGGTCGTCATTGACACTCATCCCGAATGGTTTTCCACGGCGGCGGAACGCGCCGATCTTCGCCTGCTCGCGCTCTGTTTGATTCTGGGCGTAACAACCTGGACTTCGCTTGCCCGTCTTTTGCGCGGCGAAACCCTGAAACTGCGCGAACTGGAATACATCGAAGCCGCCCGCGCCTTCGGCGTGCCTTCCGGGCGCATCATCATCCGCCACATCCTGCCCAACCTCATGCACATTGTCATTATCGCGCTGGTCATGGATTTTTCCGCGCTGGTGCTGGCGGAAGCAGTGCTTTCTTACGTGGGGATTGGCGTCGACCCCGCCACTACGAGCTTCGGCACGATGATCAACAACGCCAGAATGGAGCTTTCCCGCGAACCGGCGGTCTGGTGGTCATTGGCCGCCGCCTTCTCCTTCATGTTTGCCCTCGTGCTTGCCGCCAATCTCTTTGCCGACGCGGTACGAGACGCCTTCGACCCCCGCTTTGAACACGCCCCCACTGGCGGAACATGCCAATCGAAAGGGTAGAAATGGTAAAACCAGGCGCAAAAACACAAAGCGCCGGATTGACCGGCGCTTTGTGAATGGTGTTGGTTGCGGGGGCAGGACTTGAACCTGCGACCTCCGGGTTATGAGCCCGACGAGCTGCCAACTGCTCTACCCCGCGTCTGAAAGAGGGATGATTATAACCTGATAATTCTTCTTGTCAAGCCGAATGCGACATTGAGGCTTGCATCCCAGCGCGCAACCAGTCTTTCCAGGCGCAGAACAGGGCTGGATCAAGCGCCGCGATGATCGAGCGTTTCCACGGCGACGTGGCGGCAAAATCGTCTTCCTCGAAGGTGGCAACCCGACCGCCCATTTCTTCCAGCATCAACTGACCGGCGGAATAGTCCCAAAGCTGTTCGCCGCCATGCGTGATGACATCCAGACGCCCCGCCGCAAGATAACACCAGTCAAGAACTGAAGAGCCAAGGTTGCGCTGCGAATAAATGGGCGCTTCATGCACAATCCGTAGCGCCAAATGCGCCGGCAGTCGCTTGAAATCAATGCTGGCAACGACATCCGCCAGCGGTTTACTCGTCAATTCCGGCGCGGGAAGGCGCTCGCCATTCATCCACAGCCCTCCTCCTTTGAAAGCGGAATAAACCTCTTTCATCATGGGAAGGCAGGAGACGCCCAGTACCGGCTTTCCCTCCCGCAGCAACGCCACAGAAACGGCGAATTGCGGCAGCCCCACAAGAAAATTGGTACTGCCGTCAATCGGGTCCATGACCCAGACGCCATCCGAAAAACCACGCTCCCAGGCCTCCCTTTGTTGCTCGTCGGACATTTCCTCGCCGATCATGGGCAGGTCTGCAAGCCGGGAGAGTTCGCGCATCAAGGCTTCCTGCGTGGCAATGTCCGCTTCTGAAAAAGCCGAGCCATCCGCCTTAATCCGCCCGGCAACCTTGAGAAAACGCGGCAGAATTTCCCGTTCGGCAATTTTATGCACGATCTCCTCAACAACTGGTCGCAGACCAGAAAGATCAGACATGGTAAGAGGCACGCTCGTTTCCTTTTATTTCGGACGCCATTTCAACGAACAACCGATAGACGCCTGCTGCGTTTTCGGGCCATGCCCGGTATTGGCGACTTCGGTCATCGCGACAAGCAAATCGCTTTTTACGTTGCCCGGAACAGCCCGCGCATTCATGCCGGAAGCGTCAAAACGGCCGCGATATTGCAACGCGCCTTCGGCATTGAAGCCGAAAAAATCCGGGGTGCAAACCGCGTCATAAGCGCGGGCGACCGCCTGGTTTTCATCGTACAGGTAGGGAAAGGAAAAATTCAGTTCACGGGCAAGGATAGCCATCCGCTCAAAACTGTCTTCGGGATACGCTTTTGTATCATTGCTCATGATGGCGGCCACTCCGACGCCAAGCGCCTGAAGGCTGCGACAATCCGCGACCAGACGGGGCAAAATAGCCAGGACATAAGGGCAATGATTGCAGATAAACATCAGCAAAAAACCCGATTCTCCCTTGACGGAGGCCAGGCTGTGTATTTGACCATCCACGCCCGGCAGGGAAAAATCAGGAGCCCGCCAACCAAAATCACAAAGCGGAGGAGAAAGGGCAGCCATGACAAACCTTGCAAAATACGGAAACAGGTCATGATAGCATCCTTGCGCCGGGCATCAGCAAGGCTTGCCGCTGACTTTGCGTCAAATATAAAACCGGATGAATCATCATCCGTTCAATGCTAGGATGCGATTTCTCTTTCCAGGAGATTTTTCCATGTCTTCACACAACACCGCACACCGCCTGACCTTGACCGATTTCGCCAGGTTCTATCAAAGCGGAGAAAAAATCGTCATGTTGACCTGCTACGACGCCAGCTTTGCCGCAATCATGGACGCGGCAGGCGTGGAAATGCTGCTGGTCGGAGACTCCTTAGGCAACGTCGTACAGGGAGAAGATTCCACACTGCCGGTCACATTGGAACAGATGGCCTACCATGTCGCCGCCGTCAAACGCGGATCATCACGCGCCATGATTGTTTCTGACATGCCGTTCGGCACTTCGCAATTAGGGCCGGAAGACACCTTTCGCAATGCCGCCAAACTGATGGCCGCCGGGGCGCAAATGGTCAAACTGGAAGGCGGGACAGAAATGGCAAAAACTGTCGAATTCCTCGTTATACGTGGCATTCCGGTCTGCGGTCATATTGGTTTAACTCCGCAATCCGTGCATCAACTGGGTGGTTTTCGCGTGCAGGGGAAAGACGAGTCGGGGGCGGAAAAACTCTCTGCTGACGCGAAAAGCCTCGCCGAAGCCGGTGCCAGCATGATCGTGCTGGAAGCCATGCCGGGCGCGCTTTCCTCCCGTATAACAAGCGAAATTTCCGTGCCTGCCATCGGCATCGGCGCGGGCGCGAATGTCTCCGGTCAGGTTCTGGTAGTTTATGACATGCTGGACATTTCCACGGGCAAAAAACCTCGCTTCGTCAAAAACTATATGACCATAACCGGCAGCGTCCAGGCTGCCATTGCCGCATACGTGCGGGAAGTCAAGGCTGGCATTTTCCCTGCCGCCGAACATACTTATTGAGCGCGCCATGCAGACTTATTCCCGTGTTGCCGACTTGCGCCAGGCCCTGCAAAAAGCAAGGTCGCAGGGAGAGAAAATCGCCTTTGTGCCGACCATGGGCAACCTGCATGACGGTCATCTTGCCCTGATGCGCGCGGCGCGTTCCTATGCTTCTACGGTAGTCGCCAGCATCTTCGTCAATCGTCTGCAATTTGGCCCCGGCGAAGACTTCGAGCGATACCCCCGCACCCTGGCGGAAGACCGGGAAAAACTCGCTTCTGTCGGCGTACATGCGCTTTTCGCGCCGGATGAAGGCGAATTCTATCCTGAGCCGCAGAGCTATTTTGTCGACCCGCCGGAACTGCAACATTTACTGGAAGGCGAATTTCGCCCCGGTCATTTTCGCGGCGTCGCTACCGTTGTCCTCAAGCTCTTCAATGCCGTTCAGCCGGATGTGGCCGTATTCGGCAAAAAGGATTACCAGCAACTCATGCTGATTCGCGCGATGACTCGCCAGCTTATGCTGCCCATTGAGATCATCGGATTTGACACGGTTCGCGCCGAGGACGGGCTGGCGTTGTCTTCCCGCAACGCTTATCTCTCTGCCGCTGAACGCGCGGAAGCGCCGCGTCTTTTTTGCGCTCTTTGTGAACTGCGCGAAGCGATTCTTTGCAACGGCACACAAAATATCGAAGAACTCGCCGCTGCCGCGCGTAAAAATCTGGACAGGAATGGCTGGAAGACTGATTATCTAAGCGTGCGGCAACAATCCGACCTGCGCGTTCTTTCGCAAAGCTCCGGTCAGCAGAAACTGGTGATTGTTGCCGCCGCCCGCCTGGGTTCAACCCGCCTTATTGACAACCTGGAAATTTAGGCTTTAGGCTTCGCATTCCAGGGCGACACGCGCCTGATTTTAAGCCACTCCATGTAATGATTTGACAGCGGAAGATTTGCCGCTACAATGCCCATCCCCAACACTTGCAATGGATGCCGCCATGCAACGAATCATGCTCAAATCCAAGCTCCATCGGGTCACCACGACCCATTCCGAGCTACATTACGAAGGTTCCTGCGCGATTGATGAGAATCTGCTGGAAGCTGCCGATATTCGGGAGTACGAGCAAATTGACATCTGGAACATCAATAACGGCGAACGTTTCACTACCTACGCCATTCGCGCCGAACGCGCCTCAGGCATTATCTCGGTCAATGGCTCCGCAGCCCGCAAGGCCGCGCCCGGCGATCTGCTGATTATTGCCAGTTTCGTAAACATGGATGACGCCGAGGCAGCGCGCCACACGCCCAGGCTGGTCTATGCAGACGCGCAAAACCGCGTCGCTCGTATCGGACACCAGATTCCGGCGCAGGCAATACGGCAGGAAGCCGCATAAACGCGCCGACACTTCTTTCCATCCAATCATCCAAGACCAAAAAAGCCTGACTGCCATCAGGCTTTTTTACGTGTGCGCCGGGTGTTTGCAGATTGTGGGCGTTATAAATTGCGCTCCTACGTGAAATCACTTGCGCCAACTCACCCCAACCTGCCGGACTATCGGACTCGCCGAAAAAACATTTGCGTTTTTGCGGATTTGGGATGATTATTCTTCTGCGGTGTTATATGAAAGTTTGAGCGCAATGTTTGCTGGCAGCATTTTTACTCGAAGAAATTTTTTTGTGGGCGCCGCTTTACGCTCTGGCCTGATTCTTGCACACACACACACACACACACACACACACACACACACACACACACACACACACACACACAGACATCAACAAGTTTC
>WRKX01000048.1 GCA_009777925.1 Betaproteobacteria bacterium | reverse complement strand
CCGAACGCTGTAGCCTTGACGTTGAAACAACCGCGCCCAGTGATGCACCCCACCACACGCTTCCATGCCGATCAGGTATGGTTCCAGTTTCTCGAAAAAGCCTTCCACCTCCCCACGCGATAAGCGACGACGCACAACAACATGTTCGTTACGATCAACTCCATGCACCTGGAAAACGTTTTTTGCCAAATCAAGGCCAATACGTGTAATCTTCATTTTGGATTCCTCCTGTTTGATTGACTGGTTTGTAACATCCTCCAGTCTGGCACATCACGAGGCCGAAAAGGACAGGAGGAGTCCATTACATTAACCTACACCAATCTACACCGCTGCCTACGATCACTGCTTGATTCCGGCGATAACCCATAAAAACCTATCCCCCTGAAGAGCAAGCTCTCAGGGGGATTGATTGTGATGCAAATGTTCGCGCTGTTACGCGCTTGCCTCTTCCAGTACAGTAGTTTCTGCCACTGCTTCTTCCGCAGGCGGGCGATCCAGCAATTCGACATAAGCCATCGGCGCATTGTCGCCGACGCGAAAACCGCATTTCAGGATGCGGAGATAACCACCCGGACGGCTCGCATAACGCGGCCCTAAAACATCAAAGAGCTTGACGACCATATCACGGTCGCGCAGGCGATCAAAAGCCAGGCGACGGTTGGCAAGGCTGGGTTTTTTACCCAGCGTAATCAGCGGTTCCACGACCCGGCGCAATTCCTTGGCCTTGGGCAGGGTTGTCTTTATGACCTCGTGCTTCAGCAGCGAGGCCGACATATTACGCAGCATTGCCAAACGATGGCTGCTGGTGCGATTCAGCTTTCTCAAGCCTAAACGGTGACGCATGGTTAATTCCTTTCGTTATGCAAGCGTCCCTTTACGGGGTAAAACTTATAGCCGCTCTAGCCCGGCTGGCGGCCAGTTATCCAATTTCATGCCAAGGGTCAGCCCGCGCTTGGCAAGCACTTCCTTGATTTCGGTAAGCGATTTCTTGCCCAGGTTCGGGGTTTTCAGGAGTTCATTTTCGGTACGCTGAATGAGATCGCCGATGTAATGAATGCTCTCCGCCTTCAGGCAATTGGCCGAACGCACCGTCAACTCAAGATCATCCACTGAACACAGAAGGAGCGGATCAACCTGCGCCGGCTTCGCCGCCTCGATGATGGGCAAAGTACCCTCCAGCTCGGCAAACACTTCCAGCTGGCTTACCAGAATACGCGCCGCCGCGCGAATTGCCTCTTCCGGCTGGATTACGCCATTGGTTTCAATTTCAACAATCAGCTTGTCAAGGTCGGTACGCTGCTCGACACGCGCCGATTCAACGAAATAAGCCACCCGCCTGACCGGGGAAAACGAGGCGTCCAGCACCAGTTTCCCGATATGTTTGTTGTCGTTCAGATTGCGCATGTTGCCGGGAATGTACCCGCGCCCTTTTTCCACGCGAATTTCCATGGCAAGTTTGCCGCCTGCCTGCAGATTGGCAATGACATGTTCCGGGTTGATGATCTCCACATCATGCGTCAATTCGATGTCGCCGGCGCGGATTTCGCCTTTGCCTTCCTTTTTCAGGCTCAGAGTCACATCATTGCGATTGTGCAGCTTGAACACCACGCCCTTCAGGTTCAGAAGGATATCAACTACGTCTTCCACCACACCATCCAGCGCGGAATATTCATGCAATACCCCGTCAATGGAAACCTGAGTCGGCGCATAGCCGTCCATGGAAGAAAGCAAGGTACGGCGCAAGGCGTTCCCAAGAGTATGCCCGAAGCCACGCTCAAAAGGCTCCATCACAACTCTGGCTTCCACCGGAGAGAGGTTTTGCACATCAATAATCCGCGGTTTCAAGAGAACATTGCTTTGCATGAGTTATCCTTTTCCTGATCGCCCAAAAGCGATTGCTTACTTGGAATAAAGTTCGATGACCAGACCTTCGTTCAGGGTCGGAGAAAGCTCGGAACGTAGCGGCATAGCCTTGAACGTGCCCCTGCCTTCCTTGATGTCAACCGCGATCCATTCCGGGAAGCCGCGCGATTCGGCGGCTTCCATGGAAGCCCTGACGCGCAGTTGCTTACGCGCTCCTTCGGTAAGCGCAACGATGTCGCCCGGACGAACGGTATAAGAAGGAATGTTTACGCGCCTGCCATTGACCAGCACGCCATTGTGACGAACCACCTGGCGGGCTTCAGCGCGGGAAACGCCAAACCCCATGCGATAGGCGACCGAATCCAGCCGCGCTTCAAGCAGTTGCAACAGGTTTTCGCCAGTCTGGCCTTTTCTGCGTTCCGCTTCCGCAAAGGTACGGCGGAACTGGGATTCCAGCACGCCATACACCCGGCGAATTTTCTGCTTTGCGCGCAGATGCACCCCGTAGTCGGACAGGCGCGCGCCGGATTTCTGACCATGCTGACCAGGCGCGTGCGCGCGGTGCTCAATGGCGCATTTATCGGAAAAGCATTTTTCGCCCTTGAGGAACAGTTTTTCCCCTTCACGGCGGCATTGACGGCACTTGGGATCGAGATTACGAGCCACGTTTTACTCCTTAGATACGCCGCTTTTTAGGCGGACGGCAACCGTTGTGCGGAACCGGGGTAACATCGGAAATGCCGGTAATCTTCATTCCCAGAGCGTTCAGGGCGCGTACCGAGGATTCCCGGCCAGGGCCCGGCCCCTTGATGTATACCTCCAGATTCTTAACGCCGAATTCCTGCGCGGACTTGCCGGCAGCTTCCGCCGCAACCTGGGCGGCAAAGGGGGTAGACTTGCGTGACCCCTTGAAACCCGCGCCCCCGGAGGTCGCCCAGGAAAGCGTGTTGCCCTGACGGTCAGTAATGGTAATGATGGTGTTGTTAAAAGAAGCATGGATGTGGGCAATGCCCTCGGCCACATTCTTTTTAACCTTCTTGCGGACTTTTTGCGTGATTTTAGCCATGATAAATCCTTACTTCTTCTTGCCCGCGATTGCCTTGCGCGGCCCCTTGCGGGTGCGCGCATTGGTGCGGGTGCGCTGACCACGGCAGGGCAAGCCCTTGCGATGGCGCAGGCCGCGATAACTGCCAAGATCCATCAGGCGCTTGATGCTCATGGTGACTTCACGTCGCAAATCGCCTTCGACGGCAAATTTGCCTACCTCGTCGCGCAATTTGTCCATGTCCGCGTCTGACAAATCCTTGATTTTTATGGAACGAACCACGCCAGCCGCGTCGCAGATTTTCTGCGCGCGCGAACGACCAATGCCATAAATAGCAGTCAACGCGATTTCCGCGTGCTGGTGATTCGGAATGTTTACCCCTGCGATACGGGCCATTGCTTCACTCCAACGATGCCAAAATTAAGAAAAGGGATGACAAAATCAACCCTGACGTTGCTTGTGGCGCGGATCCTTACAAAGGATGCGCACCACGCCTTTACGACGAATCACCTTGCAATTGCGACAGATTCGCTTTACCGAAGGCAGCACTTTCATTCGACGACTCCTAAAAATCAGGAAGCTGGGGAAGCAGCCGTGTTCCCGTCCCTTCCGGGGTTTCTGCGTAGAGAATGTTCATTTCGTCCGAAATGTAATCCGCCCGCGCGACAAATCGTATGGCGTCATTTCCACCGTTACCTTGTCGCCGGGCAGAATACGGATGTAGTGCATCCGCATCTTTCCGGAAATAGTGGCATGAATTTCATGCCCGTTATCAAGCTTGACCTTGAAGGTCGCGTTGGGGAGGTTTTCCAGTACCTCACCCTGCATTTCAATGGATTCTTCTTTCGCCATTCTTTTACCGGGTGGGCGAACCGCCGCCCTTGAAATTAACCTTCTTCCTGAGCAAGCCTTCATACTGGTGTGTCATTACGTAGGCTTGCACCTGCTGCATGAAATCCATGGTCACCACCACAATAATGAGTAATGAGGTTCCGCCAAAATAGAAAGGGACATTCCATTCCAGAATCAAAAACTCGGGCAACAGACAGACCAGAGTGATGTAAATCGCGCCCATCATGGTCAGGCGCACCAAAACCTTGTCAATGTAGCGCGCCGTCTGTTCGCCGGGACGGATGCCGGGAATGACTCCGCCGCTTTTTTTCAGGTTGTCCGCCGTCTCCCTGGAATTGAAAACCAGCGCGGTATAGAAAAAACAGAAGAAAATGATTGCAGTGGCGTAAAGCAGCACATAGGGCGGCTGGCCGGGCGAAAGGGTACTGGCTATATCTTTCAGCCAGCGCATGGAGTCGCCGGAACCAAACCAGCTTGCCGCCGTCGCCGGAAAAAGGATGATGCTGGAGGCGAAAATCGGCGGAATGACCCCGGCCATGTTGAGTTTCAGGAAGAGGGGAGAAGACTGCCCCCCATAGAGGCGGTTGCCTACCTGCCGCTTCATGTAATTGACCGGAATCTTGCGAATGCCGCGCTCGACGAAAATAACAAAAGCCGTCACCAAAGCCACAAGCAGGCAGATGAAGAGCGCCGTCAACGGATTCATGTTGCCTCCACTGACCAGGGTCAGTGTGCCTCCGATAGCTCTGGGCAAGCCCGCCACAATCCCCGCAAAAATGATGATCGAGATGCCGTTACCCAAACCGCGCTCGGTAATCTGCTCACCCAGCCACACCAGAAACATGGTTCCGGTCGTCAGCGTCACCACAGTGGTTAGCCGGAATACGAAACCGGGGGCATAGACCAATCCCGCCTGGGATTCCAGCGCAATAGCGATGCCAAGAGACTGGGCACAGGCAAGCAGCAATGTGCCGTAACGGGTGTATTCGGTAATCTTGCGCCGTCCTGATTCGCCTTCTTTGCGCAACGCTTCCAGGTACGGCACAGCATAGGTCATCAGTTGCATGATGATGGAAGCGGAAATGTAGGGCATGATCCCCAGCGTAAAAATGGCAAAACGACTTAACGCGCCGCCGGAAAACATGTTCAGCATCCCCATAATGCCGCCCTGCTGCGACTGGAACAGCTCCGCGAGTGCGCCCGGGTTGATCCCCGGCACAGGGATATGCGCGCCGATGCGAAACACGACCAACGCGCCGAGCAGGAACAGCAAACGGCGACGCAAATCGCCGAATTTCCCGCTGGAAACCCGATTCATCAGCCCAGAAGCATTGCCTGCCGGAGTCGCCAAGATATTTTCCTTTTCTCTGCCAGAATTATTCCGCCACGCTGCCGCCAGCCGCAAGAATCGCAGCCTTTGCGCCCTTGCTCGCGGCAACGCCCTTCAAAATCACTTTACGGGTAATTTCCCCGGAAAGAATCACCTTGGCGGATAGAATATCCTGCCCGACAAGACCCGCCTGCTTCAGGGCAAGCAGATCAATCTCCTCAATCGGCAGGGCGTTCAGCGCATAAAGACGCACTTCTGCATGACTGGATTTGGTCATGGAAATAAAACCGCGCTTGGGCAGGCGGCGATAAAGCGGCATTTGCCCACCCTCAAAACCCACTTTGTGGAAGCCACCGGCGCGTGCTTTTTGCCCCTTGTGACCACGCCCGCAGGTTTTGCCAAGACCGGAGCCCATGCCGCGCCCAACGCGCTTGCCAGAGTCTTTCGCGCCTTTGCCGGGCTTGATGCTATTCAAACGCATGTCATTCCTCGCATTTCAAGAGATAGGCCACCTTCTGGATCATGCCGCGAATCGCGGGCGTATCCGCAAGGGTTACAGTATGATTGAGACGGCGAAGCCCCAGGCCGCGCACTGTAGCGCGGTGAGATTCTCTGGTTCCGATAATGCTTTTGACCAGCGTCACCTTGAGAAATTTTTCAGTCATTCATCGCTCCTTCAAGCCAGAATATCTTCCACCCGCTTGCCGCGCTTGGCGGCAATTTCGGCAGGAGTATTCATGCGCGCAAGGCCATTCAGGGTAGCGCGCACGATGTTGTAAGGATTAGTAGAACCATGCGCCTTGGCCACCACATTGGTGACGCCGGCCACCTCAAATACAGCGCGCATGGCGCCGCCCGCGATAATGCCGGTGCCTTCCGGCGCAGGCTGGATCATGACTTCGGTCGCGCCATGCTTACCCATTACCGTATGGTGCAAGGTACCGCTCTTCAGGCTTACCCTGAACATTTTGCGCCGTGCTTCTTCCATCGCTTTCTGCACCGCGACCGGCACTTCACGGGATTTGCCTTTGCCCATGCCGACTCTGCCGTCGCCATCGCCCACTACGGTAAGCGCCGCAAAACCAAGAATCCGCCCGCCCTTCACCACCTTGGTGACACGGTTTACGGAAACCATCTTCTCCCGAAGACCATCACCCTGCTCTTCGGCTTGCTGTATTTTTTTGCTGTTCGGTTTAGCCATTTTTTCCTCGCGCCTCAGAACTTCAGACCGTTTTCACGGGCGGCTTCGGCCAGCGCCTTGACGCGACCGTGATAGTGAAAGCCGGAACGATCAAACGCAACTGTCTCAACGCCCGCCGCTTTCGCCCGCTCGGCAATCAGCTTGCCGATGACGGAAGCCGCAGCCTTGTTGCCACCGTTCGTAACATCTTTTTTGACTTCCGCCTCCACGGTGGAAGCGGTGGCCAGCACCTTGCCGCCACAGGCGCTGATAATCTGCGCGTAAATGTGACAGTTCGTGCGATTGACAGAAAGGCGAATGATTTTTTGCCCGGCAATCCTAGCCCGTGTTTTCGCGGCGCGGCGCAAACGCGCCTGTTTCTTGTTTTGCATATGTCCTCCTTACTTCTTCTTCGTTTCCTTGAGGACAACGACCTCATCGGCATAACGCACACCTTTGCCCTTGTAGGGTTCAGGTCTGCGATAGGCGCGAATCTCGGCGGCCGCCTGGCCAACCCGCTGTCTGTCCATGCCCTTGATGAGAATTTCGGTCTGGGTAGGCGTCTCAACCTTCACCCCGGCAGGCATTTTGTGCACCACCGGATGCGAGAACCCAAGGGTCAGATTGAGCGAATCGCCCTGCGCCTGAGCGCGATAACCCACGCCGACCAGGGTCAGCTTTTTCTCAAAGCCTTTGGTCACGCCGATTACCATGTTATTCAGATTGGCGCGCATAGTTCCCCACAATGCAGAACTATTTTCCACGCCTTCGACGCGCTCGCAGCGCACGCTTTCACCTTCCTGCACAATGGAAACCGCCGGATTCGCCGCCATCTTCAGGGAACCCAGAGGCCCCTTGACATTGATTTCCCGCGCATCCGCCCGAATTTCAACTCCGGCGGGCAGGGAAATCGGGTTTTTACCAACTCTGGACATTAACCCCTCCCATCAAGCGACCAGGCAGAGCACTTCGCCACCCACCCGGGAAGCGCGCGCGCTGCGATCTGTCATCACGCCCCTGGGCGTAGACACAATAGCAATCCCCAGACCATTCATGACACGGGGGATGTCCTCAAAACCCTTGTAAATCCGAAGACCGGGCTTGGAAACCCGCTCAATACGCTCAATGACCGGACGCCCGGCGTAGTATTTGAGCGCGATTTCAAGGGTTGCCTTATTGCCAGGCAGCGATTTGACTGCAAAATCTTCAACATAACCCTCGGCCTTCAGCACAGCGGCAATCGCCGCCTTCAGTTTGGAAGCGGGCATAGCCACAGCTGCTTTCTCTGCCAACTGGGCGTTGCGGATGCGCGTCAGCATGTCCGCTATCGGATCGCTCATTGCCATATTTCAATCCTCCTGGCTTACCAACTGGCCTTGACAATCCCCGGAATCTGACCTTCAAAAGCCAATTCCCGGATTTTGTTGCGGCACATGCCAAATTTACGGAACACGCCACGGGAACGCCCCGTGAGCTGACAACGGTTGCGCAAGCGCGAAGGACTCGCGTTGCGGGGAAGCTGCTGCAATTTCAGCCGCGCTTCATAACGCTCGACATCGGAGAATGCGGCGTTGTTAATTATCTCGAGCAAAGCCTCGCGTTTTTTTGCGAATTTGGCCACTAAAGCGCGGCGCTTCTCTTCGCGGTTAATCAGGGCAAGTTTCGCCATGTCTGCCTCAATTCTTGAAAGGAAATTTGAACGCGGCGAGCAGCGCCTTCGCTTCCTCGTCCGTTTTCGCCGTCGTCGTGATGCTGATGTTCATCCCGCGTAACGCATCGACCTTGTCGTACTCGATTTCCGGGAAGATGATCTGTTCTTTCACGCCCATGTTGAAGTTGCCGCGCCCGTCGAAGCCCTTGCCCATCACCCCGCGAAAGTCGCGGACGCGCGGCAGGGCCACGCTGATCAAACGGTCAAGGAATTCATACATGCGCCTTCCGCGCAATGTCACCATGCAACCGATCGGATAACCATCCCGAATCTTGAAGCCCGCAATGGACTTCTTCGCCCTGGTAACCACCGGTTTCTGCCCGGCGATTTTCTGCATGTCGCTTACCGCGTTTTCCAGCACCTTCTTGTCGGCAACCGCTTCGCCCACACCCATGTTGAGCGTAACTTTGGCGATGCGCGGCACTTCCATCACGGACTTGTAACCAAAGCGCGTTTTCAACGCCACAGTCACATCTTTCTTATATAAATCAAACAAACGAGCCATGTCTTGTCCTCACACCCTCACCAGCTCGCCGTTCGACTTGAACACGCGAGTCCGTTGAAATTTCTTGCGTCCACCCTCGACCTGTTCCACTTTGATGCGGACGCGATCCGCCTTGCCGGTAGCAGGATTGAAAATTGCCACATTGGAAATGTGGATCGGCATTTCCTTGTCGCTAATGCCGCCCACAATGCCTTTCATGGGGTTGGGACGAATATGCTTTCTGGCAACATTGATGCCCTCGACCAGCACATGCTCCGAGTCCACGCGCGCACGCACCGTACCGCGCCGCCCCTTGTCCTTGCCGGCGATGACGATCACCTCGTCGCCCTTGCAAATCTTTTCCATCAAAACTCCTTACAGCACTTCCGGCGCGAGCGACACGATCTTCATATAGCGCTCGGTACGCAATTCGCGCGTCACCGGCCCAAAGATACGGGTGCCGATCGGCTCCAGCTTGTTATTCAAAAGCACTGCGGCATTGCCGTCGAATTTCACCACGGAGCCGTCAGGACGGCGCACGCCCTTGGCCGTGCGCACCACGACCGCGTTATAGACATCGCCTTTTTTGACGCGCCCGCGCGGCGCAGCGTCCTTGACGCTCACCTTGATGACGTCGCCGATGCCCGCATAGCGACGCTTGGAGCCGCCCAGCACCTTGATACACATTACCGAACGCGCGCCGGTGTTATCGGCCACGTCCAGAACCGTTTGCATCTGAATCATGTAAAAACTCCAACTTATTCCGCTTGCACGGACAGTCTTGGAACCCGTAAAGGGAGAAACCCGCGAGAATCCATGTTCACACAGGGGGACACGAAAAGCATAAGATTATCCATACCACACCCAAACCTGTCAACAGTTTTTTTATCTATTTTTTACTTACATTTGTTCGAGAAGTTATGCCATAATCAATAGCCAGTCTGACTTCGCCTCTTCTTTGGAACGGGTAATTGCATATGGGAAATATTCTACTGGCGCACGAGTCCAAAACCGTGCGCGCAACCTTGAAAACCTACCTGAAACCTGCGCATAAGGTGCTGGAAGCGTCGGACAGCGAAGCTGCCTGGCACCTGCTGGTTCTGCACAACGACCTGAACGCCGTCATTGCCGGGCCGGACCTTGGCATGTCGAGCGGTATGTCGTTGCTTGAGCGTGTGCGCCGCAACGCCCTTTTGCGCTTGAAGCAAATGCCTTTTTACTTCATCGGCTCAGAAACGCGGATTGCGGAACTGGCTGAAGACGCGGAAAAAGCCGGGGCAAACGGTTTCCTGCATACCGGCATGAAGCGCCAGGAGGTGCTGGACATTCTGAAACTCAGAGAAGCGACATTGCCGCCCCGAAACGCGCCCAAAGCTGCGCCTGAAGCTGTGGCAAAAGCCATAGAAGCGAAAAAATCATCTTCCAAACGCGCTATCAGGACCGGCCTGATCGAAAGCGCGCCAATGTCGCCCAAATTGTTTGAAGAGGCGGTTTCGCGCCAGTATTCCGTGCCGGGGCAAAAAGGCGCCATCCTTTGTTGCGCTATCGCAAATTATCCGACGCTGGTCAAAAATCTGGGCAAGAGCACCGCTGCCAATATCGCCTCCAAGTTGACCAAACTGGCACAAACCCGGATTGGCAGCAGCGACATTATCAGTCTTTACGCCCCCGGCGTATTTACCATCTCTACTGTCGGCGGAACGCTTCCTGCCTGCGAGAAATTCGCGTCCCAACTGAAAAAGAACCTGGCTTCCTCCAAAATCGTGGTACATGGCGCTCCTCTGTCCATTTCTATCGTCTCGGCCTTTGCCGCCATCCCGGAAGACGGCGCGCTTTCCGGCAAAGAGTTGCTCGAGCTGGCAAAGCGTCGGCTTTTGGAAATAGTACGGAACGCGAAACAGGGCGCAAAAAAATAACCGTCCTCGCAAACCCGCACGCATAACCATGCGCCTCGCTGCACGCTCCGGGCGGGGCGCTTTGGAACAGCCTACGCAAAAATTCTTGCCACAGCGTCTGCGTCAAAGCGATAGGCGCGGTTTCCGACCTCGTCCTGTATTTCGATTACACCCTGTTCCGTCAGGATTGCCTCTGCTTCAGCGCGTCCCCATGATTTAATCATTGCCACCAGTTTTTCCCGATTGTCCGGGCAGTGCCATGAGACGGTTCGCGCCGGAAATAACAAAAGACCTGTATCGTTTTCCGCCACAGCATCTTCCGCAAACAGGCGAAACAGGAGTAATTCCGCGTCCAACTCCAATAACTCTTCGGAACGAACCGTAGCTGCCAACCGGGTAAGCCGCGTCCATCCGTCCGCGTCCATGCTGTCGGCGGCAGGCATTTTTTGCAGAAACAAACCTGCCGCAACCTCTTTATCGGCTGCGAGAAAAAGCCGCGCCTCCTGCTGTTCGGATTGGGTAAGGTAATGGTTGAAAATAGCGGCCACGCTTTCGCCCGCCAATGGAACGATACTCTGATAGAAACTCTCATCCTGGGCAAGCGTCAGCAAAAGCTGCCCTGCTTCCCCGGTAGCACATTCTTTCCCTACGCCAAGAAGCTCTGGCACACTTGCGTCTTGCGGACACACTCCGGCGCGCGCCATGCCGCGCAAACGCAATGTTTCGTCGCACTCCACCAGAAGCAGGGAGACCGGCCCTTCCCCTTTCAGTTGCAGGGTCAGTCGTCCCTGCCCTTTCAACTCTGCGGCAATAAGCGCGACAGTCGCCGCCAGCTCGCCGAGCAAAGACTCTACCGCCGATGGATAACCACGCTTATCAAGCATGGCTTGCCAGGCGTCATCCAGACGAACAAACGCGCCACGAATATCCAGGCGCGGGAAAAGAAAACGAACAACGCTGCTCACTGTCACACCATATTGCCGCAAAGGACACATCATAATAACAGCAGGCATAAGACAAGCGCGGTAATATCGGGGTTTTCCATCCCGCCGCTTTGTCATGCGCCTTTCTGAAATCTGCATCCAGCGTCCTGTATTCGCTTCTGTGCTGTCTCTGGTGGTCATGCTCCTGGGGCTGGTTTCCTACGCGCGGCTTGCCGTGCGCGAATACCCCAAGATTGACGAGCCGATCGTGACGGTTTCTACCATTTATCGGGGCGCATCGGCAGAAATTGTCGAATCGAAAATCACCCGCCCGCTGGAAGACTCCCTCGCCAGCATCGAGGGGATAGAGGTAATGACATCCGTCTCAAGGGCGGAGCGCAGCCAGGTTTCGGTGCGCTTCGTGGTAGAACGCGACCCGGATTCTGCAGCTTCCGACGTGCGCGACCGGGTTTCGCGCGCGCGCGGCAAATTGCCGGACGAAGTGGACGAGCCGGTCATTGCCAAGGTGGAAGCGGACGCCGACCCGATCATCCGTCTCTCCTTTTCTTCTGATCTGCACAATCCGATGGAAATCAGCGATGTCGCCACCCGCATTGTCAAACCCCGCCTGCAAACCCTGCCCGGCATGGCGGATGTCGGCATCTATGGGGAGAGGCGATTTGCCATGCGCATCTGGCTGGATCGGGCGCGTCTGGCTGCCTACCAGATCACGGCTCAGGATGTGGAAACCGCGCTTAGTCAGCAAAATGTGGAAATCCCGGCAGGCCGCATCGAAGGCGCGCAACGGGAATTTTCCGTTATGGCGCGTACCACGCTCGATAAGCCGGAAGAATTCGCCGCTATTATCATTCGTACCGTCAACGGCTACCCGGTGCGCCTGGGCGACCTGGGGCGAGTGGAAATCGGCCCGGAATCCGAACGCAGCTCTTCCCGCTTCAACGGCAAAAACGCGATTAACCTCGGCCTCATCAAACAGGCGACTGCCAACCCGATTACCCTGGCCCGCGCCCTGTACAAGGAATTGCCGCGTATCGCCAGCGAATTGCCGGAAGGAATGCGGGTTGATATTTCCTATGACTCCACGACTTTCATTGATCGCTCGATTGCGGCGGTGTTTTCCACCATCGCCGAATCCATCTTTCTGGTCATCCTGATTATCTTCTTTTTCCTGCGCAACCTGCGCTCCACCCTGATACCGCTGGTGACGATCCCGGTTTCTCTTGCCGGGGCGTTCGCGCTCATGCTCCTCATGGGCTTTTCCATCAACACCCTGACCTTATTGGCGATGGTGCTGGCAATCGGCCTGGTGGTGGATGACGCCATTGTGGTGCTGGAAAACATCTACCGCCACATCGAAGAAGGCATGCCACGAGTAAAAGCCGCCGTTCTGGGCGCAAACGAGATCGGCTTTGCCATCGTGGCAATGACCATTACCCTCGCTGCTGTTTACGCGCCTATTGCTTTCATGACCGGGCGCACCGGCAAATTGTTTATCGAATTTGCCTTGACGCTCGCGGGCGCGGTACTGGTTTCCGGCTTTGTCGCGCTCACGCTCTCGCCAATGATGTGTTCACGCCTTTTGCGCCATGAAAAGCAGCACGGGCGCATCTTTACCGCCATCGAGCGTTTTCTCAACTGGCTGACGATCCAGTACACCCGTCTGCTTGCCTTCACCCTTGCCCGACGCTGGCTGGTCATGCTGTCATTTTTCGCGGTAGCGGCAGCGGGCGCTATCTTTTTCGTCCTCATCAAATCGGAGTTATCACCCATTGAAGACCGGGGCACCATCGTCGGCTCTTACACTGGCCCGGAGGGCGCAACCCTGGAATACATGGACAAATACGCCCGCCAAATCGAGGAAATTTACATCCAAACACCGGAAATTAACCGCTATAACATCACCTCAGGCTCTCCCATCCTGAACCGTGGCGTCTCCTTCGCGCGGTTGAGCGACTGGAACGAGCGCAAACGCTCGGCGCAGGAAATCGCCGAAGAGTTGCGCCCGAAATTCGCCGCCATTACCGGGGTGCTGGCCACACCTACCTTGCCGCCCTCGCTGGGGCAAAGCGGGCGCAGTCAACCGATCAATTTTGTCATCGTCACCAGCGCCTCTTACGAAGAGCTTGCCCGGATCACAGAAGAGTTCATGCAGGAAATCCGCAAAAATCCCGGCCTCAATAATCTGGATACGGACTTGCGCCTTAACAAGCCGGAACTTGACGTGCGCGTCGACCGGGAACGTGCCGCCGACCTGAATGTGCCTGTAGAAACCATTGGCCGCACTCTGGAAACCATGTTGGGAGGGCGACAGGTGACGCGCTTTACGCGGGATGGCGAACAATATGAGGTCATCGTTCAGATCGAGGACGCCGAACGCGCAACGCCCAGCGACATCCGCGATATCTACGTGCGTAACAAAACCGGCGGCATGACGCCGCTTGCCAACCTGCTCAACGTAAAGGAAACGATCAGCCCGCGCGAACTCAACCATTTCGCCCAACGCCGCGCCGTGAAAATCACGGCCAATCTCTCCCCCGGCTATACTCTGGGAGAAGCATTGCAATTCATGGAAGGAGTCGCCGATAAAATCCTGCCGCTCGGCTACGCGGTGGATTACGATGGGCAATCACGCGAATTCAGGCAATCTTCCGCCTCGCTGGGCATTACCTTCCTGCTGGCGCTGGCTTTTATCTATCTTGTGCTGGCCGCGCAATTCGAGAGTTTCCGCGACCCGTTCATCATCATGCTCACCGTGCCGCTCTCCATGACCGGTGCGCTCGTCGCTCTCTACTTTGCCGGCGGCACCCTGAATGTTTATAGCCAGATCGGACTAATTACCCTGGTGGGCCTGATTACTAAGCACGGCATTTTGATCGTCGAATTCGCCAACCAGTTGCAGGAACAGGGAAAATCTCTCGTGGAAGCCGTCGCTGAATCGGCGCGGTTAAGGCTGCGCCCTATTCTTATGACGACCGGCGCGATGGTGTTAGGCGCTGTTCCTCTGGCCTTCGCGCATGGCGCAGGCGCGGAATCACGGCAACAAATCGGCTGGGTCATCGTCGGCGGTCTCCTGCTCGGCACCTTTTTTACGCTCTTTGTCGTCCCCACGGTCTATACCTTTCTGGCAACCCGTGTCGAGCATCATCAGGATGTTTGAGCACACAACCCCGACCCCAAAATTTTGATCTTTGCCGCAAGCGAAAAGAGAAGTCAGCGCGTTGGGGTAAGCGTTGGGGTAATATAGATCGGTGGCGAGTAAAGCGAACCCCAAAATTGCGCCTTCCAACAATCGCATATGTGTTGAGGGTCACGTTCCGCTCACCTCGGCCTACATGGCTGAACCTGTAAATAAACCTTTCACGGAGGCAATCATGGGCTACAAAGTACCCATTGGCATTTCGAACAAGCACCTGCATCTGTCCGAACAGGCACTGGCAACCCTGTTCGGCGAGGGGCACAAGCTCACGCCGTACAAGGAGCTAGTGCAACCCGGCCAGTATGCCGCGCACGAACAGGTCGACATCGTCGGCCCCAAGGGCTCGTTCAAGAACATCCGCATCATCGGGCCGACCCGCCCGCAGACACAGGTCGAAGTTTCCCTGACGGACGCGCGCGCGCTCGGCATTGATCCCCCTGTGCGTGAATCAGGCAAGCTGCAAGGCTCTCCCGGCATCAAGCTCGTTGGCCCCAAGGGTGAACTCGAACTGGAATCCGGCGCGATTGTGGCGTTGCGCCACATCCATCTCTCGCCCGAACAGGCCAGTGAAGCCGGGCTTCAGGACAAGGATCTCGTCGACGTTAAGGTCTACGGCAAAAGACCGCTGATCTTTGAAGACGTGCTCATCCGTTCCGGGGAAGGCCACTTCCGCGAGTTTCACATTGATACCGATGAAGCCAACGCGGCGGGCGCGGCCAACAACGACGAGGCCGAAATTCTCAGGAAAAAAAATTAGAGTGTGGGGACCTGACGAGGGAGGAATTGGGGAGGACATTCACAACGGTATCCGGGGCAGTCGCGCTTCCTGCCGATTGCCCTGTGAGATTTTGGCGGATGCAGCCCGGCCTTTCCAGTGCTTTTATAATTGCCTCTTTCAATCAAGTTCCGGGTTGGCTGTCATGTTGCCGTTGGTACTCGCTTCCACTTCTCCTTTTCGTAAGGAATTGCTTGCCAAACTGGGCTTGCCGTTTTCAACGCTCGACCCGGCCTGCGATGAAACACCCCTGCCGGGTGAAGCGCCGCGCGTCCTGGCGCTCAGGCTCTCCGAAGCCAAGGCGCGGGCGGTGGCGGCGCGACTTTCTTCGCCCGCGCTTATCATCGGTAGCGATCAGGTCGCTATTTGCGGGGAAGAGGTTTACGGCAAGCCCGGCACTCATGATAGGGCGGTTGCTCAACTACGCGCGCTGTCCGGGCAAAGCGTGGATTTTTTCACCGGGATTTGTTTGTTCGATAGCCAAAGCAATGTGGCAACGACACGCGGCGTCTCGACACGGGTGACTTTTCGCGCATTGGCGGATGCGGAAATCGAGCGCTATCTTGCGCGGGAACCAGCCTATGACTCTGCTGGCGCGGCAAAGTGCGAAGGCTTGGGAATCACCTTGCTTGCCCGTCTGGAAGGCGAAGACCCCAATGCCCTGATTGGCTTGCCGCTGATTGCCCTGTGCGAGCTTTTACGCGCGGCGGGAATTGCAGTGCCATGAAGCGGGGTACGCTCTACCTCCTGCCTGTGCCGCTCTTTGCGGCAAAAACCCCGGAAGAGGCGGCGAATGTTATGGCGACCTTGCCGGTATCAGTTCTTCTGAAAACCCGCGCCTTGCGGCATTTTGTGGTGGAGGCGGCAAAGTCGGCGCGCGCCTTCCTGAAGTGGGTGGAAATGCCCTGTCCCTTGCGGGAGCTCGATTTACAGGAATTGAACGAGCACACGCCCGCAACTGCGGTGGAAGCATTGCTTCTGCCTTTGCTCGCAGGACATGATCTGGGCTTGCTATCGGAAGCGGGTTGCCCTGCGGTGGCCGATCCGGGCGCGGCATTGGTGGCGCTGGCGCACGCCAGAGGAATTAAAGTTGCGCCGCTCGTCGGCCCTTCATCATTATTGCTTGCCTTGATGGCCTCCGGTCTTGATGGGCAACGCTTCGCCTTTCACGGCTATTTGCCCGCCAGGGCTGAAGCGCGCGCGCTGTCTATCCGCGAGCTGGAAAAGGAATCGGCGTTGAAGCGGCAAACCCAGATTTTTATCGAGACGCCCTATCGCAATCAGGCATTGTTTGACGATTTACTTCGCGTCGCAAACCCTGTCACCCGCCTTTGTGTCGCGGCCAACCTTACTTCGCCGGACGAATTTATCGCAACCCATGCCATTGCGACCTGGCGGAAGCGCCAGCCGCCGCTTATTGAACGGCGTCCTGCTGTATTCCTGCTGCTTGCGGGGTCTTGCTGACGTAACTATAGTGATTCGTCTAGAGCATGCTTCATTTAGACAGAACCGTATCCAGCATGTCGTAGATAGTTGGCACATTAGTCATGGGAGACGATATCCAAGATTTCACCGACGCGCCGCCAAGTGCTTTCATGATCACGCTTTT
>WRKX01000047.1 GCA_009777925.1 Betaproteobacteria bacterium | reverse complement strand
CATCTGGATTGGGATGGGATGTTCGCGCTGTTTGAACAGACTTATGAACAATCACACGCACGGGGGATTGCCGATATGATGGACTTCTTCAAACATCCTGCCCTGGCGGACTTTGGCGAAGAGGTGGTTCACAGGACGCAAAATATGATGATAGATCGCCTTACGCAACTTTCGACGGAAGAACTCAAGGCGATTGCCGCTGAAACAAGATTGAGATTCCATGGCACTCAGGGCGGAAGCGGAGACGACATTCTGGTGGGAACGGAGGAAAACGACATGATGCGTGGCGGAGCCGGAAACGATATTCTGATTGGTGGAGAAGGGAATGACAAGATTTGTGGCGAATCCGGAGACGACATCATAATTGGTGGAAAAGGAAATGACTATCTGGACGGCGGCGCCGGGGATGATACTTACGTCTTCTCGAAGGGAGATGGCAGCGACACCATTGCGGATAGTTCCGGGATGAACACGATCCGCTTCACGGATGTGAATGTGGATGAGATCACGTTCTCCCGTTCGGGTACTGAACTGGTGATAACTTATGGCGATGGCGATCAGATTTTTTTGGTTTACCACTTCCATACGCTCTATCCCGACTATCGCATTGCCCAAATTGAGTTTGCGGATGGGGGTGTGTATTCGCTGTCTGAACTTCTTGAGAGCAAGCCTGTCCATCTGCCGGATGTGAACAATAGTTTAGTTTTTGGCGCGGACAATGATGTCATTTGTGGCAGTTCCGGAAACGACACGATCCTTGGTGGTGCGGGGAATGACCTGATCTATGGTGGAGAAGGGAATGACAAGATTTGTGGCGAATCCGGAGACGACATCATAATTGGTGGAAAAGGAAATGACTATCTGGACGGCGGCGCCGGGGATGATACTTACGTCTTCTCGAAGGGAGATGGCAGCGACACCATTGCGGATAGTTCCGGGATGAACACGATCCGCTTCACGGATGTGAATGTGGATGAGATCACGTTCTCCCGTTCGGGTACTGAACTGGTGATAACTTATGGCGATGGCGATCAGATTTTTTTGGTTTACCACTTCCATACGCTCTATCCCAACTATCGCATTGCCCAGATTGAGTTTGCGGATGGGAGTGTGTATCAATTGGATGACCTACTCGCGCCCATCCCGTTTGTTACCGGGGTGGTGTATCAATTGAGCGATTTTATCCCGCATGAGCCGGAGCCGGTGATTGATGACGAAGAGGATGACTCGCTGGATGATGGCGAGGAAGACGATACCCTTTACAGCAACTCGGAAGATGATGGCGAAGATGATGTTTTTTCCAGCGTAGCGGGAGACGGTGGCGAAGGCGAATTCTCTGACGGCATCATCAGCTTTACGGGGCTGAATCTGGATGAACCGGGCGCGGCGGGCGATGGGGAAACTTTCCAGACTGCCGGGGAAACGCTGGACGGACTCATGGAGCCATATTCCGGCTTTGTCGAAGAAGACTATCTGCCGGACGATGGCGAATGGGTAGACGTGACGCTTGTCGGCATTCAGTTGCCGGAGGAGGCGCATTTCGGCCTGTAAGCGAAACGCAAAAAAAGCTGTGTCCGACCGATTGCCACGGCTCACCCAACCGAGGGCAATGGATTAACAAATGCACGGAATATGATTGACATAACAAAGTAATTCATTGGAGGAGCAAGAAATGAGCTACAGGCATTCATGCCTGTAGCTCAAAACGAACAAGGAAAGGGTTTGCATCCCCTCCCTTGTTGTTATGGCTTTAGGCCGGGGGTTCCAACCTTCGCGCCACCCTGAAAGGCTGGGTTTCAAGCCGGAATCAGCATTACGATGAACAGGGGTCTGCATGTCGTATAGAGCATTTTCTATTTAGTCATAGACATTCTATTCCGATAAAAAGCAGTTATGGCAAGGAATATATTACAGAAAGTTTACATGGCTAAACAGAAATCACTCTAACAGATTATCTATCCATATAACCAGCAGGCGATTGTCCTGCCGTCCGGCAGGGTAGTTGGAGGAGGGGTAGAGGCGGCGCATTGGGGAGTGGCTTTGGGACAGCGCAGGCGAAAATGGCAGCCGGAGGGAGGGGAGATGGGGGAGGGCGGTTCACCCTCCAGACGGATACGGTCGGCGGAAATATCATCCAGGCGCGGCACGGCGGAGAAAAGCGCCTGGGAATAGGGATGGAGAGGGGCAGCCAGAAGCGCGGCGGCAGGGCCTTGTTCGACAATCCGCCCCAGATACATGACCGCTATTTCATGCGCCAGATATTCGACGACGGAAAAATTGTGGGTAATGAAGAGATAGGCAATGTTTAGCTCTTCCTGCATGTCGCGCAACAGGTTCAGGATTTGCGCCTGCACCGAAACATCCAGCGCGGAAGTGGGTTCGTCGCAGATCAGAATTTCCGGCGAGACGGCAAGGGCGCGGGCAATGGCGATACGCTGGCGTTGCCCGCCGGAAAATTCATGCGGATAGCGATTTGTCGCGTCGGGCGGCATTCCCACTTGCTTCAACAGGGCTTCAGAGGCGGCGCGGCCTGAAGTTGCGGAATCGGTAAGACCCAATGCCAGCATCCCTTCCAGGAGAATTTCGCCCACGCTCATGCGAGGATTCAGGGAAGCGAAAGGGTCCTGAAAGACCATTTGCAGACGGCGGCGCATCTGGCGGGATATTTCGCCGGACAGGAAAATTGGCGTCTCCCGCCAGAACATCGCGCCGCCGCTGGCTGGCAGAAGGCGCATCAACGCCTTGCCCGCCGTGGTCTTGCCGCAGCCGGATTCGCCCACCAGCGCCAGGGTGCGCCCCGGATATAGCAGAAGATTGATGCCATTCACCGCCCGCACATATCCCTTTATCCGCTGGAAAATTCCCTTGCGAATGGGAAAGTTGACTTCCAGATTCTCGACACGCAAGAGGGGAATTTCCGCATCAAGCGGCGCGTCTGCCAGAGATAGACTACCCGGTGTAAAGTCTTTGTTTTCCAGGAGCGGATCGTCTTCCGGGAAATGACAGCGGATGAAGGAATCCAATGATGCCGCATCATCCGCCGGAACAGGTTTTTCACTTCGGCAATGTGCGTCAACCCTGGGACAACGGTCGGCAAAATGACAGGCATGTTCCGGTATTTCGGTCAGCGAGGGCGCTTGTCCGGGCAGGGCGGCAAGGCGCTTGCCATGCGCCCTGTCCGGCAATGCCCCAAACAGGGCGCGGCTGTACGGATGGCGCGGCAGGCGGAAAAAATCTTCCCGCCGTGCAAATTCCACAATCTGCCCGGCATACATGACCCCGATCCTGTGCGCCATTTTGGCGACGATCGCCAGATCATGCGTAATGAGGAGCATTGCCATGCCCCGTTGTTCCTGCAAGGCGAGCAGGAGATCAAGGATTTGCGCCTGCACGGTGACATCCAGCGCCGTGGTCGGCTCATCCGCAATCAAAAGAAGCGGCTCGCCCGCCAGAGCAATGGCAATCATCGCCCGCTGCTTCATGCCGCCGGAAAGCTGGAACGGATATTCGTTCAGCCTGCGGCCCGGATCGGGGATGCCTACCTGATTGAGCAGATATTCCGCCTCTTGCAATGCCTGCCTGCCTGTTATGCCGCGCAAGGCGAGAGCTTCATTAATCTGCGTTCCGATGGTAAGCACCGCGTTCAGGCTTGCCGCCGGTTCCTGAAAAATCATTGCGATCTTGCGCCCGCGATATTGGCGCATGTCGGATTCGGGCAGGGCGAACAGGTTTTTGCCGTCAAGCCGCGCCTCGCCGCCGACAATGCTGATCGCGTTCGGCAACAGGCGCATCAACGCGAGGGCGGAAAGGGATTTACCTGAACCGGATTCGCCGACCAGCGCCAGCGTTTCTCCGGCGTGAAGCGAGAAGCCGACATCATCCACGACCGGCAGCAACACGCCCGCCTGCCGGACGACAAGGGAGAGATGGCGGACTTCAAGAAGGGCGGACATGGGACGTTATTTTATAGCGACTCGCTGCATATATAGTCATTATCTTAAATTTAAAATTATAGTTCTTCCCGCAAATAACGAGACTATCAGGGAACGCTTTGCTTCCCTCTCCCACAAGTGGGAGAAGGAAGAAACAGTTGCCGTCTGCAAGACACCTCTCCCGCTTGCGGGAGAGGAAAGCCACTAGCTTTGATGTCAAAGGCAGGGAGAGGGTGTGTAAAATGCGCTCACTTGAACCAAAACCGCTCTAAAGGATATCAGAAATGACAGATATTTCCGCCAAAACCCGTGTCGAATGGCTGCGCCGTGAGATCGGCATCCATGATCACGCCTATTACGAACTTGATGCGCCGACGATTCCCGATTCCGACTATGACGCCCTGTTTCGTGAATTACGTGAACTGGAAGCCACGCACCCGGAACTGGCAACGCCCGATTCGCCCACAGAGCGGGTCGGCGGTAGACCGCTTGCACAATTTGCTCAGGTCACGCACGCCGTCCCCATGCTTTCCATCCAGACCGAAACCGATACCAATGCTTACGGAGCCGAGCATTTCGATACGCGATTGCGCCGCGAACTGGATATGACCGACGCTGCGGAAGTGGAATACGTGGCGGAACTGAAATTCGACGGGTTGGCCGTCAGTCTGCGTTACGTTAATGGTGTTTTAACACAGGGCGCGACCCGTGGCGACGGTGTGACTGGAGAAGATGTGACGCAAAACCTGAAAACCATCCGTGATATTCCCCTGCGTCTTGCGGAGAATGCGCCGCCTTTGCTGGAAGCGCGTGGCGAGGTCTACATGCGCCGCGATGACCTTTTGCGTTACAACGAGCAAGCAGAGGCAAAAGGCGAGAAGCTGCTTGTCAATCCCAGGAACGGCGCGGCGGGCAGCATTCGCCAGCTTGATCCGAACATTGCCGCAAAACGCCCGCTCAGGTTTTTCGCCTACGGCATTGGCGCAACAGAGGGCTGGAGTCTGCCGGATACGCAAAAGGAATTGCTTGATGCGTTGGCGATCTTCGGCCTTCCGGTTTGTCCGCATCATGTCGTTGCGCGGGGCTGGCGGGAACTGGCCGACTTTCACAAACGCATGGGCGAGGAACGATCCCGGATACCGTTCGACATTGACGGCGTTGTCTACAAGGTCAATAGCATTGCCCTGCAAAACCGGCTTGGCTTTCGCTCGCGCGAACCGCGCTGGGCGGTGGCGCACAAATATCCGGCGGAAGAAGCGCGCACAACCGTTCTTGCCATTGATGTGCAGGTCGGGCGCACCGGCGCGCTCACCCCGGTCGCAAAATTGCAGCCCGTATTCGTCGGCGGCGTCACCGTCTCCAATGCCACCCTGCACAACGAAGAAGAAGCGCGCCGCAAGGACGTGCGCGTGGGCGATACCGTCATCGTGCGTCGCGCCGGCGACGTTATTCCCGAAGTCGTAGCCGTCGTCCTCGACGCCCGTCCCGTGCAGGCGGCGACAGACGACCTCTTCGCGGAAGCGCCTGTTCATCCCCCGTTTGAACTTCCTGACACCTGCCCGCAATGCGGATCGCATGTCGAGCGCGAAGAAGACGGGGCTATAGCGCGTTGTTCCGGCGGGCTGATTTGTCCGGCGCAGGCGCGGGGGGCGTTGCTGCACTTTGCCGGTCGCCGCGCAATGGACATTGAAGGGATAGGCGACAAGATTGTTGACCAGCTTATCAAGGGCGGACATGTCAAAACGCCTGCCGACCTATACACGCTAACCGCGCCCGCGCTGGCATCCCTTGATCGCATGGGCGAGAAATCCGCCGAAAAGTTAATCGGCGCAATCGAAAAAAGCCGACATACGACCCTTGCCCGTTTTATCTTTGCGTTAGGTATCAGGAATGTTGGCGAATCCACGGCCAGAAGTTTGGCGTATCGCTTCAAAAGCATTGCCGCCCTGCAGGAAGCAGATGCCGCCGCGCTTGAAAAAATTGACGACATTGGCCCGATTGTCGCCGAATCCATCGTTGGCTTCTTTGCCGAAGAGCATAATCGTGAAGAAATCGCGCGCTTAATCGGAGCAGGCGTGCATTGGGAAGAACAGAAAGAGAGCGAAACATCCGCCACAGGAACGCTTGCAGGTATGACTTTCGTTCTTACCGGAACCCTGCCGAACTTGAAGCGCGAGGAAGCCAAAGAATTGATTGAAGCCGCAGGCGGCAAGGCGAGCGGTTCCGTGTCGGCAAAAACCAGCTACGTTGTGGTGGGAGAAGAAGCCGGTTCCAAGCTCGACCGCGCGCGGGAGCTAGGCATTACAATTCTGGATGAAGCTGGTCTGTTGCAATTGTTGCGAGGAGAGAGTTCATGAGCAAAAAGATAACGAAAGCCGTCTTTCCGGTAGCGGGTTTGGGAACCCGATTCCTTCCGGCTACCAAGGCCAGCCCCAAGGAAATGATGCCCATCGTCGACAAGCCCTTGATTCAATATGCGGTGGAGGAAGCCGTGGAAGCGGGCATGACCGACATGATATTCATCACCGGACGAACCAAGCGTTCTATCGAAGACCACTTTGATAAAGCCTACGAACTCGAAACCGAACTGGAAGCACACGGAAAACAGGAACTCCTCGAAATCGTCCGCCGTACCGTGCCGAAGGGCGTAAATTGCGTCTACATTCGCCAATCCGAAGCCCTGGGGTTGGGACACGCCGTCCTTTGCGCGAAAAATGTGGTGGGGAATGAGCCTTTCGCCGTCCTGCTTGCCGACGATTTGCTCGATGCTTCCCCCGGCGTATTGAGGCAGATGACAGAAGTCTACGCGCGACATGACTGCTCAGTTCTGGCGGTGCAGAAAGTGCCGAACAATCAAACCGATAGCTACGGCATTGTAGCGGCCTGCCCGATAGGAGAGAGAGTTGAGAAAGAGCGCGTTGAGAAAGTCATGGGGATTGTCGAAAAACCCAGGCCGGAAGCCGCGCCTTCCAATCTTGCGGTAGTCGGGCGTTATCTCCTCACTCCCCGCCTGTTTCATTATCTTCTTCACCATGTCAGACCCGGCGCGGGCGGGGAGATTCAACTGACGGACGGCATTGCCGCCTTGCTTGCCGAGGAGAGTATTATGGCTTATCGTTATATCGGCAAGCGTTACGATTGCGGCTCCAAACTCGGTTATCTTCAGGCTACTGTGGAATTCGGTCTGCGCCATCCGGAAACCGGCGCGGAATTCAGGGAGTATCTGAACAGCCGAGCGTGGCGCAGGTAGCAGGAATCAGGTAGCAGGTATCAGGTATCAGGTATCAGGGGTTGATGGCGAGCGAAGCGAACCCCGGAACTGCGCCTGCAAACTGATACCTGTTCGACAGCTTGTAAAGGGATGGTATAAAATCCGGGTAATGTCTTGATCGAAACGGAGAAAATATGACGCCTGAAGACGCAAAAAAGCTGCTTGCAGAAGCGGATCTGATACATTCCCCTGAAGCGATACAGGCGGCTATTCTACGAGTCGCCGGGGAAATCAGGGCGAAGTTGTCCGACATGAACCCGGTCGTGCTTTGCGTCATGAGCGGCGCGGTTCCCTTCATGGGACATCTGCTGCCGCTTCTGGATTTTCCTCTGGATTTTGATTATCTCCACGCCAGCCGCTACGGCGAACAGACCAGCGGCAACAAACTGACATGGCGCAGCGGCCCCTGGATTAACCTCAAAGGTCGGCATGTGCTGGTCGTGGATGACATTCTCGACGAAGGCGTCACCTTGGCGACGATCTGCGAGCGTTTGCGGCAAATGGGCGCGGCAAGCGTTTATTCTGCGGTATTTGCGGATAAGGAGACAGGGCGCGTAAAACCATTGCGCGCGGATTTTATCGGTGTGACCGTACCCGATCGTTTTGTCTTTGGCTTTGGCATGGACATCTGCGGCGCGTGGCGCAACCTGCCCGGCATTTACGCGAAGAAGGGAAAAGCGTTACCATAAAATCAGGCATGGATAACTGTCAGCATGGATCGCTATTCTTCTTGCAGTAAAACGTATACATTCTGGATTCTGGCGTATGCGACCTGGTCATTCATGCAGAGGCGGTCATTTATCGGTCATTCCCGCGAAGGCGGGAATCCAGAATTGCCTTTCCGTTCCTATGTTGTTTCTGCATGGGAGCGCAGTTTCTGCCTCAAGTTGTTCTGGATTCTCGTCTCGGCTTCCGGCTCTGTACTGGATTCCCGCCTTCGCTGGAATGACGAATGGGCAGAGAAGGCACGCAAAATGTTCGCATCCAAACCATTCTAAAAACGCTTTTCATATCTATTCATGAGCCGTTTCTGGAACCCCGTTGTTCACACGCTTCTGCCCTATGTGCCCGGCGAGCAGCCGAAGATAGCGCAACTGGTCAAGTTGAACACCAACGAAAATCCTTATCCGCCTTCGCCCAGGGCGGTAGCGGCGATGCGGGAGGTGTTGGCGGGCGAGGGTGAATTGTTGCGGCTTTATTCCGACCCGGAAGGCCAGGCGCTGAAGGCGGCAATTGCCCGACGCTATGGCGCTTATGGCATCAGGGAAGAGCAGATATTCGTGGGCAACGGTTCCGACGAAGTGCTGGCGCTTGTGTTTCTGGCGCTTCTGAAACAGGCGCGTCCTCTCTATTTCCCGGATGTAACCTACAGTTTTTATCCCAGCTACTGCCGCTTGTACGGGATTGATTTTGTGACAGTGCCGCTGGATGAGCATTTCGCGCTCCGCGCGGATGATTATGTCGGCTCTGCCGATATGGGCGCGATCATTTTTCCCAACCCCAACGCGCCGACAGGACGCGCGATTTCACTGGATGATATAGCCGCCGTCGTGCGCGCCAATCCTAACGCGCCGGTCGTGATTGACGAAGCCTATGTGGATTTTGGCGCGGATACAGCTATAGCTCTGGTCAATGAGTATCCCAACCTGCTGGTGGTACAGACCTTTTCCAAATCCCGTTCACTTGCCGGATTACGCGCGGGCTTTGCCGTCGGCGATGTCGCATTGATTGAGGGATTGGTGCGTGTGAAAAACAGTTTCAATTCCTATCCGCTTGACCGGGTGGCGTTGGCAGGAGCGGCAGCGGCGATTGAAGACGAAGCATGGTTTGAAGAAACCCGACAGAAGGTAATGAAGAGCAGGGAAAAACTGGCTGATAATCTTTCCCGCATGGGATTTGAGATAATCCCTTCGGCGGCGAATTTTCTCTTTGTCCGCCATCCGGGTTACGATGCGGCAATTCTGGCGCGGCAATTGCGTGAAAAGCGTATTTTGGCGCGTCATTTCGAGCAGCCGAGAATCCGTGATTTTCTGCGGATTACAATTGGCACGGAAGTAGAATGCGAGGCGCTGATAGCGGCCTTGATCCAGATTTTGCAACCCCATGAGGAGAAAATTTATGACAACCACGGTAGATGAAGCCATCCGATCGCGTCGTTCCATTCGCCGCTTCCTGAATAAGCCTGTGGACAAGGCGACGGTGGCGGAGTTGCTGGAGCTTGCCTCGCGCTCGCCTTCCGGCACGAACGCGCAGCCTTGGAAAGTGTATGCGCTGGCAGGTAAAGAGAAAGCCGCACTTTCGGAAGCGATCCTGAACGAATACAACCAGGGCAGAAAAGAGGGCAGAGCCTTTGATTACTATCCGGAGGAATGGGTAGACCCCTGGCTTTCGCGCCGCCGCAAGATGGGGGTAAGCCTCTATGAACTCATCGGCATTCCGAAGGGCGACAAGGAGCGGATGCATGAGCAGACCGGGCGCAACTATCTTTTTTTCGACGCGCCTGTAGGTCTTGTCATGACGATGGACAAACGCCTGGGG
This sequence comes from Betaproteobacteria bacterium, assembly GCA_009777925.1. Lineage (GTDB taxonomy): Bacteria > Pseudomonadota > Gammaproteobacteria > Burkholderiales > Rhodocyclaceae > Azovibrio. Next base: position 7,487 of record WRKX01000047.1, on the reverse strand, counting down.
CGCGGCATGTTTCTGGATTACGGCATTTTTATCGGCCATTTGATTCTTGCCGCCCGCGCTCGTGGATTGGATACCTGTGTGCAAAACGCTTTTGCCGATTATCCCGATACCGCACGCCGCCATTTGGGCATTGATGATGGCGAACTCGTGGTCGGCGGCATTGCGCTGGGCTATGCCGACCCTGATGCGCCGGAAAACAAACTGGAAACGGAGCGCGAGCCGGTGGAAGGGTTTACCGACTTTCGCGGGTTTTGAGCTATTCAAGAACCCCGGCCTCTATCGAAACGCTCCAGGGGCTGGGGTGATTCTTTCGGGAATAATTGCAGATTTACAAATCAGGATTTGTTTTTGCGAAAAAAATTTATATGAGGGTTCAGGATGATTGTCAAACATTTATTTTGCGTTATAAAATAGCTGCGCTTTTCACACTTAACTGAAGGAGTAATCAATGGATATTTCTCAACTTTCGCTCATGGAATTGAAATCCCTGGAACGTCAGATTCCGAGGGAAATTCGTCGCCGTTCGGCAGAGGAAAAAACCAATGTGCGCCGCAAGCTGGAAAAGCTGGCGCAGGAGAATGGTTTTACTCTTGCTGAACTGATGGATGGGGGATGGACTGTTGCCAAGCGTCAGACCGCCAAAGCCGTTGTCAGGTATCGTCATCCTCAGTCTGCCGATCTGATATGGACCGGTCGCGGACGCAAGCCGCGCTGGGTAGAGGCTTGGCTGGCAGAGGGCGGCAATCTCGAACAGCTTGCAGTTTGACAAGCGCGGAAATATGCGAATTCTCCTTAGTAACGATGATGGTTATCTTGCGCCGGGGTTGTTGCATCTGGCGGAGTCTTTATCGGGCTTGGGAGAAATTGTTGTGGTGGCGCCGGAACGCAATCATTCCGGCGCCAGCAATTCCCTGACTCTTGATCGCCCGTTGTCGCTACGACAAGCGGGGAACGGATTTTATTACGTCAATGGCACGCCGACCGATTGCGTGCATCTGGCGGTTACGGGGATGCTTGACAATTTGCCGGATATTGTGGTTTCCGGCATCAATCATGGCGCCAATATGGGGGACGATACCATTTATTCCGGCACGGTGGCGGCGGCGACGGAAGGTTATTTGCTTGGAATCCCCGCGCTTGCGATTTCTCTTGCCAGTTATTATGAACATAATTTTCCGGCTGCGGGGCAAATCGCCCGTCAGTTGGTAGAGCGTTTTATTGCTTCTCCCCCTTCGGAAGCCACGCTTTTGAACGTCAATGTCCCTGATATGCCGTTTTCAGAATTATCGGGAATCAAGGTGACGAGGCTTGGCAAACGGCACAAGGCGGAGCCGGTAATCAAGGTGTTTTCTCCGCGCCGCGAGACTGTTTATTGGATTGGCGCTGCGGGAGCGGCGCAGGATGCGGGAGAGGGCACGGATTTTCATGCGCTGGCAAATGGTTTTGTTTCAGTCACACCGTTGCAGATTGATCTGACCCATCAAGAGCAACTTGCCGCTATTCGCGCCTGGCTAAAATGAAAGCCAATTTGACGGGCGTCGGCATGACTTCGTTGCGTACCCGCGCGCGCATGATCGAGCGGTTGCGCCAGCAGGGCATCAGGAATGAATCGGTATTGACGGCGATGAATGACGTACCGCGTCATGTTTTTGTTGCTGAGGCTCTGGCGCATCGCGCGTATGAGGATACTCCGCTGCCGATTGGCTGCAAGCAGACTATTTCAAGCCCGTATATTGTGGCGCGAATGATTGATATTTTGCTGGAAGGACGTTCGTCTTTGGGGCGGACGCTGGAAGTCGGCGCGGGTTGCGGCTATCAGGCCGCCGTGTTGGGGCGGTTGACCCGCGAGATTTATTCTGTCGAGCGCATTGCCCGCCTTTTGGAGAAAGCCAGGACTAACCTTGCCGCCCTGCCGGATTCGCGCCATGTGCGCCTGCGTCATGCGGATGGCAGTCTTGGTTTGCCCGCGCTTGCCCCGTTTGACAGTATTATTGCCGCAGCCGCGACTGCAAATATCCCGCAAAGTTTGTGCGATCAACTCGCGCCGGACGGAATATTGGTCTTGCCAGTTGGGGACAGTGAACAGTATCTTTACAAAATTCGTCGGACGGCGCAGAAATTCGTGGAAGAAAAGTTGGATGCCGTCCGTTTTGTTCCTTTGTTGACAGGTCTTGAAAAATGAAGTCAGAGTTTTTTCGCGCAAGTTTGCTTGCCTGCTTTTCCGCTCTTGTTCTTGCAGCCTGTACCAGTTCGAGCATGGCTCCGGTCGAGGATCGCTCCAGAGTGTCGCCTGTGGCTACGGCACAGCCGGTGGCAGGCCCAGGGTATCATACGGTCAAACAGGGCGAGACGCTCTACAGCATTGCGCTTGAATATGGGCAGGATTATCGGGAGGTTTCCGACTGGAACTATCTTGCCGATCCTAGCCGTATTTCCATTGGGCAGGTCTTGAGGGTTTGGCCTCCCGGCGCGACTTCCGCAGACGGCGGCGACGCGATTGTGAGCACAGCGCCGGTTGTCGGCGGCGCTGCTGTTGAGCAGAGATCGCTGGATGGCGCTCCGCCTGCCAGCCTCAACACCGAGCATGTGAAACGTGAGCCTATGGGTGGCAAGGAACCGTATTCCGACGCGCGTTACGCCGCCTTGAGCAATCCTGCCGCAGCTGGAGCGACTACTACCAGCGCCGCTCCGACTTCCACCGCTCCTGCTTCTACGGCTTCTGCTGCGCCTGCGGCATCTTCTTCTCCTGCTTCGACGACTGCGACGGTTGTGGCGGCGACTCCTGCTGCTTCCACGCAGGCTACGGCTACCGCAGGCGGCATTGTTTGGGCTTGGCCGGCGGACGGCAGGGTTACCGGCGGTTTTGCCCAGAACAAGGGATTGGAAATTTCCGGCAAGGCGGGAGACCCGGTGCGCGCGGCGGCGGACGGCAAGGTTGTCTATACGGGCGACAGCTTGCGCGGCTATGGCAATCTGGTCATCGTCAAGCACAACAACAATTACCTGACTGCTTACGCGCACAACCGTAAAATTCTTGTGAAAGAAGGCCAGAACGTAAAGCGCGGCGCGAATATCGCGGAGATGGGCAACAGCGACAGCGATTCTGTGAAGCTGCGTTTTGAAGTGCGGATGCAAGGCACGCCGGTAGACCCGGTTAATTACCTGCCGAAAAGATGAACGCCCGTAAGCGGCAACGCCCATTGGCCGGAGAAGAATTCCCTTCCCGGCCAGACGATGAGGCGAAAGAGGCCGTAATGAGCGGGGAGGGCGAGGAGAGCGCGGACGAAGACGACAATCAGGAAGATGAGGTAGAGGCGGAAGCGGGCGAGGCGGATTTTCTTGAGGATGTAACCTGCCTTTACCTGAACCAGATTGGCGTGAAGCCGCTATTGACACTGGAAGAAGAGCAGGTTTATGCCCGGCAGGCCAAGGCGGGCGATGACAAGGCGCGGCAGATCATGATCGAGCGCAATTTGCGTCTGGTTGTCAAGATGGCCAAACGCTATCTGTATCATGGCGTTCCTTTTCTTGATCTGGTTGAAGAAGGGAACATTGGCCTTATTCACGCGCTTGATCGGTTTGATCCTGAGCGGGGGTTTCGTTTTTCCACCTATGCGACCTGGTGGGTGCGACAGGCCATTGAGCGCGGCGTCATGAATCAGTCCAGAACCATCCGTTTGCCGAGCAATATTCTCAAAAAAATCAATCGGATACGACGAGTTTTAAGGCAGATGGAGCCGGAGGATTCAGAGGAGCATCAGATTGCAAAGGCTGCTGATTTTCTGGGCGCGTCGGCGGATGAGGTTCGCCGTATGCTTTATTTGAGCGAAAACATTGTTTCGCTGGATATTCCGCTGGACATGGGTTCCAATAGCTCGTTTGGCGATTTGATCATGGGCGGCGAGGGGGATGATCCCGAATCGCAGTTGCAGGAACAGGAGATAAGCCGTCTTGTCGCTCGCTGGATGGAGCGTTTGTCGTTTCGCCAGCGGGAAATTGTCGAACGCCGTTATGGCCTTAACGGTCATGATCCTTCCACCTTGACTAAAATTGCTTCTGATCTTGATTTGACTTGCGAGCGGGTGCGCCAGATTCAGCATGAAGCCCTGGAATGCATCCGCCGGATTTTGAAGGAAAGCGGATTGGAGCAGGACAACCTTTTATAGTAGTTCTTACAAATATAGTCATTCCTTTGGATAAAGAGACAGGCAGGAGCATGAAAATCCAGGAGATGATGCCTGAAATGCCGCAAACGCATTCCCTCTCCCGCTTGCGGCGTAGTCGCTGTTTTGCACAGGCGATGATCTACTCGTCCTTCCCGCGAAGGCGGGAATCCAGTCGTAGCAAGCTACTCCAACCAGAAGGTATGGGCGACCGTCCTCGGTAGCCCGCACAGCGATTTTGCGCATAGCCGAAATAACGTCATAATTGATTGTAACGTTGTTATGCCAAACCATATTCATATGATTATCTCTTTGGGAACGGGCGACCGGGGACGGTCGCCCCTACAGCGGCGTGGTCGCTATTTCGCACAGGTGATTTCGCACAGATTATAATCCAGCCGTCATTCCCGCGAAGGCGGGAATCCAGCAAAGCCTTTCCGCATAGGAATACCGCTTCTATCCTGTTCTGGAAACATGTCGTTGCTGCCAACGCCGTACTGGATTCCCGCCTTCGCGGGAATGACGAGTGATTGGACGCGGGAGAGGGGAGAATATGTTGCGTTTAATACCACAAAAGCCGTTTATTGCTTTTACAAATTTATCCATGTTTTTTGCAGGGATTAGAATATAATATTCGCGGTTTTTTGGACAACCGTTTCAGGCGATCTTGTCAGATGATCTGGTCAGGCGATCCGGTTGGACGATTTTGTCAAACAATTCTGTCGGTGACGGTTGTCACAGATGTCATTCTGGAGACATTACAATGCCAAGCAAAAAATCTTTTGTAATAAAGGATTTACCGCTCCAACACACCGAATTAAATGGCATAATATCGTCCGGCAAGTCAAAACTTCTACATTTTAATACTTCCGGTTTTTTTGCAGCCTGCTGCGCCTTTCTGTCCGCGCCGGTCTGGGCGCAGACCTATGTAAGTACCGAGAGCGAGCTTAGGGATGAGGTTGCGGGTACGGAACCCACCATTACCCTGACCGATAACATCACCTTGACAGGCTCCCCTCTTACGGTTGGTAGCAGTCGTGATGTAACGCTCACCAGCGACAATCCCGCAGCCCCTTGGAAACTTATCGGCGCTGACGGGCAAGACGCCATCGAAAACGAAGACACGCTGGAGCTTGACGGCATCATTGTGACCCATACCGCAGGGCAGAACGGCAGTGGAGTGTACAGCACAGGCACGCTCAACATCTCTGGCAACGGCGAAATTTCCGGCAATACGGCAACCGAAGGCGGCGGAGTGTACAGCACAGGCACGCTCAACATCTCTGGCAACGGCGAAATTTCCGGCAATACGGCAACCGAAGGCGGCGGGGTATGGAGCTGGGTCGGTACTATCAATGTCTCTGGCAACGGCGAAATTTCCGGCAATACGGCAACCGAAGGCGGCGGGGTATGGAACTGGGTCGGCACTATCAATGTCTCCGGCAACGGCAAAATCTCCGGCAACACTGCAAGCGGCGATGGCGGCGGAGTGCTCAGCGCCGACACACTCAACATCTCTGGCAACGGCGAAATCTCCGGCAACATTGCAGGCGGTCACGGCGGCGGCATATACAAAGACAGCGTTCCTTTCAATATATCCGAAAACGGCAAAATCTCCGGCAATACTGCAGGTGGTCACGGCGGCGGCATATACATCACCAGAAGCGACGCTTTCATCACCGGCGGCACAATCTCTAACAACAGGGCAGACGGCTTAGGCGGCGGCATTTACACAGAGCATCACACACTCAGCCTGATTGCCGACACCGGCAACATCACCTTCAGCGGCAACATGGACAACTGCGGAACTTCCTGCAAACCCAACGCCATATACTCAACAGGGCAAGTCTTCGCGCTGGGCGCAACTGGCGGACATTCCATCTACTTCTACGACCCAATCGCCAATGACAGCAGCCTAGCAATATTCACTATCAACATCAACGCCACATCCGGGCAGAACGGCGTCGTGTTGTTCGACAAGCATCACAGCGCGGTTTATGGCACGACCACAGTCGGCTACGGAATAATGGCTCTAACAAACGGCGCGACCTACGGCGCGGCAAATACTGTCGGCTCTTTCGCCCTGAACGCCGGAGCTACGCTATTTGCCGACGCGGCAAGAAACACAATTCAGGCGGACTACATCGCGCTTGCTACAGGCAGCGCATTCGCCTTTGACCTCACCGGAGCGGTTGCGGTCGGACAGACCGGCGCGACAACAAACTTGGTACTTGACGGGACTGAAGTAATCGGCAGCCCCAGCGCGGTCGACATTCACGCCTTCAATGGAGCCGGAACATTCAACCTTGCCGAACGATCCGATGGTGCGTTCGAATCAGCCGTAATAATACCCACTTTACGCGGCGAATCAATCGCAGGTACACGCGCCGATGGATCAATCGTCAGAACAGACCCATTAAATGATAAAGTGCTCCAACTCGAAAGCACCGCCGAAAATGGCATCGTCAGATGGACAGGCAATGCTGCGGACGGCTTATGGAATATTACGTCAGGCAACTGGGAAAGAGTAAGCGACAACCTGCCCATCGGAACAACCCAATTCCTGCACGGCGACGCGGTTATCTTCGATGACTGGTTCGGCGAGACAGTGACGGTTGCTGCGGGCGGGGTCGAGATCGCGCCCCAGCCCATCGGCGGCAGCGGCAGCAACATCATCTACAACCCGGGAATGATAGTCTCCGGCGACGGCAACTGGGCATTCTACGGCGATGGAATTACCGGCACGGGCGGCATAACCCATGAAGGAAGCGGCATGCTTCAACTTCGGGGAGAAAACACCTACACCGGTACAACCAGAGTCTCGGGCGGAGTGTTGTCAATCGGCTCTGAAGGCGTCGGGAACTGGAACATATCCGACCACCTGATACTGGAAAACGGAGCCACCCTTTACGCGGCTTTCCTTGATGCCGACGCAATGATCAGCAACCCCCTCGCCACGCTGGATGTGTACGGCTCCGCAAGATGGGAAGGCGGCGCACTGAACATGGAAGGGCAAACCATGCGCTTCTTCGTGCCGACAACCATGACAGACAAAGAATCAATGCTCACCCTGGACGGAGGAGCGGACGCCTACATTGGCGGCGCGACCGTAATGGTAGGCATCAACGGCGCATCCTCGCCCCTGAAAACCGGCGACGAAATATATCTCATTAGAGGCAACGCCCCCGACAGCAACGTCTACGGCACACCGGCAAACACCACCCACAACGGAACCGGAATGCAAGGCGTAACCCTGCGCTACGCATTCGACATCTTCGTGGATGCCGCCCAGGAAGCTCTGGTGGCGAGGTTGGCGAGTATTCC
>WRKX01000046.1 GCA_009777925.1 Betaproteobacteria bacterium | reverse complement strand
TCGCTACCGAAAACCACATGAACATGCTCACCCAACACCCTGATCGCGTCCAATCTTATTTCAATGATCCTAAAACCAAATATGCCGCATAATATTCAATACTTAATGGCCGGGTGAATAACGGATGGCACAGTTTATAGTGCTTTTCCTAAATAATCTTACTCTATCAACCTTCAGACATCCTATCCTGCAAGCGAGAAAGAGTAAAAATAATTACGAGAAGCACTATAAATTACAGACCCGGTTCCCTGGCATGATCGGCCCAAAAAACCAGAGTGGACGATTTTTTGACGCAGTTTACAAGCCCCCCTCAATTGCCCTGCCAAGACTGCGTAAAACAATCATGGCAAATAGGTGCAATCGCTCTGTGCCCAAATACCGGACATTTTTACTTTGCCTTGACAGCTTCTTCCCCAAGTCTTGCCAGAGGAGAATCTGAATTGTTATATTCCATAAAATCTGACGTTGCGCCTTTATTAAGGTAGAATGCTTCATTCTTTCATAGCCTGATAAGAATTCTGTCATGCAAAAATTAAAAACTCCTGTCATATTACTGGCGCTTTGCCTCTGCGTTGCGTTACTGTACGCCCCAGGCTTGGGAGGCGATTTTATATTTGACGATTTTGGCAATGCTGTCAGTAATACATCCTTGTCCGTTACTTCGCTTGATTTTGCCTCGCTCAAGGCAGCAGCCTGGGCAGGTGATGCTGGTCCGCTGAAACGCCCGGTCAGTTCCTTGAGCTTTGCACTTAACAACTATTTTACAGGTGACGATCCTTTCTATTTCAAACTGACTAATCTTATTATTCATTTAATCAACACGATTCTGGTTTTTTTTCTTGCGCGTGTTCTTTTTTCCGGTTTTATGAAACAGCGCTCCGTACCAGACATACTTGCAAAAAATCCTGATTTTCCGACACATGGCGCATTGATGGCTGCTGCCATTTGGGGGATGAATCCGCTTAACTTGACCAGCGTGTTGTACGTCGTGCAGCGTATGACCAGTCTCTCTGCACTGTTCGGGTTGTCGGCTCTATTATTATATGGCCTTTGGCGTGTTTTACCTGTCTTCCAGACGCGCGTGCGCACATTAGGTTTGGCGCTTGCAATTTTGCTCCTGCTGGGTGCTTCTGTGTTCAGCAAGGAATCAGGCGTATTGTTTGTGCCCTTGCTTTTGTTTATGGAACTGGTGGTTTTTCGGGGTGAAAGAAATAGATATCCGCTTATGTTCGGGAGGTTGCCTTATAAACGCCTTGTCTGGCTGGTTTTTTTGGGTGGAGTAGTCGTTTCTTTCCTTTGTCTGCCCATGGTTGTGCAGTGGGAATTTCCCAATCGAGATTTCAACCTGGTTGAGCGGATAATGACGGAAGTGCGCGTACTTTTCTATTACCTGCGCCTCTTTTTCATCCCTTCGCTTTCTGAATTGGCATTGTTCCATGATGATTTTGTGATTTCCACAGGGTTATTAGAGCCGGTAAGTACGGCACTGTCTTTTCTGGGTCTGGCACTTATCACAGTAGTTACGCTACGATTCTATAAAGTAGCGCCGCTATGGTGGTTTGCCTGGGGCTGGTTTTTGCTCTCGCACATGATGGAGTCTACGGTTATTGGCCTTGAGTTGGTGCACGAGCATCGCAATTATTTTGCCATGCTTGGGTTTGTCATCCTTATTCCCTGGTTGGCTTATTCGAGTCCTATTCGTATCCGGCGCTATGTTTTTACGGGCGTTGCGCTTTTTCTGGTGCTCTCAGCTTTCACGACTTGGCAACGCGCTGGTTTATGGGGCAATCCCTATGCGCACGCTGCTTTTGAGGCCGAGGCACACCCTCAGTCGTGGCGTGCCAATTATCAAATGGGCATGCGGTTCTATAAGGCTTTCCATGTGACAAAAGACGAGAAATTTGCCCATCAAGCGCTGGAGGCAATGTACCGCTCTGCACATTCTTATAAACCGGAAAGTTCGCCATGGTTTGAAATATTGCGTATCGATAACATTTTGCACAATCCTGTAAACCATGAAGTATTGGCCTATTTGAAGAAAGAGTTGCGGGAAGGTGTGGCTTATAATAATGACAATACGGCACTAGCTGCATTTGCCGATTGCCAATTAACAGAAACGTGCAGTCTGATGCCTGTGGAAACGATGGATCTGTTTGCGGCTGCCATTGAAAATCCAAGGAGAAGCTCCTATTCCAAGGGAGCACTTTCTGCAAAGCTGGCTGCTTATTATCTTCCGGTGTTCAAGGATGTGCAGAAAACCGAAGAATTTTTGAAAGATGCCATCGCGTTCAAGGAAGAAGCCAGCTATCATCTGTTGCTTGTGGAAATATATATTCCGACTGAACTTTTGGCAGAAGCTCGAGAGCATTTGGAGCAAGCAGTTCATCTCGACAGGCATGGTATATGGCGTCAGCGGATCGCAGACTTGGACAGACAGATCCGGGAGAAAAGTGAACCGGAACAGACAGAGGAGAGGGTCGGGTCATGAACAAGCAGATTATTTCTCCCTATAACTTGAGCATCGTACTGCCTGCCAAAAACGAGGCGCTGGTGATTGGTCAGACCGTGGCTCGTATCCGCGAGCTTTTTCCTGCTACGGAAATCATTGTTGTCAATGACGGTTCCAACGATGATACTGCTGCATTGGCTGTTGCGGCTGGGGCGCGGGTGTTTACGCATCCTGAATCCAGGGGAAATGGCGCGGCTATCAAAACCGGGGCGCGTGTGGCGCAGGGAGAAATCATTGTATTTATGGATGCCGATGGTCAACATGATCCGGCTGATATTCCTCGCCTTTTGGAAAAGCTCGCCAGCGGTTATGACATGGTTGTCGGCGCGCGGCAGTCCGGCTCACAGGCCAGTTTCGGGCGCGGTTTGGCCAACTACCTGTACAATCGTCTGGCAAGTTACATGACGGGGAAAAAAATTGAGGACTTGACTTCCGGGTTTCGCGCGGTCCGCGCTGACAAGTTCCGAGAATTTTTATACTTACTGCCTAATGGATTTTCCTATCCTTCGACTTCGACCATGGCCTTTTTCCGGTCTGGTTATCTGGTCGCTTACGAGCCTATTCACGCGGCCAGGCGCATGGGTACGAGTCATATTAAGATTATGCGTGACGGGGCGCGTTTTTTGCTGATTATTTTCAAGATCGGGACCTTGTTCTCTCCGCTTAAGATATTTGCCCCCATTGCATTGTTCACGTTCTTGAGCGCTACGGCCTGGTATGGCTATACTTTTTTTGTTGAGGGTCGGTTTACCAATATGAGTGCTTTGCTCTATACAGGTTCGGTCATGGTGTTCCTGATTGGCCTGGTTTCCGAGCAGATTACCGCTTTGATGTATAAAGATATGGGTACGACCAATGTGGCAGGCATGGCAGGTGAGCATGAAAAAACTCCTGATCATCACCCGTAATTTTCCGCCGCTCTGGGGCGGAATGGAGCGCTTGAATTGGCATATGGCGGAAGAGCTTTCTCGCTTTTATGAGGTGCGCCTGATTGCGCCAGCAGGGGCGGCAGAGCATGTTTCCAACACAATCAAGGTTACTTCCGTTCCGCTTCGCCCTCTTTGGCTATTTCTGCTCACGGCAGTGACAGAGGCGATTCGGGAAGCGCGTCTCTGGCACCCTGATATTGTGCTGGCAGGGAGCGGTCTGACTGCTCCGCTTGCGCGTATGGCGGCACGAGCCAGCGGCGCGAAAGCCCTTGTTTACGCGCACGGGTTGGATATGACCGCTTCACACCCTGTTTATCGCACTTTGTGGTTGCCGCATATGCGAAAGTTGGATGGCGTAATTGCCAACAGTCGCGCAACAGCAACGCTGGCAGAAAAAATCGGTGTGCTTCCTACGCGAATTGGCATTGTTCATCCGGGCGTTGCGATGCCTGATCTTGATCCAGATTCCCGATTGCGTTTCCGGGGATCGCATGGTTTAGGGGAAGCGCCAGTATTACTTTCTGTGGGGCGTCTGACTGAACGTAAGGGGATGCGAGAATTTGTGCGTGATATTCTGCCGATGGTTGTAGCTGAATATTCTGACGCACAACTGGTTGTAATCGGTGATGTGCCTGAAGATTCGCTGTATGCTAAAGGACAATCCATTGAGAGCATTGAGACTGTTGCGCGTGCGGCAGGTGTAGCAAGTAATGTGCGTTTTCTGGGCAAGCGCTTCGGTACGGAGCTTGCAGACGCTTATACAGGCGCGGATTTGCATGTATTTCCGGTACGTTACATTCCCAATGATCCGGAAGGTTTTGGCATGGTTGCCGTGGAAGCCGCCGCGCATGGATTGGCGACGGTAGCATACGCAACAGGCGGAGTGGTGGATGCGGTTGAGGATGGAGTAAGCGGGGTACTGGTACAGCCGGGGAATCATGCTGCGTTTGCCCAGGCGATCGTGCGGCTTCTGGAACAGCCGTTGGCAGTGGAACAGATGTGTGCTTTTGCGGCTGGATTTGAATGGTCATTTTTTGCGAAAAAGATTGAAAAAGTGCTTTCATCTTTGCCTGACGATAGAAATTACGGGGAGGCAAGATGAACGCGCAAGAACCAAACCAAACAAGCCAACATTGTCTGGAAAAAACGATAGATATTGTCATCCCTGTAAAAAATGGAGGGGAGAAATTAATAGAGCATGTACGTTTGTGGCTTGAACAGGAAATTCCTGAGGATTGGGAGATTTCCTTGTTTCTGGTAGACGATGGGTCAACAGATGGAATTCCAGAGAAGATCGGGAATATGTTTCCCAATTCAGTGACAGTGATTCGAAACAGCCAATCAAAAGGCCGTGCGGCAGCGCGCAATATTGGTGCAAGTTATGGCAAAGGAAGCTTTATAGCATTTTTTGACGCGCTTGGGTTTCCGGCGACCAAGAAAGCTTTGGCCTCGCATATCGAAAGATTAGAAAGCGGTAAAAAATGTTTATTTGGAGGGGTTTCTGCTGAAGGAAACGATTTTGGGGCGAAATATTTCCGTAGAATTTGCGACAGACGAAAGTTAAAATTTATTATGGGAGAAAAACACACACTAACAACGGCGAATTTTATGGTTTCGCGTTTACTGTTTTGCCAAGTTGGCAAATTTGATGAACGCTATCAAAGTTATGGTTTTGAAGATCGAGATTTATTCATCAAAATTGCAGACAGATATCCTGAAATATGTTATGTTCCAGAAGCGATTATTAATCGGGATGTCAGTGATTTTACACTGAATGGTATTTGTGAAAAAATGTATAGTGCCGGTCGTTATACATCTAGTATTTTTTACGAAACACATCCAGATGTTTACAAAAGTATGATTTATTCCAAAGTGGACGTGCGTTGCTGTGGAGCTTTCAAACGATGGGTTTTTAATCTCATGATATCATTTTGTCCATTGTCGCTTATAGTTGGGCAAATTGTACTGAAAAACCCTGTGCCATTTTGGGTGAAAGCTGCCATAGTGCAAATATGCTCTGGTCTATTTTTTATGTCCGGAACGAAAGATGATTGGTTGGCCAGCAAAAGTTTTTTGGGGTGAACATGAATTTTCTTGTCTCCTTATTGGATAAGGCGCGAAATTTATACAATAATTTCGTAGCTCCATCGTATACTGATCTCGAAAATACTTTCGTTTCAGTAGTGAAAGCTCTTGAGCAAACGCCGATGAAAGGCTCCTACTGGATATGTGGTGGTGTTTTGTTGGGATATGCCCGGGGAGGATGTTTGCTGAAATACGATACAGATATTGATTTCCATTATTGGAAGGAAGATAAAGACAAAATGGAAGAGACATGGGAAATACTTCCGAAATTTGGTTTTAAGCAGAGCAAAATATCCAGAAACAATAACGGAGAGCCCACTCAGTATATCTTTAAAAATGGAAGAGTCAAAATTGAATTTTTTCTCGCATGGAGGGAGGCAGAAAAAATAAGTTGGTATTGCTATACGACCAAACACATAAATCGTCCTTCGCGCCAGTTTTTGAATCAGATTCCGGATCTAAAAATTTCTGAGGTCAAATGGTATGGTGTTCTTGTGCGAAAGCCAGTAGATCATGATCTGTACCTAACCTCGCTTTATGGTGATTGGCGTGTTCCTGCGAAGGGATATTTTTATTATTTTGATAGTAAGGCAATTGTTGCTTGTGAACCATGGAGGAATGAAAAATGAAACGCTTGCTTGTGCCGGGTGTATTTGATGTTTTTCATATTGGCCATTTAAATTATTTGAAAAAGGCCTCAGAATACGGCGACTATGTCATTGTGGCAATTCAAGAGGATCGAGTGGTAGAACTTGCCAAAAGAACTGCGATGGTGACTCCTCTTCCGGAGCGGGTTGCGCTTATTGAGCAATTACGCTTCGTTGACGAGGTAGTGAGCTACATAGATGTATTCCAGGGTCCGCTACTGGCGGCGTTAAACGTTGATGTATTTGCATGTGGCGAAGAATACGGAGGTGACCCAAAGTTTCCGGATCAAACACGTACACTCGAATATTGCAAAGACAACCATATTGAGGTCGTAAGAATTCCTCGTACCGCACATGTTTCATCTACGAGAATTCGCTCCAGACTAAAGGCTTTTTGGGCGTCACGTGCAGAAAAATCTAAGGATTTACCTGCAGGAGTAACTGTTCTGGGAAGTTTTGACGGCAATCAAAATCTCATAGACGAGGAAACTGAACGCGAAGTAAACCTGATTCTTGAAACGATAAGTGATGCGAAAAACTACTCGCTGCTTGATATGGGATGTGGAGATGGCAGGCTTTTAGTTAGAATTGCACCATTTTTCAAAAATGTTACTGGGGTTGAATATTCAGATGATTTGCTTGATTTGGCAAGAAAACATTTCGGAGAACTTGGTCAGCATCGTTTGATCGTTGCTGATGTTTCCTGTTTTCTGGAGGAAAAGACCTTTGATATTTTTTTGTTGTCTGGTATTACACCTTGTCTGGACGATGTTCAAATGAGCGACATGTTGTCCAATATCTCAAAAATGTCTGCGGAACATTCAACGTGCATGGTGCGTGCCAGCGTTTCGCTTGGGAAACGAATAAATGTGGTGAATCAGTTTTCTTCGGAACTTGGTAGCGTCTATACTGCTTACTACCGTACAGTGGCAGAAACTGAAACTGCATTTTTGAAATATGGATGGCACTGCAGAGAGCATTTTCAGTTGTACCAGCATCGCCTTGATACAGCAGTTTGGTGGTTCGAATTTTTTCGTCGATCATGAATGAGAGGAGACAGTGCTTAGATCCAATATTTTTCGGGGAAGTGTACTGATTGCGGGCGGGAGTTTTTTGCGCGTTATTTTTCAGGCTGCCTTGTTAATCCTTGTAGTCAGGAATTTGTCATTGAATGACTACGGCCACTTGGTAGCTCTAGTCAGCCTGATAGGAATGATATTTCCTGTTGCAGCAGTTGGTTATGAATTTGAATTGTTACGAATTTCAAGTGTGGATGGTGATTTGTTGTCAACTTGGCGGAAGTTTTTATATATATCGTTTGTTTCCTCTGCAATATTTTCACTGATATTAATTCCGCTTGCTTTCTATTTGTTTGGAAGCCATGTTGGTTTATTGGATATTGTTTTACTGCTATTCAGTGAAATGCTATCGCTTCGGTTGCTTGAAGGATCTAATCGAATACACCAAGGACATGGCCAGATGTTTTATATTACTTCGAGTCGTCTGATTTTCTTCGGCAGTAGACTGTTTGTGGTTGCAGTTGTTTTGATGATGTTAGGTGAACTAACTATCCGTGTATACGCAGTTTCCTGTTCGCTAGCATCGTGTTTTTCATTGTTTCTAATTGCTATACAGTTAGCAAAACGTGAGAATTTGTATTCTGGTTTTCAGGTGGTCTCATGGAAAGAAGGGTTGGCACAATTCCCAGCAGCGCTTTCGTTTGGGTGTGATCGTCTGACGCTTAATGCTGACAAAATTTTCTTGGAAAAACTTGCTACGCCTGCCTCGGCAGCTACATATTCTGTAGCTTGTAGGTTAATGGATATAGTGACAATCCCGCTGATTGCCATTGTCACTGCTTTGCAACCTGAACAGTTGCGCAGAGGCGGCGAGATTAATTTATTGCGCATCTCCTTTATTCCTGTTATTTACTTACTAATAATAACGCCGTTAACTTTTATTTTTAGCGGGCCTTTGGTTCTGTTTTTTCTGGGAGAAAAGTATTTGCAAGCATCCGCGCTATTACCATTTTTTTTGTTTTTGCCATTTAGTTCTTTTCTTAAGTATATGCTGACTACAAAGGCTATAGCAAAATGTGCTAGGTCAGTTATGCTGTTGGCAACACTTGGTTCTACATTATTAAATTTTATTCTAAATATTATCTTGATAAGAGAATATATGGCGATCGGAGCTGTGATAGCTCTTTTTTTTAGCGAAGTTTTCGTGATTTTGTTTTTATTGATAGGGCTTCATGGTAAAAAAACAAATTGAGAAGACGGTATGATAGAAAAAAGATCAGTGCTGTTATTCTAAAAGCCGGAGAAGGCGCAGTATTCCCCGCCGAAGATGCTGGTTACGCCGGCAGCATGCAAGCGTTGGCGGGCAAGAGCGTAAAGGTCGGCATGATATTTTCCCGGTGTCGCGCCAGGAAAAAATGCGGCAGTGGCTTCCTGGTTTGCGGCAAGAAAGGCGGCTCTAACCTCCTCGCCGACCGCAAAGGCATTTGCCCCAATGGCAGGGCCCAGCCAGGCAAGAATATTCGCGGGGTCGGTCTGCATAGCATTCAGAGTGTTTTCCAGTACGCCTGCCGCCAGCCCGCGCCAGCCAGCATGTGCGGCAGCAACGACGCTGCCTGCCAGATCGCAGAACAGCACCGGCAGGCAATCGGCGGTCATGATGGCGCAGACTTGCCCGGGAATACGGCAAACAACGGCGTCGGCACGCGGCGGGCGAGAAAAATGTTCGCCGGAAAGGACAAGCACATCGGCGCTGTGAATTTGTTCCAGCCAGACCGGCTCGTTGGGCAGGTGCGTGGCAAGCCTTGCCCGGTTTTCTCGCACCGCTTCCGGGGCGTCATTCGTGTGCAGCCCCAGGTTGAAACTGGCGTAAGGAGCCTGGCTGACCCCGCCATTGCGGGTGGTTTGCAATGCCTTGACAGACGCCGGAGCAGGCCAGTCCGGAAACAGTAGCAATTCCCCGAAATGCCAATGCTTTGTCGACTTCGCCTTGCCGTACTGTCTGCGGCTCATCTTCGCGTCCTGGCATTTTGGGGAATTACTAAGGAACGTAGGCAGCGCTTTAGCGCCCATCGCGCATGGCCTCCAGATCAAGCAGCAACTTTGCCATATCATCCGGCAGGGCAGATTCACAATAAAGAATTTTGCCTGTGGCCGGATGCAGAAGAGTCAAACGGCAGGCATGGAGCGCCTGCCGGGAAAAGGCAGGTAAATTGGGGCGCGCCCGCCCATAGACAGGATCACCCAGAAGAGGGTGGCCGATATGCGCCAGATGCACCCTGATCTGATGCGTGCGCCCGGTCTCCAGACGGCAAAGGAGCAGGGTCGCGCCGGGAAAACACCGTTCGATTTGGTAATGAGTGGTAGCGGGTTTGCCGCTCTCGGTGATAGCCATTCTGGTGCGCTCGCTGGAGTGGCGGCCTATGGGAGCCTCAATATGCGCATCGCGCCGTACTTCGCCCACCGCCACGGCAAGATATTCGCGTTTGATGCTTCGTTCCTGCAATTGGCGGATGAGATGGGTTTGCGCCGCCAGCGTGCGGGCGACGACCAGAAGGCCGCTGGTGTTCTTGTCCAGACGGTGCACGATGCCGGCGCGTGGAACCTGGGCAAGTTCTGGATCGTAATGCAAAAGGGCGTTCAGCAAGGTACCGCGCCAGTTGCCGCTGCCGGGATGGACTACCAGTCCGGCAGGCTTGTTGATAATCAACAAGTGCGAATCCTGATAGCGAATATCAAGCCGGATGGCTTCCGGCTCTGCGGGCAGGTCCCGCGCCGCCTGTTGAGGACGGAGTAAAAACATTTCGCCGCCCCTTAACTTGCGGCGGATTTCCGTGACAGCCTCACCATCAACCGCAAGAAACCCTGCCTTGATCCAGTCCTGCAAACGGCTGCGGGAGTAGCGCGGAAACAACCGGGCAAGCGCCTGGTCAAGGCGTTTGCCCGCCAGTTCGGGTGGACATTTGGCCTCAATCGGCGCCATGGTTTCACCTAGGATATAATCGTCAGAATCTTCTTCTTGAGGTTCCATATGTGGAGTGTAGCGCGAAAGATAATGATGGCGCAGCGGATGCGTCTTTTTGTCGTCTTGCCTATCCTTTGTCTTTCCGCCTGCGGCTTGCTGCCGGAGGAAATTGACAAGACTGCCGACTGGTCGGCATCCCGCCTCTATACCGAGGCCAAATCCGCATTTAATGACGGCAATTGGGAGCAGGCGATCAAATATTACCGGCGGCTGGAATCCCGCTACCCTTACGGGCGCTACGCGCAGCAGGCGCAGATGGAGTCCGCCTACGCAAACTGGAAAGATGGCGACGCCGCCGCCGCGCTGGCGGAGTGCGACCGCTTCATCAAACTGCATCCCAACCATCCCAATGTGGATTACATGTATTACCTGAAAGGCTTGATTACCTTCAATGACGATCTGGGCTACATGGGGTATTTAAGCAGTCAGGATCAAAGCGAGCGCGACCCAAAGGCGGCGCGGGAGTCTTTCGATACCTTGAAGGAACTCATGATCCGTTTCCCCAACAGCAAATATGCGGCGGACGCCCAACTGCGCCTCAATTATCTGGTCAATACCCTGTCTGCGTATGAGGTGCATGTCGCGCGCTACTATTTCAAGCGCGAAGCCTATCTGGCCGCCGTCAATCGAAGCCAGTACGTGCTGAAAAATTATCCCGGCACTCCGGCGCAGGAAGAGGCGACATTCATCATGATGAAGGCTTACGAGAAGCTGGGTATGGAAGACCTGCGCGCCGCTGCGGAACGCATCATGCAGCTTAATTATCCTGACAGTCGTTTATATGTCGACGGTCTGGAGGCAAAAAAGGCGTGGTGGGAATTATTCTGACGTGTTGCCCCGGCTATAATGCCAGTTTCGTCTTTGGTTGAACATTGAATGCCTGATCCCCTGGTAAATGATCCTCGTGTCATTTTGATTGACCTTTTGCGGCATGCGCTGGCAAGCGTTGCGCCGGAAGAGGCCGATATGCCCATCATGCTGGAGCGCCCGCGTAGCGCGGCGCACGGCGATTTTGCGACCAATCTTGCCATGCAACTGGCGAAACGGGTGAAAACGAATCCCCGCGAACTGGCGGCGAGGTTGTTGGCGGAGTTGCCAGTTTCGGCATGGGTAAAAAAGGCGGAGATAGCCGGAGGATTCCTCAATTTCACCATGGATTCGCTTGCCAAGGCGGGCGCGGTGCGGGCGGCTCTGGAAGCTGGTGATGGCTACGGCCGCTCAACAGCAGGCGGCGGGCGCAAAGTATTGCTGGAATTTGTTTCCGCCAATCCGACCGGGCCGCTCCATGTCGGGCATGGACGGGGCGCGGCGTATGGCGCGTCGCTCGCCGATCTGCTCGCCTTTGCCGGCTGGGATGTAACGCGCGAGTATTACGTCAATGACGCCGGACGGCAGATGGACATTCTCACCTTGTCTACCTGGCTGCGTTATCTGGGCTTGCGGGGAATAGAGGTGGATTTGCCCCCTAACGCTTATCAGGGAGATTACGTTCGCAAAATGGCGGCAAGGCTGGCTGAGAATCAGGGGAGTCGCTATGTTCGCGCCGCCGCTGAAGTGCTTGCGGACGCGCCGGGATTGCCCGCGCCGGAGCGCGAGGATGCGGCGGCCAGGAATGAGCGGGAAGCGCATCTGGACGCGCTCATTGCGAACGGCAAAAAACTGCTGGGCGAAGATTGGCATGGCGTGCATTCCTATGTATTGGCCGAGCAACTCTCCGACGGGCGCGGCGATCTGGAAGAATTCGGGGTATATTTTGATGTCTGGTTTTCCGAAAAGGCGTTATTCGACACGGGCCTGGTGGCGCGTTCTGTGACACGACTGGAAGAAGCCGGGCATATTTATCTTCAGGATGGCGCAAAGTGGTTTCGCTCCTCAAACTTCGGCGACGAAAAAGACCGGGTAGCGCAGCGCGAAAACGGCCTGTACACCTATTTTGCTTCTGATATTGCCTACCACCTGAATAAATACGAGCGCGGATTCGAGCGGATTATCAACATTTGGGGCGCGGATCATCATGGTTACATCCCGCGTGTAAAAGGCGCATTGCGAGCGTTGAATCTGGAAGCCGAGCGCCTTGATGTGGCGCTGGTGCAATTTGCGGTGCTTTATCGTGGCGGGCAGAAAGTTTCCATGTCGACCCGTTCCGGCGAATTCGTTACCCTGCGCGAATTAAGGCATGAAGTCGGCAATGACGCCTGCCGCTTTTTCTATGTGTTGCGGAAAGCCGATCAGCATCTGGATTTTGATCTGGATTTGGCCAAAAGCCAAAGTAATGAAAACCCCGTTTATTACATCCAGTATGCCCATGCCCGTATTGCTTCCGTGTTCCGGGAATGGGGCGGCAGCACTGGCGACCTCAAAACGGCTGATCTTGCGTGCTTTTCCGAGCGCGAATTAGCGCTGGCTTCGGAAATTGCGCGTTTCCCGGAAGTGGTTGAGGCTGCCGCGCAGGACTTTTCGCCGCATCAGGTGGCGTTTTACTTGAAGGATTTGGCAACCGGCTTTCATGCCTGGTACAACGCCGAAAGAATTCTGGTTGCGGATGAAGCTCTTAGAAACGCGCGTCTGGCGCTGGCGGCTGCCACACGGCAGACAATTAAAAACGGGATGAACATTCTGGGTGTTTCCTGCCCGGACAGCATGTAAGGAAATGAAATGAGGAACAAGGCGCGAGGCGGAACACTGATGGGGATTTTCATCGGTCTGGTACTGGGCGTAGCGGCTGTTGCTGCCGTGATCTGGTACCTTAACCGGTTGCAATTGCCCTTTGCCGAAAAGGAACAGGTTGCGCGTGTCAATACGCGCGGCGCACCCATGAATCTGCCCGGAAAGCCGGGCGACGCTGTATCCAATACCGCAAATACCGCCAAAACTACCGCCGGTACGCCTGCCGCCGGAACCAATGCTGCCGCTACGCCGACTGCCGGAACCAATGCTGTAGGCGCTTCTTCTGCACCGTTACCAGAAGTTACACCTGCCGCGCCGGGAAAACAGCATTATCTGCAAGCTGGTTCCTTTGTTAACCCGGATGAAGCGGACAACCTCAGGGCTATTCTGGCGATGCAGGGGATAGAGGCCAGCGTGCGCCAGGTGATTTTGCAGGATAAAACTTTTTACCGGCTCATTCTTGGCCCTTATGAAAAAATCGCGGACGCCAGACAATCGCGCGCCGAACTTGCCCGCCTGGGCGTAGAAACCTTGTTGCTCAATCAGGAGTGAATTTATGACTACCAGACTTTCTTTTCGCAATCTGTTCTTTGCTATGGCGTGTTTATTCGTTGCGGCGGCGCATGCCGCCGAGCGGAATGTTGAGCGTTTGCCTCGCGCCTTTCCGAAGGAGCAGCCGGACAAAATCGAGGTAATCGAGTTCTTTTCCTACGGCTGCGGCCATTGCAATGATTTTCATCCGATCATCATGAAGTGGGCGGAATCCCTGCCTGCCGATGTGTATTTGCGGCGCGTTCCGGTTGCCTGGGATAGCCGCCAATGGAGCGGTCTTTCCCGTATTTACTACACGCTGGAGACGTTGGGCGAGTTAAAGCGCCTGGACAACGCCGTTTTTGACGCGCTGCATAAGGAGCGCAGAAATGACCTTGTCACGGAAAAGGGCGCGGCGCGCTGGTATGCGGGAAAAGACGGCAACGAACAGAAGTTCATGGCGGCATACAAGTCTTTCGGAGTGGCGAGCAAGGTGAACCAGGCAGAAAATCTGGCGAATAACATGGGCATTGCGAGCGTGCCGACTCTGGTTATCGAAGGACAGTACAAGGTACAGGGCGAATTTGAGCAGATGTTGCAGACAGCCGATCAACTGATTGAGCGCGCGCGGAAAAAATAATTCCGCGTGAGCGGGCAATGGTCACGCTGGCTTTCGTCCTCTACAAATACTTTCCTTTTGGCGGCTTGCAGCGGGATTTTTTGCGTATTGCGTTGTCCTGCCAGCGCCGGGGCGTAAATATTCGTGTCTACGCTCTTTCATGGCAGGGCGATTTGCCTGCGGGGTTTGATCTCCGCATTCCGCCGTCCAGCGAGGTTCGCGCTCTTGCCAATCACCGGCGTTATGAAAAATTTTACGCCTGGCTTGCCGCTGATCTGGTAAAAGAACCGGTATCCAGAGTGATCGGCTTCAACAAGATGCCGGGCTTGGATGTTTATTACGCCGCCGACCCCTGCTATGCGGAAAAGGCGAAGACTGCCCGCAACCCTTTATATCGTTCCCTGCCTCGTTACCGGCATTTTGCGGCGGCAGAGCGCGCGGTATTCGCGCCGGAAGCACAAACGCGCGTTCTGATGATTTCCGCGCTTCAGAAGCCTTTTTTTCAACGCCATTACGGAACGCCGGATGCGCGTTTTCACTTGCTGTCGCCGGGGATTGCCCATGACCGGCGGCGTCCGGATGCAACCAAGGCAACTCTCATTCGCGCGGATTTTCGCCGTGAATTCGGCCTCCTGCCGGACGATTTATTGCTGCTGCAAATCGGTTCCGGCTTTAAGACCAAGGGTCTGGATCGCACTCTGGAAGCTGTCAAGGCATTGCCTTCCACTCTGCGCAGCCGGGTGCGCCTGCTTGCCATAGGGCAGGACGCGCCCGCGCCGTTTTTGCGGCTGGGAAAAAGATTAGGATTGTCCCGGCAATTTTCCATTCTTGCCGGGCGCGATGATATTCCCCGGTTTTTGTTGGGCGCTGATTTGCTCATTCATCCGGCGTACCATGAAAATACCGGCACGGTGCTGCTGGAAGCGTTGCTTGCCGGTTTGCCGGTGCTGACGACTGCTGTTTGCGGTTATGCGCATTACATTGCCGAGGCTAACGCCGGAAGAGTGTTGCCGGAGCCGTTTCTGCAGGCGAATCTGAACCGCGCCCTGGAAGAATTGTTGACCGACCCGGCTGAGCGGCATAAAGCTACAGAATACGCCCTGGCTTACGCGCAAACTGCGGACTTGCACGCCTTGCCGGAAATTGCGGCGGACTTGATTCTGGATGGGCTATGCAATTGATCCTTGAAGAACCCTTTCGGACGCTTTGGGCGGGGAAAGACGCTTTTATCGAAGTGGAAAGGCTTGTCGGCGCGGTATACCGCGACATGCCGGGCCGGCGTACCCTGCGGGTGGAAATCGCGGGCACGGGCTATTTTGTCAAGATACATCATGGCGTGGGGTGGAGCGAGATTTTCAAGAATCTTCTCCGGGGGCGTTTGCCGGTGTTGGGTGCGGGGCAGGAGTGGCGAGCTTTGCTGCGACTGGCACAAGCCAAAGTGCCGAGCATGACGGCGCTGGCTTTCGGTGAACGCGGTTGGAATCCGGCACAGCGGCGCTCATTCATCATTACCAGGGAAATTGCGCCCGCCGTTGATCTGGAAGCATATACCCTGCATTGGCGTGAATTACCACCTGCATTTACCGAAAAACGCGCCCTGCTTGCCGAAGTGGCGCGTATGGTACGGCAAATGCACCTGTCTGGCGTTAATCACCGCGACTGCTATATTTGCCATTTTTTGTGGCAGAAAATGACCGCGCCGTCCTCTTCGACGGAAAAGAGTATCCCCCGGCTTTTCTTGATTGACCTGCACCGCGCTCAGGTTCGCGCCGCAGTGCCGCGTCGCTGGCGCGACAAGGACCTGGCCGCGCTTTATTTTTCCGCGCTGGAAATTGGCCTCACCCGCCTTGATCGGCTTTATTTTCTACGCATATATTTTGCCAAACCGCTGGTTGATATTCTTCGTCGTGAAGCGACATTGCTGACCTGGCTGGAGCGGGAGGCTCTGCGTCTGAAAGCGCGGTTTCAGAAATACGGCGGGCAATTATGAGATTTTGCCATGCGTGACTTTTTTGCTGATCGCGCCGTACTTGCCGCTTCCGGGTTGGATAATTTTGCGGCGCTGTGGAATCTTTCCCTGGAAGCGGTGGATGAACCCAATGTGGATCGCGGCGGCTGGAGTTCTGTATGCCGCCTGGAGCTGCCGGGCGGCATTTACTATCTGAAGCGACAGGTCAATCATCTGACCCGTAGCTTCTATCGTCCCCTGGGAGAACCTACCTTTGCCCGCGAATTCAGGAATAGCATGCGCTGTAAGGAGCGGGGCGTTCCTGCCGTGGAAGCGGTTTTTTATGGCGAGCGGCGCGGGCAGGATAAGGATGGCGCGCGCGAATGGCGAGCTATTTTGCTAACCAGCGCGTTGGATGCCAGCGAGGGCTGGCAGAGTCTGGAAGACTGGATGTCCGATTGGGCGGCGTTAGCGGAGATTGCGCGACATGACATTCTTGTGGCATGTGGCGGATTGGCGCGCGCGCTGCATGGCGCGGGACTTATATCCAACTGCTTTTACCCTCGGCATGTGCTTATACGCGCGATACTGGATGGCTTTGCGGCGCGGTTGATTGACCTTGAGAAAATGCGCGGCATTTGCTTTCCCAAACGAGATCG
Source organism: Betaproteobacteria bacterium (assembly GCA_009777925.1). Taxonomy (GTDB): domain Bacteria; phylum Pseudomonadota; class Gammaproteobacteria; order Burkholderiales; family Rhodocyclaceae; genus Azovibrio. Next base: position 1,196 of record WRKX01000046.1, on the reverse strand, counting down.
GATCAAGGACATGGAGCAATTCGTGCGCCACGCGCCGGTTTTATCCGAGGCCGAGACCAGATTTCTGCTGGGTATTTATTTAGGAACCTCGCCGGAAGACGCAAAAACGACGCGCCTGCGGGAGAAGCTGCGCACGCGCCGGCAAAAGAAGGACGGGCGGCTATGAGGCGTTTGTGCTGCCTTCTGTTCGGCCTCTTTCCCGCGCTGGCGTGGGCAGCGGAAAATACGGAACAGGCGCTATGGTGCGAGCAACTGGGTAAGCGTTTAAAAAGCGTCGAGGCGGCATTTTGTCGCTCCCTGCCTTTTGTGGCGGGAGCAGCGCGTTCGCATGAAGGGCGCCCTCTTTTTTTACTTGAGCGTGCCCCTTTGCCTGACGGGGCAGAGGAGAAAAATGGGAAAGTCGCGCCGGGGGCGCGCATCTTTCTGATTGGCGGGGTGCATGGCGACGAATTGACTTCGGTCTCCATCGTGTTTCGCTGGCTGCCGTGGCTTGCCGATGCCGAGGCCAAACGACACCATTGGCAGATTGTCCCGCTGGCCAATCCCGACGGTCTTTTTGCGCGCCCCTCGCGGCGTACCAATGGCAGGGGAGTGGATCTGAATCGCAATTTCCCGACCCCGGACTGGTCGCGGGACGCGCTGGCTTATTGGCAGAGACGCACAGGCAAAGACCCGCGCCGCTATCCGGGCGAGGAAGCGATGTCGGAGCCGGAAACCCGCTGGCTTACAGACGCCATTCAGGCATTCCAGCCGGATGTCATTGTGTCGGTACATGCGCCTTACGGCATTCTGGATTACGACGGGCCGCGCCAAAAACCCAGCCGCTTTGGCAGTCTCACCCTGAACCAGTTGGGTGTTTATCCCGGCTCCCTGGGGAATTTTGGCGGGGTTTACCGCAATATCCCCGTCGTCACCCTTGAACTTTCTCACGCGAGCATGATGCCATCAGCAGCCGAGCAACGGCAGATATGGACGGACATGCTCGCCTGGATTACGCGACATATTGAGGCAAGGGAGTAGCGAGTCAGGCTGCCATAAATGGCAGGATCAGCAGCCTGCGTTGGAGTTCGCTTACGCTCACTCCAACCTATGTATGGACTCGCCCCGGTTGTCAACTTCTGCTTTTGAACAAGGAACCCGGTTGCATCTATGTATAAGGCCTGTTCGGGCAAGCAGCAATGTGCTTGTGGCCAACA
>WRKX01000045.1 GCA_009777925.1 Betaproteobacteria bacterium | reverse complement strand
CTTGCGAACCTTGTCGCTGAAAGCCCGGCGACACTCTTTGCAGAGATATCGTTGGGAACCTTTGTAAGAACCATTCTTGACGTAGCTCACGCTACCGCAGTGGGTGCATTGCATACGATTCCTCCTCCTTCGGATTAAGCAGATTATATAACACAATAACATAATCAATATATAAAGTGAGCAATGCCTAAAAAAGTCCAGAGTAAAGGCTTGTCCCTGCGCTTTCTCGCTATGCGCGTCCTTCCGTCGCTCGGAAAAAGCGACCGCATTGGCCTCTATGACCGCCCAGCTTAATGTCATGGCATTGCCGCTCCGCTCCGTTCAAAAGTCTTGCCATTATGGCGGGGTTTTGCGATCACTTCTTCCGCTTTGTTGTCCGGCGTTCCGCATCAGGCGGGGCTAAAACAAAGTCAATCCGGTTGCTTTCCAGATCGGCCCTTACCAGCTTGACCCGCACCCGGTCGCCCAGGCGGAAGGCAGTCCCGGTACGTTCGCCCTGCATCCGATGTCTGGTTGGATCGAACCGGAAATAATCCGCTCCCAGGTCGGATACATGCACCAGACCTTCCACATAGACTTTATCCAGCGCCACAAAAATACCGAAAGCGGTGACAGAGGAAATCACGCCTTCAAAACACTCGCCGATCTTCTCCTGCATGTAGTAGCACTTCAGCCAGGCAACGACATCGCGCGTGGCCTCATCAGCGCGACGCTCGGCATGGGAACATTGAAGACCAATCTCCTCCCAGTCGCCCGGCGCATAACTCCTGCCCGCAAGTTGAGCCTTGATGGCGCGATGCGCCAGAAGATCAGGATAACGGCGAATCGGCGACGTAAAATGGGTGTAACGCTCATAAGCCAACCCGAAATGACCGATGTTGTCCGGGCTGTACATGGCCTGCTTCAAGGAACGCAGCATGACCGTCTGTAAAAGCTGGGCATCCGGGCGGTTGCGGATTTTGTCCAACAGATTCGCGTAGTCTTTGGCGGTCGGCGCGTCAAAGCCGCTCATTTGCAGACCGAATTCGGCAAGGAAACCCTGCAAGTTTTTCAGCTTCTCCGCATTCGGCCCGGCATGGACGCGGTAGAGGCATGGCTGCTTTCTCGCAGCCAGAAAATCAGAAGCGGATACATTTGCCGCCAGCATACATTCCTCGATAAGCCGGTGCGCGTCATTGCGTATGACCGGCAGAATCTCGGCGATCTTGCCTGCGTTGTCAAAGCGCATTTCCGTCTCAATCGTTTCAAAGTCAATCGCGCCCCGCTTTGCCCGCGCCTTGGCAAGCGTCTTGTAGAGGCTGTAGAGATTTTTCAGATGCGGCAGCAAGGCTCGCTGGTTTTCCTGTTCCGGCTTTGTCGCGCCGGATAGCCATGCCCAAACCTGATCGTAGGTCAGGCGGGCATGGGAGCGGAAAACGGCAAGATAAAAGCGGTAAGAACTGATATTGCCGGTATCGGCGATGTTCATGTCGCACACCATTGCCAGACGTTCTGCGTCCGGGTTCAAAGAGCAAATGCCATTGGAGAGTTTTTCCGGCAGCATCGGGATCACCCGACGCGGAAAATATACGGAATTGCCCCGCTCCAGGGCTTCCTTGTCCAGCGCCATGCCGGGTTTGACATAGTGGGAAACATCGGCGATCGCCACCGCGAGCCGCCAGCCTCGTCCCGACTTTTCGGCATATACGGCATCGTCAAAATCACGGGCGGTCTCACCGTCAATGGTGACGAACGGCAGGGAACGCAAGTCTTCGCGCCCCTGATAATCGCTCTTTTTCACTGTTGTCGGCATTTTTTCGTTTTCGGCGCGACAGTCATGATTGAACCGGAACGACAGATCATGCTTTCGTAACGCAATCTCGATTTCCATGCCGGGGTCGGCGTAGTTGCCGAGCACTTCCGCAATCCGGCCTACGGGCTTTCTATGACGGGAAGGTTGCTCGATGATTTCCGCAATCACCACCTGTCCCGCTCGCGCTTTTATCTTTTTGTCCGGCGCAATCAGAATATCCTGGGAAATTCGCTTGTCTTCGGGGGCCACAAACACCACGCCGTGTTCGGTAATGACCCTGCCTATCACCCGATGATTGGCGCGTTCGATAACTTCTACTATTGCGCCTTCCGGGCGGCCTTTTCTGTCCATGCCGGTTATCCGCGCCAGCGCCTTGTCTCCGTGCAACACCTTTTCCATCTGGTGTTCGGAGAGGAATAGGTCAGCCCCGCCGGTATCGGGAATCAGAAACCCGAAACCGTCCTTGTGTCCCTGCACCCTTCCCGCGATCAGGCTTACCCGTTCGGGGATGATGTAGGCGTCGCGGCGATTCTTCAGGAGTTGCCCTTCCCGCTCCATCGCAACCAGACGACGGGAAAACGCTTGCTGTTCTTCCGGCTCGCCGATGTCCAGAAGGACGAGAAGTTCCGCAAGCGTTACCGGCTTGCCCACCTCTTCCAGCTTTTGCAGCGCGTATTCGCGCGAAGGCAGCGGAAATTCGTAGCGTTCCTGCTCGCGTTTCAGAAACGGATCGGCGCGGCGAATTTTGGATAACGTCTTGCGGATGCTTTTGGAGGAAGCCTTGGTCGCGCCCTTAGCGCACTCCTTGAATTTCTCCTCGGCGCTGCGCCCGCTTTTTTTGGAGAGCGGCTTGGCGTTAGTCTTGTCGGTTTTGCGTTGTGTGGTTGACATTGGTTTTGCTTCCCGTAGAATGCTTGTTTCTTCTCACCTGTGCCCAGGTGGCGGAATTGGTAGACGCACTAGTTTCAGGTACTAGCGCTTAGCGGCGTGGAGGTTCGAGTCCTCTCTTGGGCACCAAATTACTGTTTTTCCCCGTCTGATACAGTCCAGAACGCCTTGGAAAATCAAGGGTTCTGGGCTTTTTCTTGTCTGTCCCCGTCTTGATGTATTGCTTCGGCTTCCCTTGTTTCGTCGGCAGGCACAACCGGGGCGGACTGATCCAGAAGAGCGGGATCAACCCTGAAAGTGGGAGGCGGAATAACAGGGGCGAAGACGGAAGTCTTCTTGCCCGCGCAGGCTGACAGAAAGAGGCAAAAGAGGAGCGCGCAGGCGATTTGCAGGGATGGTTTCATGAAATGCCGGAAAATGAACACAGATGTGGAATAATAACGTGTTCGCAGCGAACATGGAACAAGAACCCGTCCCCGATTTAAGGGCTGAAACTGTAATCGCCATTTTTCATGACACCTACTGTGAGTTCCCCGCTGTTTTCGAGCAAGGAATTAGCGACAGGCATTGAGTCACCCCCTGCATAAAGGCCGGGGTTTCAAACCAGAGTTAGTTTTACGATGAATCACTTTCCAAACTGTTTTCCCCCGTTGCTTTTCCGCCTGCCAGATGGCGTTCGGCAAGGCTGCGGAGCGTCGTCGCCAGGGGCGAATCTTCCGGCATGGCGCGGGCAAAAGCGAGCAATTTTTCCGCGCTGGCCAAAGACATGGCGGGCTTTCCCTCCGGAAAAATGCGTAACTGCGGGGAAGGCGCATTTACTGGTTGAACTTTGATCTCAATCTGTTTATACTCTCCAGATATGCTTGTGAATATATCCAGCAGACGTTCGTTGAACTGGCGCAATTTTGTCGCTACTGCTGCGTTATTCGCGTAAATAATCACCGTTTGACACCGGATGTTCGCTACCCATGCCTGATGGGTCAGCGAGTCGGGGAGAGTATCCCTCAACGTCTGGTTCAGCCGGATAAGCGCGCGCGCGCGCGGCAACAGGCGCGCCGTGATTTCGGAGCTTCTCAGCAGTTGTTCCGGAGAACGCATAAAGGAGACTTCTGTGCAGATTATTCTGATGACACAGCAGCTAACCGCTGCAAAAAGATTATGTTGCGAGACAAGGCATATTGTCGCAGCAACTCTCGTGCTTTTGTGCGTTATGTGCGGAATTTCCGCGCTTTTCACGTATTTTGCCGTTGTCTGGCGCTTGCCCTTCGTCGAGCAGCATATAGCATACATGAAAGACGAAGATATGCTTGCCAAGGACGAAGAGCACAAGGTAAACCTTCAGGCTCTGGCTACCAGTATCGGGCAGTTGCAGGCAAAGCTGACCCAGCTTGAAGGCATGGCCCGACACTTTTCCGAGCAATCAGGGATTCAGTTACCCCAGCGGGAGGCCGATGCTTCAGGACGTGGCGGCCCCTATGTTCCCGCGCTCGTGAGCGAAGAACTACTGGGCGATGAAATAAATGCTCTTTCTATCCAATTGCAGGAGCAGAACGTCGCGTTGGGCATGTTGGAATCAGGTTTACGCGAGCGCATGGTGCGTCGTGAACTGTTGCCTGATCTAATGCCGGTCAGGGGCGGAGCGCGTCTGGGTTCGCCGTTCGGCCCGCGCTTCGATCCTTTTGGGCGAGGGTATGCCATGCACGAAGGTCTGGATTTTGTTGCCTCGCCCGGCACAGATGTTCTGGCAGCCGCCTCGGGCGTTGTGGTCAAGGCTGACTATCATGCGGAATTCGGCAACATGATTGAAATAAATCATGGCGGCGAATTGATTACCCGCTACGCGCATATGTCGTCTCTGAAAGTTTCGGTAGGCAATGTCGTGCGTCGCGGTCAAGCTATTGGCATAATAGGTAGCACCGGACGCTCCACCGGGCCGCATCTCCATTTTGAAGTACGCGCCAATAATATCCCCATCAATCCGAATAAATTTTTGCAGAGATAGAGACAAGAACGTAGTCCGGCGTCGCTACTCTTCTTCAGCATCAGGCAAAGCGCGGGTTACGCGGGTTAGAATGCGGTCAACGCTCCGGCCAATGCCAGTTGGGAATGTCCGGGGTTGAATCATCGGCGATTCTGGTTTCGCCGAATTTCTTTTCCAGCACGATTGATTGGCAGTCGGCTTCGCGCTCCAAAGAAGCTATTGTGCTTTCCGCAAATAACGCGACTATAAGTGGGCTAACCACGCCGCTGTATGGGTTAAAAATTTTTAACCCCTACTCCGCAAGCGCGAGCGGGGAGCAACATGTTCTCCATGAACGTCTTGAACAAATCACTATGATTTCCCCGGATGCAGGCACAGGCGGGCGGCTTCAAGTCCGCTTCTGACCGCGCTCTCCAGGGTTGCGGGATAATCCGCCCAACAGTAGTCGCCCGCTAAAAACAATCCATGCCAGGGCGTCTTTTGCGGACAACGGACAAGATTGGGCAGCGCGGCGAAAGTGGCGCGTTTTTCGATGAAAATGTCAAATTCAGGGAATATATGCGCTCCGGTAATTTGCCAGATTTCCAGATGCAATTTCCAGGCGATTTCCGCGCGGCTCAACTCTTCCCAGCCGCTCATGCCGGATAATACCGCCGCGATCAGGCCGTTGCCCCGGTCTATCAGCCATTGTCCTATACCGCCGGTCATCGCCATGAGCGGGAAAGGCAGCGTCGTGGTTTTCGGATAATGAAAATAGACGGTTGCAATGGGCGAGAAGATTGCTGGCGGCAAGGGGAATCCGTCAGCCTGGGGCAACTCTTTCAGCAATGCGGGCAGGTGTTGCGGCGCTACCGCGAGAATGATACGGGTAAAGGTTTCCCTGCCCGCCGGACTTTCGATTTCCCAGCCGCCTTCCGACGGACAAAGCCTTTTGACCCGACAACCAGGACGAACAGGGACATTGCGGTCGGCAAGCCAACGGGCGGCGGGATTGGGCAACAATTCGGAGAGACTCTCCACAGGTATAAATAAATCTTTGCTTCCTTTTTCGCCGCTTCCCAATGTGTCTTTTAGAACCCTAGCAAACAGGCGGGCAGAGGCTTTGTGCGCGGGCGCGTTGAGCGCGGCAAGGCAAAGCGGCTCCCAGAAACGACGGCAAAATTCGACGGGTTGGCCGGAAGCGGCAAGCCATTGACTGACTGTAGAGTCATCTTCAGGCACAAAGCCCCGCTCCTTTAACCGCGTCAGCCAGCAGGCGGTCTGCCATTTCGTTTTCAGGGAAATGCCGCGCGCGGCGAACAGTCCCCAGGCCATGCCCAATGAGCCTGCCATGTTCGGCAAGGCAAGACGCATTCCGGCATTATCCAGAAAAGTAAAGGGCAAGCGGCGCATGACCCGTTCGGGAGAAACGCCGATGCGGCGCATCAAGGCAAAGGTCTCGCGGTTCGCGCCGCTCAAGATATGTTGCCCATTGTCGAGCGGCGCAGTGTCAATTTTTTTGGCGCGTCCGCCGAGCGATGGCGCGGCTTCGATCAATGCGATTCGCTTTCCGGCTTCGGTAAGTATAATGGCGGCGGCGATTCCTGCCCAGCCGCCGCCGATGATGGCGATGTTTTCCATGTCAACCGCCTTTCTTTTCCCGTGGCGGCAAATATGGCGGCAGGTGATGCTGCATGATGTCATATAGCAGGCGGATATTTTCCACCATGATGACCGCCTCGCCGCCGCGCGCCCGTCCTGATTTCAGTTGTCTGTAGTATTCGGGGCGGGAAAGCAGGGGCAGCACTGTTTTCATCTCGAACCAGGAATTGCCATTGACATCCAGATGCACGGCAAGGCGACGCGCGGCGTTGAAGTGACCGGGGCCGATATTGTAAGCCGCAATCGCCTGCCAGGTTCGATCAGGCTCCGGCGTTTCGGCAGGTATGTAGCTTTTGAGGATGCTCAAATAACGCGCTCCGGCCGGAATGCTCTCGTTCGGGTCAAGACGGTTGGAAACTCCCATCCGGACGGCGGTCTCCCCGGTCAGCATCATGATGCCGCGCACCCCGGTGTAACTGGTGTTCAAAGGGTCCCAGTGCGATTCCTGATAGGCAAGAGCCGCCAAAAGACGCCAGTCAAGGGAAGTTTCCACTTGAGCCTTTTGGAATAACTCCTGATAGCGGGGCAAGAGGCTCTCCATGCGGGAGAGAAAAACCGCGATGTCTCTCTGCGTCAGACGCTTCAGATGCCCGAAATAACGGTCATGCAGCATCGCCAGTTGTTGCCCTTCCTTGAGATTTGCCAGAAAAAGCTGGGCGTGATCGTAAAGTTCCTGATTGCCGCCGGGGGGGAACAGCCAGACGGTTGGTTGAGGGTCGCCGATTTCCAGGCTGCCTTGCAGGGTCGGATAGTAATTCAGTCCTATGGATAGTTTATTGTCATCTACCAGAGCGTTTTCCACTTCCTGACGCGCTACGGCTCCCAAAAGATCAAGGGTGGAATCGGAAGGAAAGGCGACGATCGTCATTCCGGGATATTCGTTTTTCAACTGGCGCAGAACGCGAAGCTGGCGACTGCCCTGGACGGCGTGAACCGTCTGCCCGTCCAGTTCATCAAGACTGCTGATCGGCAGGGATTCCTCATGCCGCACCAGTATGTCATTGGTTTCCAGAATCGGAACGCTTGCCGGAAAGCGATCGTTCGGAAAGGGGAACAGCCAGCCAGCCGCCATGTGGCCTTTATGCTCCGCGAGGCGTAGCCGAATTTCATGCCGGGGAACCATGACGAACCGCGCCGATACGCCCAGTTCCTTGGCGAACATCAGCAGCAGCTCATGCTCGAAGCCGGAAGGCGTGTCTTGTGTTTCATCGTCTTCGGCATTCAGCGCGCCGCTATGGGTGAGGATGACAAGCTCCTGCCCGGTCTGAGGGAACTCAAGCGGCCCGCCGCAGGCGGACAGCAACAGAACAAGCAGGATGAGACATAAAAAACGGGGCATGTGAACGTCTGTTGATCGTGCTATTATCCGCCGCTCGCGGAGAGGTACCGAAGCGGTCATAACGGCGCCGACTCGAAATCGGATGGTCGTGGAAACACGGCACGGGGGTTCGAATCCCCCCCTCTCCGCCAGAGTTGTTCTTTCCATTGTTTCCTCTGCTGTCGCCTGTGCAGGCCGCCGCCGGTTTGTTTCCGGCGATTGGCAGCAGAAGCTGAAGATCACAGTAGAAGCATACCGGAATGAGGCAAATTCGCCAACAGGCGACGCATTGCCCGGTGAGCGTCAGTGAGACCTGTAGTGTTTTCCGCTAATAAAGCGACGGTCAAGTGATGCGCGAGAGAGGCAAAATACCCGCATCTCCTCTCCCACTTGTGGCATCAAAGCGAGTTGGAGAGGGGTTGGCTGACTGCGCCAGCTTTTCGCCTGTAGAAACAGCGCGCGCTTGAATCAAAATCACTCTAGCCGAATTTCATGAAGCTCCGCCCCCGATTTTTTGGATTCCGCTCATATAAGGACGGAGCGCGGCGGGAATGGCGACGCTGCCGTCTTCCTGCTGACAGTTCTCCAGAATAGCCACCAAAGTACGCCCGACAGCCAGGGCGGAGCCGTTCAAGGTATGCGCCAGTTCGGTCTTGCCCTTCTCGTTACGAAAACGCGCCTGCATCCGCCGCGCCTGAAAAGCCTCGAAGTTGGAGCAGGAAGAAATTTCCCGATAGGCGTTCTGCGCGGGCAGCCAGACTTCCAGATCGTAAGTTTTGGCGGAAGCAAAACCCATGTCGCCGCTGCAAAGAATCACGCGCCGATAGGGAAGCTCCAGCTTTTCCAGAATGATCTCCGCGTGTCGGGTCAATTCTTCATGCGCGTCCCAGGAATTTTCCGGACGGGTAATGTGCACCAGTTCCACCTTTTCAAATTGATGCTGGCGAATCATGCCGCGCGTATCGCGTCCGGCGGCTCCGGCCTCGGAACGAAAACAGGGAGTGTGGCAGACGAACTTCAAGGGGAGATCGGATGCGGCAAGAATTTCATCCCGAACGAGATTGGTGACCGGCACTTCCGCCGTCGGAATCAGATAGAACGGGACTTCATCCTCCGCGCGGACGAGCCTGAACAAGTCCGCCTCGAACTTTGGCAGTTGCCCGACCCCGGCCAGGCTCTCTCGATTGGCGATGAAAGGCACATAAAGCTCGGTATAGCCATGCTCATTGCTATGAATATCCAGCATGAACTGGATAAGCGCCCGCTGCAACCGCGCCAATTCGCCTTTCAGGACGACAAAACGCGCTCCGGTAATTTTTGCGGCAGCGGCAAAATCCAGCTTGTCCAAACCTTCGCCAAGATCAACGTGATCCCTGACCGGAAAAGTAAAGACCCCAGGCGCACCCCAGCGTTTCACTTCCACATTGTCTGCTTCGCTGTTTCCCACCGGCACGGATTCGTGCGGCAGATTGGGAATTTCCAGAAGCAATGCGTTCATCTCGTCCAGCAGCGCGGCAAGCCGTGTCTCAGCAGCTTCCAATTCCGATTTGATTGCGGAGACTTCGGACAATACTTTGGCAGCGTCTTCTCCCCTGCCTTTCAGAATGCCGATTTCCCTTGAAAGGGTGTTTCTCCGGTTTTGCAGTTCCTGGGTATGGGTTTGCAGGGATTTACGCTCGTTTTCCAGCGCGATGAAGCCGGAAAAATCCGGCATCTTGCCGCGTGTGGCGAGGCGCACCGTGACCTGATCAAGATGGTTGCGAAGCTGTTGGATGTCGAGCATGACTGTGAAAATGGAGAAAAATGATAATTATAAGCGAGGGTTATCGTGCTTTCCGTTGCTCCTTCTTTTAGAATGCGTACTTCCCGCCGATTTGCGGACGGGGAATTTATGCGGAGCAGTTTGTGTTATGAATCTTTTACGCGCCCTGGCGACTGTCAGCAGCTTTACCATGCTTTCCCGCGTGCTTGGGTTTGTACGGGATTTTGTCATTGCCCGCACATTCGGCGCGGGAATGCTGACCGACGCCTTTTTTGTCGCGTTCAAGTTGCCTAACTTTCTGCGAAGGCTGTTTGCCGAAGGCGCTTTTTCACAGGCGTTTGTGCCGATTCTGGGGGAATACAAGCATCGGGAAGGGGAAGACAGAACACGGGAATTGCTGAACAATACCGCGACAACCCTCTGTTTCGCGCTCTTTATCGTGACGGTGCTGGGCGTCTTGGCCGCGCCTGTTCTTGTCCTGATTTCCGCGCCGGGTTTTGCCGCGACGGCGGAAAAATTCGCCCTGACCGTAGAGCTTACCCGCATTACGTTCCCCTACATCCTCTTCATGTCGCTCACGGCGATGGCATCCGGCATCCTGAATACCTGGAGCCGTTTTGCCCTGCCCGCGTTTACCCCGGCTCTGCTCAATCTTTCCTTTATCGGCATGGCGTTGTTTGCCGCGCCGTATTTCGACCCGCCGGTGCTGGCTCTAGCCTGGGCGGTGTTTATCGGCGGCTGCCTGCAACTTGGGCTGCAAATAGCGGCGTTGAAGAGGCTTGGGATTTTGCCGCGCCCTTCCTTCAACATTCTTGCCGCCTGCCGCGACTCCGGAGTGCGGCGCATTTTGAAGCTGATGGCTCCCGCAACCTTTGGCGTATCCGTCTCGCAAATCAGTCTGGTGATTAACATGGTGTTCGCGTCCTTTCTGGTAAGCGGCAGCGTCTCCTGGCTATATTATGCCGACAGGTTGATGGAGTTTCCCGCCGGACTGCTTGGCGCGTCCCTTTCCGTGATCCTTCTGCCTTCGCTCGCCAAACTGCACGCAAATGGCGACATGCGCGAATACGGGGCCTTGCTTGACTGGGGTCTGCGCTTGACCTTTCTGCTTGCATTGCCGGCGGCGCTGGCTTTGGCGCTGCTTGCCATACCGCTTATTGCCACCTTGTTTTTGCATGGCAAATTCACGCCGGAAGACGCGCTGGCAACCCGACAGGCGCTGGTTGCCTACAGCATCGGACTTTCCGGCATGTTGTTGGTCAAGGTGCTTGCCCCCGGCTTTTATGCGCGCCAGAACATCAGGACACCGGTCAAGATTGCTGTTATCAGTCTGATTGCGACCCAGTTGATGAACCTTGTCTTTATATTTGTCCTGTCCCTGGCGCATATGGGACTGGCGCTTTCCGTTGGGCTGGCGGGGTGTCTTAACGCTTTTCTCCTGTTTCAAGGCTTACGCAAGGATGGCATTTACATCCCTCGCCCCGGCTGGGGAAAATTTCTCGGCAAGCTGTGCCTTGCTCTGGCGTTGATGGGCTGCGTTTTATATATCGGCACAGGCGAGGCAAAAGACTGGTTTGCGGCAGGGGTCGGCGTTCGTATCGGCTGGCTGTTTTTGTTGGTGGCAGGGGGCGCTGCCGTTTATTTCCTCACCCTGTGGCTGCTTGGCTTTCGTCTGGCCGATTTCAAGCGGCAGGCAACCTGAAGGAATAATTATGGCGGTGCAATGGTTTCCGGGACACATGACGGCGGCGAAGAAAAAGGCGGCTGAGACTTTGAAGCGCGTCGACGTGGTCATCGAGGTGCTGGACGCTCGTCTGCCGGAAGCCAGTTGCAATCCGATGATTCGCGCCCTGCGCGAGTTTCGCCAGCGTCCTTCCCTGAAAGTGCTGAACAAGGCCGATCTGGCTGATGCCGCCATAACCCGGCAATGGCTGGATTTTTATAATCGGCAGGAAAACGTGCTGGCGGCGGCCATCTCCTGCAAGGCTGGCGACCCTATAAAAAACGCGGCGGCAATCCCCAAACTCTGCCGTCGTCTTGCCCCGCATCGCAACACGCCGGACAAGCCGCTAAGGATGATGATTATGGGCATTCCCAACGTCGGCAAGTCCACCCTAATGAACGCCTTGCTGAAAAAGCGCGTAGCAATGGTAGGCGACGAGCCGGCGGTGACAAAATCGCAGCAGACGCTGGATTTGGGGCAGAATATGACATTGACCGATACACCGGGGTTGATGTGGCCGAAAATCGAAATCGAATCCGACGGCTACATGCTGGCCGCCAGTCACGCCATTGGCGTCAATGCGGTGGAGCCGGAGGAAGTGGCATCTTTTCTCGCCGCCTTGCTTTTGGAACGCTATGCTCCGCTACTGGCTGCGCGTTATCGCCTGCCGACGGCGGCTCTGGCAACGATGGATGCCGCTGCCCTTCTGGAAGCGATAGGCGAGCGTCGCGGCTGTCGCGGCAAAGGCGGATGGCTGGATCGGGAAAAAGCAGCCCTGGTATTGTTAACCGACTACCGTAGCGGCGCTCTGGGACGCATCAGTCTGGAAAGCCCAGAATCTCGTGAACTGGTTTTGCGACAACAGGAGATTTGAGATGAATGATTCCTTTAGACGAGATACGCGCAGGCTTGGCGCGAATGACCCTAACGCAACGCCGTTTTACACGAATGGTCTCACCTTCAGGCAACTAGTGGAAGGGTGGGGCATGACTGATGATCCCAACTTCAAACAATCAGTGAAAGAACTTGACGTGGATGATCCGCCTGGCACGGATGGGCCAACCATGCAGCAAGTGAGGGAAACGTTGGACATGAATGCCCCTATCATTAAGCGGCTTGTGGAAGAAGCTGTGGAAGGCCTGGACATGAATGATTCATTTGTAAAACCAAACGTTATACTGTTGTTAATGGCTTGCATGTTGCGAGCTACTGAAAATCCAGGCGCAACGCTTGACATGAATGATCCCGGTATTGAAGGTATCGTGAAAATTTTAGAGAGGCATCGCAAGTTTAAAGCCAATGAAGCGACTAATAGGGTTTGGGGATGGGTGTTGGCATTGCTTGTCTTTCTATTCATCATATCCTATTTGCTATTTTGACAAGCAGGGAGAAATGAGATGATCCGAGGCGCGGAAAATCTGGAATTTCAGGCAATCCTGCCGATAAAACCGCTGGCGACTGCATTTCCCGCGCCTGCTTTCGCGCTAGGTCTTTGCTGCGACGAGACATTGCCTGCGGTAACGAGTCTGGTTTTTTTGCCACCGCAAGCGGAAATAGCGCCCAAAGGCAGGTTTGCGCGAACGGTAATTCAGGCGTTGGAAGAGTGGTCGCATAACCCCGGTTATGCGTTTGACTTGCCGACCATCTTGCAAGGCACGCAATTTCAACGGCGAGTTTGGGCAGAAATCGCCGCCATCCCATGCGGCGAAACCACAAGCTATGCCCAGATAGCGGAGAATCTTGGCAGCGCGCCCCGCGCCGTGGGCGGGGCCTGCGGCACCAATCCCATACCCATCATCATTCCCTGCCACCGGGTAATCGGCAAAAATGGCGGCCTTACCGGCTTTAGCCAGAGCAGAACCGGCTGGATGCCGGAAATCAAACGCTGGCTCCTGGCAAGGGAGGGTATCAACATTCGGGAAGCGCGTCGTGTCTGATACGCCGCCCTTGCGCCCGGAAGATCAGAACGAAATCGAAATTTTTTGCGATGCCCTCTGGCTGGAAGACGGACTGGCAAAAAACAGTCTTGAAGGTTATCGCGCCGATTTGTCAATGCTTTCCCGTTGGTTGGCGAAAACCGGACGCTCCTTGCTGAAATCGGCTGATGCGGCGGATTTGGCGGCGTTTCTGGCGGAAGTCTCCCATGCGCGGCGAGTTTCGTCCCAGGCGCGTTATCTTTCCGCGTTGCGCCGTTTTTATCGCTGGCAATTGGCGCGTGGGCAGATAGCGCGTGATCCGAGCGAATTTCTGGCGCGTCCGGCCTTAAGCGGACGCTTGCCCAAAAGTCTCTCCGAGGCGGAAGTCGAGCGGCTGCTCGCCGCCCCGGACGTGGCAACACCGCTGGGAGAGCGGGATCGCGCCATGCTGGAAATGCTCTATGCCACCGGACTGCGCGTATCCGAACTGGTTGCGCTCAAAATGCACGAAATCGGCTTCGAACAGGGCATCGTGCGGATTATCGGCAAGGGGAGCAAGGAACGGCTGGTTCCCACCGGCGAGACCGCGCAACACTGGCTGATTCGCCATATCGGACAAGGGCGGGCGGCTCTCCTGAAAGGCAGACTCTCGGACGCGGTATTTGTCACGGCTCGCGCCGCGCCGATGACAAGGCAAATGTTCTGGACATTGGTCAAGAAATACGCCCTTACCGTCAATATCCCTCTCGCGCGTATTTCACCGCATGTGCTGCGCCATGCTTTTGCCACACATCTGTTAAATCATGGCGCGGATTTAAGGGTGGTGCAGATGCTTCTGGGACATTCCGACATCACCACTACCCAGATTTACACCCATGTCGCCCGCGAACGCCTGAAAATTCTCCACGCAACACATCATCCGCGCGGGTAAAATTCAGCCGTCCCGGTCGGTCGACACACTATTTGTAGCCGGAAAGGCGTGCCAGAACGCGCTCCCGCCCCAGCAGGGCGATTACCGCGTCTACCGAAGGGGTTTCGGTCGCGCCCAGCAGAATCACTCGCAGAGGCATGGCAAGTTGGGGCATTTTGAAACCATGCCGCTTCAGGACATCTTTTAATGCCGCGCCGATGGCTGCCGTGTTCCAATCCACCGTTTCCAGCGCCGCCGCAAATTCCGCCAAAGCAGGCCGCGCTGCGTCGGCAAGATGCTGCGCCAGCAATGCCGCATCGGGCGTTGCTTCACGATAAAAAGGCAAAAGTACGTTGGTGAGCGCATTCAGGGTTTGGCAGCGTTCAACATAAAGCGCAATTGCCGCAGTAAGATCAGGGCCGGATTCCGGGGTGATGTTTTTGGAACGCAGGCGTGCGGCAATTTCCGGCGCAAGCCCGGTTGCGCCCATCTGCTTCATGTAATGCTGATTCAGCCAGAGGAGTTTTTCGCTGTTGAACTGGGCGGCGGAAGGGGTGATGTTTGTCAGGTCAAACCAGGCGATAAACTGTTCGCGGGTAAAAATTTCGTCATTGCCGTGCGCCCAACCAAGCCGCGCCAGATAGTTGATAACCGCTTCCGGCAAAAAACCGTCGGTGTCGTACTGCATCACCGATACCGCGCCATGCCGCTTGGAGAGTTTTGTGCCGTCATCGCCCAGAATCATGGAAAGATGCGCGTATTCCGGCACGCTTGCGCCCAACGCTTTCAGAATGTTTATCTGGCGCGGGGTGTTGTTGACATGGTCGTCGCCGCGAATCACATGGGTAATACCCATATCCCAGTCATCCACTACCACGCAAAAATTGTAGGTTGGCGTGCCGTCGGCGCGTGCAATGACGAGATCGTCCAGTTCACTGTTGGCAATCTCAATCTCCCCCTTGACGAGATCGTTCCAGACGACGCTGCCTGCTTGCGGATTTTTGAAACGGATCACCGGCTCAATATCTGACGGGCATGGCGGCAATTTTTTGCCTGCTTCCGGACGCCAGCGCCCATCGTAACGGGGTTTTTCGCCTCGGGCGCGTTGCGCCTCGCGCAGAGCTTCCAGTTCGGCGGGCGACATGTAGCAGGGGTATGCCGTGCCTGCCGCCAGCATCTCCTTGATTACCGCCTTGTAACGCGCCATGCGCTGCATTTGAAAGAACGGGCCTTCATCGTGTTCCAGTCCGAGCCAGGCCATTCCATCAAAAATCGCCTGTACGGCCTCCGGCGTGGAGCGTTCCAGATCGGTATCTTCGATACGCAGGATGAACTTGCCGCCGTGGTGTCGCGCATAAGCCCAGGCAAAAAGAGCTGTGCGCGCGCCGCCAATATGCAGGAAGCCGGTAGGACTGGGGGCAAAACGGGTACGGGTCATGTGAGTCAGACAATTAATGGAAAAACAAGAAATTGTATACGAGCCGCACTCGCAAGCAAGAGAGGGGAGTAATAATTACAGAATACGGCTTTGGCAGTCGCTTTATTTATTTGCATGTACAAAAAAAGCGACCCGAAGGTCGCTTTTTGCATGGCTGCCACTTATGCTGAATCAGGCAGCCAAACTCGCTTTGGCCTGAGCGGCCAGCGCGTTAAAGGCAGGCCGGTCGAAAACAGCCAGATCGGAGAGCACCTTACGGTCAACTTCGATGTTGGCTTTCTTCAGACCATTCATGAAAGTGCTGTATTTCAGCCCGAACTCACGCGCTGCAGCATTGATACGGACAATCCACAGAGCACGGAACTGGCGCTTACGCTGGCGGCGATCGCGGTAGGCGTACTGCCCCGCCTTCATTACCGCCTGTTTAGCAATACGGTATACGTTCTTGCGCCTGCCCCGATAACCCTTGGCCTGAACAAGAATTTTTTTATGGCGCGCGCGCGCCGTAACACCACGTTTGACTCTCGGCATTTTTCTTCTCCTTCAGGCGTAGGGCAACATGGCGCGAACCATGGCGACATCACTCGCGCACACATTGGAAATGCCGCGCAACTGGCGTTTTACCTTGGTACTCTTTTTGGTCAGGATGTGGCGCTTGAACGCCTGGGCGCGTTTGATGCTGCCGCCGGCGCGCACACGAAAACGCTTGGCCGCGCCGCTCTTTGTCTTCATTTTGGGCATGTTTTGCTCCAGTTTTACATGGCTTAAAGGTGGTTCCCGGCGGGAACGCTTGCCAACCTCAAACCACTTGTTTTTAAGCGAGTCACCCTTCCGGCTTACTCGCCATTATTCAACGGCACATGCGCCGCTAAATCTCTTATGCCTCAACCGCTTCTGCAGTAGAAGCCATGTCCATATCTACCGGACTTTCAGAAAGCTCAACTTTTGCTGGCTTTGCTGTCTTTTCGCCTACCGGTTTTGCCTTGGCCTTTTCCGGCTTCTTCTTCATGGGGGCAAGGATCATCACCATTTGCCGCCCTTCCATCTTGGGCATCTGTTCAACCTGGGCGTGCGCCTCCAAATCGGAACGAATCCGCTCCAATTGACGCATCCCGAACTCCTGGTGCGCCATTTCGCGTCCTCTGAAGCGCAAAGTCACCTTGACCTTGTCCTCCTCCTCCAGAAAGCGCAGCATGCTTCGCAATTTGATTTGGTAATCGTTTTCGTCGGTGCCTGGTCGAAGCTTGATTTCCTTGACCTGCACCTGTTTCTGTTTCATCTTGGCTTCATGTGCTTTTTTGGCTTCCTGATACTTGAATTTGCCGTAATCCATAATACGGCAAACCGGCGGTTCCGCCTGCGGAGCAATTTCTACCAGATCAAATCCTGCTTCCTCGGCGAGGTGGTTGGCCTGCCGGGAGCTTACGACGCCTAATTGTTCGCCATCAACACCAATTAACCGGACTTCCGGCACATTGATTTCCTCATTGATGCGATGTGTCTTGTTCAAAGCGATGACAACACTCCTGAAAACAAACAAAACGGACGGTTCTTCGATGAGCGAATAACCGCTACCATGGGCGCGCATTCTATCGTTGAATCCTTCAACGCGCAAATGCCAATCAGCATCGTGAACACTCAACGATAAAATCTGTCGCGTATTTGCCGCATATTCGAAAGTTCAGACCCTATCGGCACACGCATAAAAACGCCCGTATTTTATAGACACGGGCGTTTTTGTGTAGGAGTCTGGCGGTGACCTACTTTCACGGGCGGGCTGCCCACTATCATTGGCGCGCTCCCGTTTCACAGTCCTGTTCGGGATGGGAAGGGGTGGTTCCGGGAAGCCATGGCCGCCAGACATTGACGGTTTAGTCTGCGCAAGATGAGGCAGCGCAAACTCAAAAAAGTAAGAAGGAAGTTCTGGAAAGGATTGCGTGTTGTCTTTCTCTTGCTGCGCAGGATTGTTTTACAAACCATGCCTTGCAAGATTGTTACTAACCCTGCTTTATGCAAGGTTATGGGATCAAGCCGCACGGGCAATTAGTACCGGTTAGCTTAACGTGTTGCCACGCTTCCACACCCGGCCTATCAACGTGGTGGTCTTCCACGGCCCTTCAGGGGGATTGGCTCTATGCCTGCTCAACTCCTCAAGACAGGTTAATCTCTTGAGGCAGTTAAGAATGCTTTGTCGGGCTTTGCCCTCCAGGCATCCAACTACACAGAACAAACATAGAGCCAATCCCCGGGGATATCTCATCTTGAGGCGAGTTTCCCGCTTAGATGCTTTCAGCGGTTATCTCTTCCAAACTTAGCTACCCGGCAATGCGACTGGCGTCACAACCGGTACACCAGAGGTTTGTCCACTCCGGTCCTCTCGTACTAGGAGCAGCCCCTCTCAAATATCCAGCGCCCACGGCAGATAGGGACCAAACTGTCTCACGACGTTTTAAACCCAGCTCGCGTACCACTTTAAATGGCGAACAGCCATACCCTTGGGACCGACTACAGCCCCAGGATGTGATGAGCCGACATCG
>WRKX01000044.1 GCA_009777925.1 Betaproteobacteria bacterium | reverse complement strand
AGCGCGCACCAAAGACAAACTCAAACTCGCTACCGAAAACCACATGAACATGCTCACCCAACACCCTGATCGCGTCCAATCTTATTTCAATGATCCTAAAACCAAATATGCCGCATAATATTCAATATTTAATGGCCGGGTGAATAGACGCATCGGCATGGGCGAGTACATTCAATTACGCGGGCTATCCCGCCTATTGGACGCAGGGCGATTGCACCTATTCATCATGATTAGATTTCCAAAACTCCATGAAAATCATGATGTTATGGCTGATACATTCATGTGAACCATGTGCTGAAATATGCTAACGACCTGATAATGATTGAACAAGAGACACCAGTCGACGGGAATAGATTCATGAAAACCCCTGTCGCAGAGCCAATCCTGTTGCCCTGAGCAATATGCAATATATGTGCAATCGCCCTGCAACCTACCGGGCTGCCGGACTTCAGGACGTGGACGTCCCTCTCCCGCTGTACAGACCGGAGACATCGTTTACGAGTGTACGAAGACATCGTGTACGCTTTCATCGTGATTTTCCCACACGAACGACACGCTGTCTCAAGTCAATCAAGCCTATTTTCGTGCTGTACCACCCTAAGGAATAAGTATTTATCCGTAAATAATATGGTATCCTTCCTATCTCAAAAGTCACCACTTGGAGCATGTGATGGGAAAGTACCGACAACAATAAGGCATTTCTGATGAATTCTGGGAAAAGGTCGAGCCGTTGATTCCAGCGCCGCCGCGCAAACCCGCCAGCGAGTATCGGCGTCGACCAGGAGGCGGGCGAAAGCCATTGCCGCCGAGGCAGGTATTTGTGGCCATTGTGTTCGTATTGCGTACAGGTATTCAGTGGCGAGCCTTGCCCAAGGAGCTCTTTGGCAGCCCCAGTTCGATTCATCGTTACTTTCAGCAGTGGCACCAGTCTGGATTTTTTCTTCGCCTGTGGCAAGCTGGTTTGGCCGAATACGACGACATGCAAGGCATTGCCTGGCAATGGCAAAGTATAGATGGGGCGATGTACAAGGTGCCGTTAGCGCTTGAGAAGGTGGGGCCCAACCCCACTGGTCGGGGAAAAAATGGAAGCAGGAAAAATTTGCTGGTGGACACGTGTGGCATCCAGTTATAGTGCTTCTCGTAATTATTTTTACTCTTTCTCGCTTGCAGGATAGGATGTCTGAAGGTTGATAGAGTAAGATTATTTAGGAAAAGCACTATATCATTCCATTTCGCAATAAAATGGTGAATAATATTTCCATAATCTCAAAGGAGGCGATTATGGTCAGGCATGCAAGTGGAAAAGAATGTATTGAAGTGGTGCGTCAGTTGCTCAAGTCGGCACGTACGGCAGATGAATTGCGCACGGCACAAGCAGTATTGTTGCCGCTGGAGATGGGGCTTAGTGCTTATCCGTAAATAGTGGTTTCCTGTCGCCAGCAGATCAGTGCCGCTGCCAGTGACAGCAAAGCCTCAAAGGAAGCGGCAGATTTCTCATAACGTACCATGAGTTTGCGAAAGCGATTGAGCCAACTGTGACTTTGTTCGACGACCCAGCGTCGTGGCCTGGCTTGTGGCCCATGATTGCGTTCAAGCCCTTCTTGCTTGCGGCTGCGCACATGCGCGATCAAACCACGTTGGCTTATGGCCTGCTGTGCCGGTTGGCCTACATAGGCCGCATCCGCGCACAAATGCTGCTCCTCGTGTGTTGCATCATCAGGTTGCGCCACCCGTGCATCCAATGTCGCTTCCAGCAGTTTGACATCATGCGTGTTGGCTCCGCTGGCGACGAGTGATAACAGGATACCACGCGCGTCCACCAGCAAACTGCACTTGCTTCCATTTTTTTCCCCGATCAGTGGGGTTGGGCCCCACCTTCTCAAGCGCTAACGGCGCCTTGCACATCGCCCCATCGATGCTTTGCCATCGCCAGGCAACGCCTTGCATGTCGTCGTATTCGGCCAAACCAGCTTGCCACAGGCGAAGAAAAAATCCAGCCTGGTGCCACTGCTGAAAGTAACGATGAATCGAACTGGGGCTGCCAAAGATTTCCCTGGGCAGGGCTCGCCACTGAATACCAGTATGCAATACGAACACAATGGCCACAAATACCTGTCACGCTGGCAATGGCTTGCGCCCACCTCCTGGCCGACGCCGATACTCGCTGGCGGGTTTGCGCGGCGGTGCTGGAATCAACTGCTCGACCTTTTCCCAGAATTCATCAGAAATGCCCCATTGTTGTCGGTACTTTCCCATCACATGCTCCAAGTGGTGGCTTTTGAGATAGGAAGGATACCATATTATTTACGGATAAGCACTATATCTTTCCGTTTTGGATGACGCGGGAAAACATGGAAAAGCATGAAGCCATTTATCGCCACCAGCCCGAAATAATCGCCTTTTGGCGCAACATCAAAAAAGACATGATTAATTCATTGAAAATGGCAGGGAACTCACGCGAGTGTCATAAAAAACGGCGATTACAGTTTCAGAGCTGCAGGCTGGAATGGAATCGCGGTAGGGACGCCCATTACTGGGCGCCCCCCGCACAGAACCGTACGTGCCCAATTAAGGCATACGGCTCCCACCTTGGGTGAGTGACGGCAAATCGTTTTGCAATTTGCCGTATGCGCTCCAGCTCTGTGTCTGGTGCGTGCTTTGCCGCAACACATTCCCGTCTCCATGGAACACTCCAAAAAGACAGGAAACTACACAAATCAATCCCCTGTGAACAGCCCACCCCCCTTCGTAACCAATTGACCGTAAACGAGTATTCCAGAGAGCCTACAACAATCGCATTCATGCGATTGCCCTGCACTATCCCCATCTTCCATTTTGACTTTTCTTTGGATTTACTATACTATTAAACGTTTATGTCACAAAGAAGCCAATCGTTTTCTTCCTCCTGGGCGGCAAATGTCCCTATGGATCTTTGGCGTTTTGCCCGTGAAGGCGGCTTTCTGGAAGGCTATCTCAAACTGGCGGCGTTTGCGCGGCTGGAAGATGGGCTTGCGGAAACGGAAGGCGAAATTTTTTTCCGCGTACAGGGCGAAATGGTGGATGCTCCGGGCGGGCATGGCAAGGCGCGGCTCTCTGTTGCTGCGTCCGGTGAATTGCCGCTTGTCTGCCAGCGTTGCCTTTCTCCGGCGCGCGTCAAGTTCAGAATAGAGAGCCGCCTGGAACTTGTTGACGAACAAAGCGCGTTAACCCGGGAAGAACTGGAAGACGCAACGCTGGATTTTCTGCCACTTGCTTCCGGTAAGGCGGGTTTTCGTTCGGCAGAGGAGTTGGTAGAGGACGAAATTTTATTGGCGTTGCCGTCAGCGCCCCGGCATGATGATTGCGCTTTGCCAGACGCGCAGGAAATTGAAGCGCCGCATCCTTTTGCGGCGCTGGCGGCTTTAAAAAGCCGTGTTAGAAGTTAATTTTGTTTCAGGAGTATTGAAAATGGCTGTTCAGCAAAACAAGAAATCGCCGTCCAGGCGCGGCATGCACCGTTCCCATGACCGTTTGGGCAATCCCACGCTTGCCGTGGAAAAGACGAGCGGCGAGACGCATCTGCGGCATCACATTTCGCCTTCCGGTTTTTATCGGGGGCGGAAAGTTGTTGCTGACAAGGGCGAGTAAGCGTTTGTAACGCTTTCTTTTCAGCCCGGAGCAAGCGTTGGATTTGCGCCGGGCGTCAGGTAGAGGAAGTTCATGGACTTCCTGCCTTTTGTGTCTTTCTTTCTAAATGTCGCACACCATCGCCATTGATTGCATGGGTGGGGATTACGGCCCCTCCGTTACGGTTCCGGCGGCGTTCACCTTTTTGCGTGAGCACCCGGAAGCCAGGGTTATTCTGGTAGGACAGGAAGCGAAGATACGGCCTTTTCTCGCTACGGGCAGGGATTGTTCCGGGCGCTACGAAGTCGTGCATGCGGACGATGTGGTGGCGATGGACGAATCGCCCACGCTTGCGCTGAAGAACAAGAAAAAATCCTCCATGCGCCTGACGCTCAATCTGGTCAAGAGCGGGCAGGCGGAGGCTTCGATTTCGGCGGGCAACACGGGCGCGTTGATGGCGATGTCGCGCTTTGTCCTGAAAATGTTGCCGGGCATTGATCGTCCCGCGTTGTGTCCGGTCATGCCGACCGCCGACGGCCATTTTTATATGCTTGATCTCGGCGCGAACGTGGATTGCGACGCGCAGCACCTGCTCCAGTTCGGCATCATGGGCGCGATGCTGGCAGCGTCCCTGGATCATAATGAGCGCCCTCGGGTGGGGCTGCTCAATATCGGCGAAGAAGATATCAAAGGGAATGAGATGGTCAAGGAGGCAGCGATTCTCCTCAGGGCTTCCGACCTCAATTTCATCGGCAATGTGGAAGGGGATGGCATTTATCATGGGGAGGCCGATGTCGTGGTATGCGACGGCTTTGTCGGTAATGTCGCCCTGAAGACTTCGGAAGGTCTGGCGCGTATGTTGGGGGAAGCCTTGAAGCAGGAATTTTCCCGTTCCCTGCTTTCCCGCCTGATCGCGCTGATTGCTTTGCCAGTGCTGAAACGTTTTAAGGCGCGTTTTGACCCACGCCGTTACAATGGCGCGAGCCTTTTGGGTTTGCGGGGACTTAGCATGAAAAGCCACGGTTCGGCGGATGTGGTAGCCTTTGCTCATGCCATTGCTAGGGCGCATGAAGCTGCCAGCAATCAGGTGGTGGAACGCATCAGCGCCAAGCTGGCGGAATTACGCAGGCGCCAGCAAGCTGCGGGAGGCGAAGCATACGAACCGGAAGAAGAGGAGAGCGAATGAGTAGCGGCGCAAACAATCGCCCCACCTATGCCAGGATAACGGGTACGGGCAGTTATTTGCCCGGCGAGCCGGTCAGTAATCCTGATCTTGTTGCGCGTGGCATTGATACCAGCGATGAATGGATCATTGAGCGCACCGGAATTCGTTATCGTCACTTTGTCGCGTCGGATGAAACCACCGGCGCGATGGCGAAAATTGCTTCTGAGCGGGCGCTGGCAATGGCAGGACTGGATGCTGGCGAGCTGGATTTGATTGTCCTCGCCACTTCCACGCCGGATTTCGTCTTTCCAAGCACTGCCTGCCTTCTGCAAGGCGCGTTGGGCAATCACGGCGCGACGGTTTTTGACGTGCAGGCGGTGTGCAGCGGCTTTGTTTATGCGCTTGCCGTCGCCGATAAATTTATTCGTTCTGGTACGCACAAGAAGGCGCTTGTCGTAGGTTCGGACGCTTTTTCCAACATTCTCGACTGGCAGGACCGGGGAACCTGCGTTCTCTTTGGCGATGGCGCGGGCGCGGTGGTTCTGGAAGCCGCCGCCGCTCCCGGCGTGTTATCTTCCGTTCTGCGCGCTGATGGCGCTCAGGCGGACATTCTTTCCGTTCCTGGCCAGGTTCGTTGTGGCAGGGTCTGGGGTGATCCCTTCCTGCGTATGGAAGGGCAGGCGGTGTTCAGGAATGCGGTGCGGGTGCTTGTTTCGGTGGCGGAAGAGTGCTGTCGGGCGGCGGGGATGGAAACCCGGGAAATTGACTGGCTGATTCCGCATCAGGCCAATATCCGCATCATTGACGCGACCAGTCGCAAAATGGGGTTGGCGCGGGAGAAAGTCATAGTTACCGTGGATCGGCATGGCAATACTTCTGCCGCTTCCGTACCGCTTGCGCTTGACGAGGCGGTGCGGGACGGGCGAATCCGCAAAGGGCAGCGCGTATTGCTGGAAGGCGTTGGCGGCGGGTTTACCTGGGGCGCGGTTTTGTTTGAATTCTAGGAAAGCAGGGAGAAGAACAATGTCATTCGCTTTTGTTTTTCCGGGGCAGGGCTCGCAAGCGGTGGGAATGATGTCCGCCTATACCGCGAACGAAAAAGACGCCGCTATTGCGCGGGCAGTATTTGCCGAAGCGTCAGACGCTTTGGGCGAAGACCTCTGGCAGATGGTGGAGTCGGGCGATGCCGAAACCCTCGCGCAAACGGTTAATACGCAACCGGTGATGTTGACTGCCGGTGTGGCGGTCTGGCGGCTTTGGCAGGCAAAGGGCGGAAAAAATCCGGTCTGCCTTGCCGGACACAGCCTGGGGGAGTATTCGGCGCTGGTTGCCGCCGGGGCGCTCTCGTTCGCGGATGCCGTGCCGCTTGTTCGTTTACGCGCTGCCGCAATGCAGGAAGCCGTGCCGCTTGGCACAGGCGGCATGGCCGCGATCATGGGACTGGAAGATGCTGTCATTCACGTCGCCTGCGCTGCCGCCGGCGCCGAGGTGAACGGCGTTGCGGAAGCGGTCAATTTCAACGCCGCCGGACAAACGGTAATTGCAGGTCATAAGGTTGCCGTCGAGCGGGCGATGGCATTGTGCAGGGAACAAGGCGCAAAACGCGCAGTTGCTTTGCCGGTTTCCGCGCCCTTCCATTCTTCCCTGATGCGCCCGGCGGCGGAAAAGCTCGCCGTCGCGCTGGAAAAAATCGAATTTCGCCCGCCCGCTATTCCCGTTATCAATAACGTGGATGTCGCGGTGGAATCCGCCCCGGGAAAAATCCGCGACGCTCTGGTACGACAGGCTTACCAACCGGTGCGCTGGGTGGAAATAATCCGTCGCATGGCTGGCGAAGGCTGCGGGCAGATCGTTGAATGCGGCCCCGGCAAAGTGCTTGCCGGGCTTGCCAAACGTTGCGCCGAAGGCGTCACCGGCATTCCTCTGGCGGATGCCGCAGCCCTGGAAGCGAATCTCAATCTGGAGTGATACTAATGGATACGATAAATCTGCCCCTTGCGGGACAAATTGCGCTGGTAACCGGCGCTTCGCGCGGAATTGGTAAAGCGATAGCCCTGAAACTGGCGCGACAGGGCGCGACCGTGGCAGGCGGCGCGTTAGATACGGAAGGCGCGAACGATATTTACGCCTGGCTGAAGGAAGCGGGCGCAAAAGGATGTGGTTTGGTTCTGAATGTATGCGACCCTGCGCACATTGACGCGGCGCTGGCTTTTATCGAACAGGAATTTGCCGCCG
Source organism: Betaproteobacteria bacterium (assembly GCA_009777925.1). Taxonomy (GTDB): domain Bacteria; phylum Pseudomonadota; class Gammaproteobacteria; order Burkholderiales; family Rhodocyclaceae; genus Azovibrio. Next base: position 11,076 of record WRKX01000044.1, on the reverse strand, counting down.
CGCCCGGCATTTTGGTGAACAACGCGGGCATTACCAGCGACAACCTTGCCATGCGGATGAAAGACGAGGAATGGGACGCGGTGGTAGACACCAATCTGAAAGCGGTTTTTCGTATGTCCCGCGCCTTTATCCGTCCGATGCTAAAGGCAAGAGGCGGGCGCATCATCAACATTACCTCGGTTGTCGGACATGCGGGCAATGCCGGCCAGGCCAATTACTGCGCCGCCAAAGCGGGCGTTGCCGGCATGAGCAGGGCGCTGGCAAGGGAGTTTGCCGGGCGCAACATTACGGTAAACTGTGTAGCGCCGGGTTTCATTGATACCGAAATGACCCGGAGCCTGCCGGAAGCGCAACGCGCCGCCCTGCAAAGCGCCATTCCGCTGGGCAGACTCGGCGAGGCGGAAGACGTGGCAAATGCCGTGGCTTTCTTTGCCTCGCCTGCCGCCGCCTATATCACGGGAGCGACCTTGCATGTGAATGGCGGCATGTTCATGGAGTAAGTAAATACTCCTTGCCGCATTGTTTTGGTAGAATATTCTGGTTTTTTAATATCCCGTAACGGGAAGGAGTCATTTCAATGGAACAAATCATTGCGCGTGTCAAGAAAGTCGTGGTTGAGCAACTTGGCGTGGATGAAAAAGATGTCAAGGACGATTCTTCTTTCGTGGATGACCTGGGCGCCGATTCTCTGGATGCCGTTGAGCTGGTGATGGCTCTTGAAGAGGAATTTGAATGTGAAATTCCCGATGAAGAAGCCGAAAAGATCACCACTGTGGCGAAGGCAGCGGAGTACATCGCCGCAAACATGAAGTAAGCAGGGTCATGTTTCCGGGAGCCGACGTTACAAGTCGGCTGTTCCACGCTTTGATGGGAGTGTAAATTGGCGCGTCGTAGAGTAGTCGTGACCGGCCTGGGTATTATCAGCCCGGTCGGAAACTCGGTTGAAACTGCTTGGCAGAATATTGTCGCGGGTCGTTCCGGCATTCGCGCGATCAGCCGTTTTGACGCTTCTCTTTTCCCCAGCCGTATCGCGGGGGAAGTGCGGGATTTCGATGTCACCCGGTATATTGCCGCGAAGGATGCCCGGCGGATGGATATTTTTATTCATTACGGCATGGCGGCCGGTATTGACGCGGTACGCGACGCCGGTCTGGAGCATCCTTCGGAAGCGGACGCTGAACGAATCGGCGTTTGCATCGGTTCCGGCATTGGCGGCCTGCCGATGATCGAAAAGAGCCTGGCCGATGTGGCGGCTGGCGGCGCGCGCAAGATTTCGCCCTTCTTCGTGCCCGGTTCCATCATCAACATGATATCCGGCAATCTTTCCATCCAGTTCGGCTTCAAGGGGCCGAATATCGCTCTGGTTAGCGCCTGTACCACGGGGACGCATTGTATCGGTGAGGCAGGGCGAATTATCGAATACGGCGATGCTGACGTTATGATTGCGGGCGGGGCGGAGAGTTGCATATGTACTTTGGGCGTGGGCGGTTTCTGCGCCGCAAAGGCGCTTTCTACTCGTAATGACTCGCCGGAAGAAGCCAGCCGCCCCTGGGATGTCGACCGGGATGGTTTTGTGCTGGGGGAAGGGGCGGGTGTGCTGGTGCTAGAAGAATACGAACATGCCAGGGCGCGGGGCGCAAAGATATACGCTGAATTGGTCGGTTACGGCATGAGTGGCGACGCTTACCACATGACCGCGCCCGATGCCGACGGCCCGCGCCGCTGCATGTTGGCAGCCATTAAAAACGCGGGTCTCAACCTTGATGAAGTGCAGTATTTGAACGCGCACGGCACATCCACGCCGCTGGGTGACAAAAACGAAACGGACGCTATCAAGCTCGCTTTCGGCGCAGCCGCGAAAAGTCTGGTGGTCAATTCCACAAAGTCCATGACCGGGCATCTGTTGGGCGGCGCGGGCGGCATTGAATCTCTGTTTACGGTTCTTGCCCTTTATCATCAGGTTTCCCCGCCGACCATAAACATTTTTAACCAGGACCCGGAATGCGACCTGGACTACTGCGCCAATACAGCGCGAGACATGTCCATAGAGGTTGGGATCAATAACAACTTCGGCTTTGGCGGCACGAACGGCTCACTGGTGTTTAGGCGGGTTTGAGGAGGGTTTGGAGGATGTACATCAAGACTACTGGTCAGCTCCAACTGAATACGCTATTGAATTTTTGCTGCAACTGTGGCGCCAGAGGGAGTATTGACAAGGGGGAGATTGAACTCATCGAAACGCCCCTCGTTAAAACCAGCTACTTCATCGTTTTCGGTAGCGAACTGGAACTACTAGAGACCTTCCCCTATTGCAGGCGATGCAAAAGCAGCGCCAGGCGCGTCCGCCCCGGCCTGGTTGCAAAGCTGATTGCCGCCTTTGCAGTTATTGCGGCAGTCTTTCTTTGGTTCGTTTTAATCCCTGATTCATTGCCTCGTGTGATGCAGACTAACCTTTTTGCGTGGTCGGTTTTCGTCGGCGCAGCCATCACCTTTGGCTACTTCTACCTGCGCGGGTTGCAACGCGCGTACTATCAGCCCGTCAGCTTGATTGACGCCGACACTGGTGAATACCAACTTCGCTTGCACCTGAAATTCACAAACGCATCGTATGCGCGCCTGTTCTCGCAAGCGAATGCAGAGCTTGTTGCGGCGCGTGTGCTGAAAGTTGAAAGCGCAGGGTAGGGTTTAAGTTACATCATGGGTCTCGATGCTGTCGAACTTCTTCTTGCCATTGAAGAGGAATTCGGAATAGAAATTTACGATGCCGATGCCGAAGAACGAGAGAGCAAGTTGGTGCGACGGGTAGCTTGTCACGATACAAGTGGATGTTAATCTTGCGCTCAATCTCGCCACCTCGCGGGACGCTGCTCGATAGAGCCGCGTAGTGCTGCTTATCTTTCAGGAGTTAATATATGTTTTTTTGGACAGGAAGAGGCCTTTGGATACTTGGGATTGCATCCCTTTTCGTTCTCCCATTCCAGGATTCGCAAAACGGCATGTCTTTGGGGCTTTTTGCAGCCGCTGTTACTGTTTATCTGATGAGAGACTGGTTTGAAGAATCCTCTGTTTTTTTTATACCAGCAAGATTCTGGCCGATAATATTTTTGCTTCTTTCGGTCAACGCTTACTTTTTATAAGACGGATGGAAACCCTGGCCTTTCCAGTCCTGCTGGAACTCAAAAACTCACGCAGACTGTTCGTTTTTCTGCTGCTAGCGCATGGCCTGGCGGTCGCGGCATGTCTCTTTACCCCTTGGCCACTGTGGGGACAAGGGCTTTTTCTCCTTTTGCTGGCAGGCAATTTTGTTCATGCCCTCCGCCGCCTTGCCCGCCAACCAATGCGAATCATTCTGGCGGAGAATGGGAATCTGCATCTGGCCTTTTCATCGGATGACGCCCGCTCCTCTGAAGATTTGCTTCCTGCTTGCGCTTGTTCCGGCGCGTTGGCGCTTCCCTGGCTCTCTGTTTTTTCCTGGCGAGAGGAAGGGATGTCTACCGGCGGCACGCTTGTCTTGTTGCCCGACAGTTTCAGGATAGATGGGAAAGATAGCCTGCGCCGGTTGAATATCTGGTTGCGCTGGAAACGGCAGAGCGATTGATGTTGTAGTGATTCGCGCAGATAAAGAGACCGTTGGGAAAATGATGCTTCGGCGAACGCTGGGAGCGCCGCGCACCAGCGCGGCCAAGCGACGCGGCAGAGTGACCGAGGATGCCGGGCTAGTGCCCGGCGCTCCCGGGGGCGATATTCCCGAAATTGTGTGAATCACTATAAATGCAGATACGGCCTATGAGATGAAATGCTCATATCCGCCCTGTACCCACGTTATTTCCTTGCCGTCCGCATCTACGAGACGGACAGCGGGTTTGCGGTCTGGCTCCGGCAAGGCCATTTCTCCGATTCGCCTGAGGGGGAGATCAAGTTTGGCGGCCAGCTTCGCCAATTCGGTGCGATGTTCGGGCGGCGCAGTAAAAAGAAGCTCGTAATCATCGCCGCCGGCGAGAAGCGCCGTCAGCGCCATCTCTCTTGCCACACCATCCGGTAATCGGGGCAGGCAATGGCGAAAAACTTTTACCTCAAGCGCGGAGCGGCGGGCGATATGCGCCAGGTCATTTAGCAGGCCATCGGAAATATCAATGGCGGCATGCGCCAGATGAATAAGCGCAAGGCCAAGGTCAACACGCGGTTCCGGCATATGCAGGCGTTTTTGGCAAAGCGCGCGCAACGAATCGGGCAAGGTAATTTTGCCCTCAATCTCTTGCAGGGCGAGCGCGGCGAAGCCCGGATAACCTGATACCCATACATCATCTCCCGTCTTTGCCGTATGGCGGCACAGCCCGTATCCAGCAGGAATTTCCCCCAGCGCGGTCACGGAAAAAGCAAGGGGGCCGCGTGTTGTGTCGCCGCCGACCAGACTGACGGAGAATTTTTCCGCGCAGGCATAAAACCCCGCCGCGAAAGCGGCCAACCACGCCTCATCAATTTCGGGAAGCGTCAGGGAGAGCAAAGTCCAGCGCGGCATCGCGCCCATTGCTGCAAGGTCGGAGAGATTGACCGCCAGTGTTTTCCAGCCCAGAGCAAATGGTTCGGTAGCAGGAAAAAAGTGGACTCCCGCAACGAGAGTGTCATTGGTCGCCGCCAGCGTCGTGCCGGGTGAGGGAGAGAGCAAGGCGGCGTCGTCGCCTACGCCTAACGTAACATTGGCGGTCGGGCGGGAAAAATAATGGTGGATGAGGTCAAATTCGGCAAGCTGCGCCATTTGTAAATTTCTGCCGGAAACATCTACCCGATAATTTCCGGGATGATGCTTAACAAATGCCGCATAAAACCGGTGATGACGCTCAACATCCAGGAACCGGCAAGAATCAGCACCAGAAAGACGGCGAAGAGCTTGGGGATAAAGGAAAGGGTGGCTTCGTTGATTTGGGTGGCGGCCTGAAAAATGCTGACCACGAGACCCACCGCCAGCGCGGTCAGCAACAAGGGGCCGGCCAGCATCAGAGCGACTTCCATGGCCTGACGGCCAATTTCCATGACAGTGCCGATATTCATGTGACAAAACTTTTGACGAGTGAGCCGATCAAAAGCTGCCAGCCGTCGACCAGCACGAACAGGATAATCTTGAAAGGCAGGGAAACCATGATCGGCGACATCATCATCATCCCCATGGACATGAGGAGGCTTGCCACCACCATGTCGATTACCAGAAAGGGGATGAATACCACAAAGCCGATCTGGAAGGCGGTTTTCAGTTCGCTGGTCACATAGGCGGGAATGGCGATTCGCATGGGAACATCGGTCGGCTTTTCGATGTGGTCGACCTTGGCCAGACTGGCGAAGAGCGCCAGATCGGATTCGCGCGTTTGTTTCAGCATGAAGGCTTTGACCGGCACGGAAGCGCGTTCCGCCGCCTGCATGATATTAATTTCTCCCTCTGAAAGGGGCAGATAGGCTTCGTCATAGACCTGATCGGCAACCGGAGCCATAATGAAAAAGGTCAGAAACAGGGCGAGCGCCACCAGCACCTGCGTGGGCGGCGCGGTTTGCGTTCCCATGGCGTGTCGTAGGAGCGAGAATACGATGATAATCCGGGTAAAACTGGTCATCAGGAGTAGGCTGGCCGGGATGAAGGACAGCGCCGTCAGGGTGAGCAGCGTCTGGATGGTGAGGGTGTAAGTCGTGCTGCCATCGGGGCCGGGCGTAGCGGTGAAGGCGGGGATGCCGCCCGCTGCCTGCGCGTAGGCCAGCGAAGGCAGGAGGAGAGCAAGGCAGAGGAAGCTCCAGATGATGGCGCGTGTTCGATCAGGTTTTCTCATGCGGGGTTCGGAGACGGCGTATTGCATTAACGAGAGCGCGTGTAAAGGGGGCGGAAGCGAAAGACGCGGGCAGGGATGAATCTTGCGTATTTGCGCCGGTAGGGAGGCCGGAAGCAGAATCTTTTTTCATCCGGTGCAGGGTACGAATCTGCCCCGGCACAATGCCGATGACCAGCAAATCTTCGCCTGCTTCTACCAATACGATTTGTTCGCGCGGCCCCAGGGTCAATCCGCCCAGAAGTTTGAGGGAGCTTTGCCCGAAGGCCTTGCCGGCCAGAAATTTTTGTCCCAGGGCGGCCAGCACGAAGAGGAGGAGTACGATAAACACCAGCGCGACCAGTGTTTTCCAGAACAGGTCACTGCTGGAAGCGAAGCCGGGAGCAACCTCTTCCGCTGCCATCAGGCAGGACGGCATGGCAAGCAAACATGCGGCGAGGACGGAAGAAACGGGAAAAACGCGCATAGAGGGGGCGGCCTGTGAAATTTGCCTATCCTGTAGTGATTCCAAAATCCTGACACTTTGTTGACTTCGCCTTGCCGTACTAATCGTACTGTCTGCGGCTCGTCTTCGCATCCTGGTATTTTGGGGAATCACTATAGCAGAAATCAGCCTGTTCGTTTCCTTTCTTCCCTCTTGTCGTGATATGTTTATCGTTTTCATTTTCTGGTTGTTTCATGCCAACTTCTCATCGTATCGGCATGGTCTCGCTGGGTTGCCCGAAGGCTTCCAGCGATGCGGAGCTGATTCTGACCCGCCTGTGCGCGGAAGGTTATTTGACTACGCCTTCCTATGCGGACGCCGATCTCGTCATTGTCAATACCTGTGGCTTTATCGAAGCGGCGGTTGCGGAATCGCTGGAGGCCATTGGCGAAGCGATGCGGGAAAACGGCAGGGTGATTGTGACCGGCTGTTTGGGCACAAGGAAGAAAGACGTGCTCGCGGCGCATCCCAGGGTGCTTGCCGTGACCGGCCCGCACGCTCTGGCAGAGGTCATGGCAGCCGTGCACGCGCATTTACCGCCGCCACATGACCCCTTTTCTTCCCTCGTTCCGCCGCAGGGTGTACGGCTGACGCCGGGGCATTTCGCCTATCTCAAGATTTCCGATGGCTGCAATCATCGCTGTTCTTTCTGCGTCATCCCGGAATTTACGGGCACGCTTGTTTCCCGTCCTGTTGGGGACATCCTGGAAGAAGCGGAGCGTCTGGCTAAAGCGGGCGTGAAAGAATTGCTGCTCATTTCGCAGGATACCGGCGCTTATGGCGTGGATCGCAAATATCGCTCCGGTTTTTGGCAGGGCAGGCCGGTCAAGACCCGCCTCAGGGAATTGTGCGAGGCGCTCTCGACTTTTGGCCTCTGGTTGCGCCTGCATTATATTTATCCTTATCCGGCGGTGGATGATCTCCTGCCGCTGATGGCGGCAGGCAGAATTTTGCCTTATCTGGATGTGCCTTTTCAACATGCCGATATGCGCGTTCTGGCCGCGATGCGGCGACCGGCAGCAGCGGAGAATATGCTGGCGCGTATTCGCCGCTGGCGGGAAATTTGCCCGGAAGTCGTCATTCGCTCTACGTTTATTACCGGCTTTCCCGGCGAAACCGAGGCGGAATTTCAGGGCTTGCTGGATTTTCTCGCTACAGCAAAACTGGATCGTGTGGGCGCGTTTGCCTATTCGCCGGTGCAGGGCGCGGCGGCAAACGCTCTCCCCGATCCCGTGCCGGAAGCCGAACGGGAAGAGCGCCGCCGTCGGCTGATGGAATTGCAGGAAGACATCAGCGCCGCAAAGCTGGCGGAAAAAATCGGGCGGCAAATGACGGTGTTGGTCGACGCGGTAGATGCCGAAGGCACGCTGGCGCGGAGCATGGGTGATGCGCCGGAAATTGACGGGGTGGTTTACGTGGATGATTTTTTCGCTGCCAGACCGGGCGATTTTCTTACGGTCAAAATTACCGACGCGGACGCGCACGATCTTTATGCCGAAGCAATTTGCAGCAAGTAAACGTTTGCCGGAGACGCTCGCCGCCATTGTTGGCGGCGCGAATGTTCTGAGCGATCCGGCGGAATTGGCGCCTTTTCTCACGGATTGGCGGGGGCGTTATCAGGGAAAAGCGAGAGTTTTGGTTCGCCCCGGCAACACGGCAGAAGCCGCTGCCGTTGTTCGCGCCTGTCATGCGGCGCGGATTCCCATCGTGCCGCAGGGCGGCAATACCGGCCTTTGCGGCGGCGCGACGCCGGATGCGAGCGGGGAGGCGGTTTTGCTGCAATTGCGGCGAATGAAGCGGGTGCGTAGCGTGGATTTGACGAATAATGTCCTGCTTGCCGAAGCGGGGTGTACGCTCCTGGAGGCGCAAGCCGCCGCTCGGAACGCGGGCCGACTTTTCCCTCTGTCGCTGGCTTCCGAGGGCAGTTGCCAGATTGGCGGCAATCTGGCGACTAATGCCGGCGGAGTGCGGGCGCTACGTTACGGCGTTATGCGCGATCTTACCATGGGCGTGGAAGCGGTTTTGCCGGACGGCGCAATCTGGCCGGGACTACACGCGCTCAGGAAAAATAACGCCGGTTATGACCTGGCCAATCTGCTGATAGGCTCGGAAGGCACGCTGGGTATTTTTACGGCGGCAGCGTTGAAGCTCTATCCGTTGCCGCAAAAAACCCTGACCTGTTGGCTGGGTCTGGCTGCGCCCGCCGCTGCGCTTATTCTGCTGGATAAGGTTCAGACCGCGTTTGACGCCCGGCTGGTTGCTTTTGAGCTAATCTGTCCCCTTGCTGGAGAGTTGATGGCGCGGCATTTTCCTGCGCTTCCCCTGCCACAGGCTGCGCCGTGGGGCGTTCTGTGCGAATTGAGCGATTGTTCTCACGCAAGCGACCTCACCATGCGAGCGGAAACTTTTTTTGCCGAACGTCTGGCGGCAGGCGAATTGCTGGGTGCGGCGCTGTCCCGCTCGGAGCGTGAGCAGGAAGCGTTCTGGCGCTGGCGGGAACATATTTCCGAAGCGCAAAAACGGGAGGGAATTAGCATCAAGCATGACATTGCCCTTCCCATTTCCCGTATTGCGGAATTTTTGCAACGGGTAGCGCCGCGTTTGCAGGCGCAGTTTCCCGGCATTCGCCATACTGCTTTCGGGCATCTGGGCGACGGCAACCTGCATTTCAACCTGTCCATGCCGGATGCGGCAGAGAACGAGTGCCTGCTTGAAAGTGAGGCAATCGCCAATCGTATTGTTTACGACTGCGTGGATGAATTGGGCGGCAGCATTGCCGCCGAACATGGCATCGGCCAGTTGAAGCGGGAGATGCTTTGTCATTACAAATCCCCGGCGGAACTTGCCGCCATGCGCGCCGTAAAAAACGCGCTTGACCCCAGGGGAATCATGAATCCGGGCAGGGTATTGCCGTAAAATTTAGAATTATCTCCCCTCTCCCGCAAGCGGAAGAGGAGAATAATGCCCTTTTTTGGAGATTCAAAATCATGCTGCCAGGCGAAATTTTCAAGGCTTATGACATTCGTGGGATTGTCGGAAAAACATTGACGCCCTTTATAGTGCGCCAGATCGGGCAGGCGTTGGGGACGTTAGCTATAGAGCGAGGGCAGCGGGCAATCGCGGTCGGGCGGGACGGACGGCAATCAGGGCCGGAACTGGCGGATGCTCTAATGGAGGGCATAACTTCTGCCGGGATGGACGCGATTGACATAGGCTTAGCGCCTACCCCGGTCACTTATTTTGCCGCGCATGAATTAGTGTGCGCGTCCTGCGTTTCGGTGACCGGGAGTCATAACCCGCCCGACTATAACGGCCTGAAAATGGTCATTGCTTCCGAGACCCTGGCGCTGGATGCTATCCAGAGGTTGCGAACGCGCATTGAGCAAGGCGATCTGGCGCATGGCAAAGTTCCCGGCAAACGGACGCATACCGATGTTCGGGCTGCTTATATCGAGCGCGTTGTTTCCGACGTGCAACTTACGCGGCGCATGAAAATCGTTATGGATTGCGGCAATGGCGTGGCGGGGGCGGTTGCGCCGGATCTTTTCCGGCGTTTGGGCTGTGAGGTTGTGCCGCTTTTCTGCGAGGTGGATGGGCGTTTTCCGAACCATCATCCCGATCCTTCCAGGCCGGAAAATTTACGGGCGCTTATCGCCACGCTTGCCGAGGGAGACGCGGAACTTGGCATTGCCTTTGATGGCGATGGCGACAGGCTGGGAGTGGTTACGAAGGACGGGGAGATCATTTTCCCCGACCGGCAATTGATGTTGTTTGCCGCCGATGTGCTTTCCCGCCAGCCGGGGCGGGAAATCATTTACGACGTAAAGTGCACGCGCCTCCTGGAGCCGTGGATTCTTAAACATGGCGGCAAGCCGCTGATGTGGCGTACCGGGCACGCGCTTATCAAGGCAAAATTGAAGGAAACAAATGCGCCGCTGGCGGGCGAGATGAGCGGACATGTATTCTTTGCCGAGCGATGGTATGGTTTTGACGATGGCCTTTATGCCGGGGCGCGGTTGCTGGAAATTCTCTCCCGTGAAAACGACGCCAACGCCACGCTGAAAGCTCTGCCCGCAGCGGTGTCCACGCCGGAGATCAATCTTCCGATGCAGGAGGGCGAGCCGGTGGAGTTGGTGTCGCGGCTGATTGAACGCGGTGTTTTTTCGCGGGAAGTCTCGCGGCTTACCATTGACGGTCTGCGTGTCGAATTTCCCGATGGTTTCGGTCTGGCGCGTTCTTCCAATACCACGCCCGTGGTGGTGCTGCGCTTTGAAGCCTTATCAGAAGATGCGTTATCGCGCATTCAGGCGGATTTTCGCCGGGCAATTACCGCAGTCTGGCCGGGTTTATCCATGCCTTTTTGATGTATAGCAGCTCATTCAAATAAAGCGACGGTCAAAAATCCGTATGTTTTGGTTTTGGAGAGGAGATGATTGCGCTTGATGCAGCCGTAGGCTGGGATGGAACGAAGTGGAATCCCAGCTTCAGGCATTACATGGGTTGAAATAACGAGTGGATTTGTAGGCTTGGGTAAGGCGTAGCAGAACCCAAACACTTCGTCATTTCAGGATGATAAAATGCGTCTCATTCCTTACGGTCAACCTGCCATGTCAATTCGATTGTTTTCTTTACCAAATGTTGGAGTTAGCAGGTTTACCCCAACCTATGTATGGACTCGCCCCGGTTGTCAACTTCTGCTTTTGAACAAGGAACCCGGTTGCATCTATGTATAAGGCCTGTTCGGGCAAGCAGCAATGTGCTTGTGGCCAACATTGTTTGAGC
>WRKX01000043.1 GCA_009777925.1 Betaproteobacteria bacterium | reverse complement strand
TCTGGTAAACAATTGCGATGATTTCTCGATTGCTCTTGTTGGCAAAATCGCTCCGATATTCGTCGGATTGGGCAAACAGGTCGAGGAGATCCTGATCGTGGCCGGAATAGCCCAGCCAATAGTAGAAGCCCTCAGCATCGGCAGGACGATTGAAAAAGGCGATGTAGGCGCGTTGGATGAATTCTGAAGAAGCCATGATGAAAAATTCCTTTTAAAGAGGTGGAGGAAAAAACACAGTCTCACAGGGCAAGCGCGTAAAGGCTTGTGGAAATGGCCGCGCGAAGCGCCAAGGTCTTGCAGACGGCAAGGTTGGCGGCCCTAAGGGGCGGGAGAGGGTTGCCCGCGCCGTGATTGCTTTTTGGGCGGAAGCCCGGAAAGAGCCGATATGCTGTCAGAATTGGGGGGGTGTAGGGGGGTAAGTCTTTGATTGAAAAAGATTTTCTAGCAAGCACGGCTTGTTTCTCCTTCCCAAAAGTAACGGAATTTAGTCACCTCTGCCTCAAGGCCGGGGCGACTCATAGCCTGAGGCGATTATAGACACTTTATAAAAACGTTTTCCCTGAAGAACGATATACGGTTATTATTTCACGACAGACGGTCATTTGTATGGAAAAACTAACGCATCCAAATATTTTTGGGTGATTGTGCCGCCAACCCAATAAATTAGAGTGGTTTCGGTTCAAGTAGATACATCGTCATTACGAGAGAAGCAATCCAGTAATAAACCTATGGATTGCGTAGCAGACGCTCGCAATGACGGGTTGGAAGTCGGCTGTACAGGATTAAACAAAAACCGACCTGATACCTGGGTCAGCGAGACGCCGGGAAAAGCTGGTCAAAATCCCGCAAACTCGCCTTGACATCAGGATTGCCGATCCAGCGTTTATGCGCCTTGAACTCCGGGTTTACCAGACTTAACTCCGGCTGAAAGCGGTCGTAATGTAACCCCGCCAAATCGGACCAGGTATGAATGAAATGGGCATTGCTGTACTTCCTCTCCGTAAACGCGGCTAAATCGGACGAAAGGCTCTCTTTATAGGCAGGCGACATCCAGAGCATGAAAGGGATGGCAAACATGTCCACGGTCGGCTGATTTTCATCCCGCCCCAATTTCTGGTGAGGCGGCGCGTGATATGCCTCCTCGCCGTGATCGGAAAAATAGAGCAGCAAACTCCGGGAAGTCTGGCTCTTCGCAACCAGATCAATCAGGGAGGAAATAACGAAGTCGTTATAAAGAATGGCGTTGTCGTAACTGTTGTATACCTCGGCCAAGCTGTTTGATAAGACTTCCGGCACATGCTCGCGTCCGGTAAACTGTTTATATTCCTGGGGATAACGCAGCGGATATTTGGAGTGCGTTCCCATCAGGTGTACCACAATAAATTTCCTGGGCGCGGAGTCGGAGAGAATTTCCGTAAATGGCTCGAACACAACCTCGTCAGGCAAAGTGGCGTTCTGTACCCGGTGTTGATTCAGATAGCGCGCCTCGTCCGCCTGTCTTGAGAAAAATGTCAGAAGAGTATTGCGTTTGGTCATGGTTTGCTGGTTCGTGAGCCAAAAGGTTTTATAACCGGCCTGCTTCATGAGATTCATCAGATTCGGCTCAGTAAAAAAACGCCCCGGTTCTTCCGGGTGTGCAAAGCTCAACGCATGTTGCAATGCTTCTATCGTATAAGGGCGCGAAGTAATAACGTTGGCAAAAGCGAGCAATTCTCCTTTTTCTTGTAGCGCATCCAGACGGGGTGTGGTTTTGCGCGGATAGCCGTAGAGACTCATCCGGGTGCTTGTAGTGGATTCGCCAATCACCAATACCAAGGTTCTCGGCTCGCCACCGCTGGCATCCGTAATATTTTTCAGCGGGGACATAGAGGCATTTTCATCCAGCAATCTCTGCACAGAATTAAGCTGGTTCTGATACTGCAAGTACCCGGTTATAAATTGCCAGGGCGCGGCAGGTTCCATCCGTCTATAGAGTTTTCTTGTCGCACCGGCAAAACTTTTATTGCCGTTCAAACAATCAACATAAGGCGAGCCAAAATTTGCCAGAAGCACGAACCCGGCAAGGCTTGCCGCATAAGCTCTCGGCAAATGAAACGGACGCACCCGCCACCAAAGCAGCCAGGCAATCAGGGTATAAAATACGAGTCCCGCAACCAGAGAAAAACTTGCATACTGGCTCAAATACTCTGTAGCTTCCTCTGCATTGGTCTCGAATATAGTAAAAATGACGCTTTGAGAAAATTCACTTCCGTAAATCCCCCAATAACCCAAACTGACCATAGATGAAATCCACAGAATGACTCCGATGGTCGCAGCGATTTGCCGTGTCCACTGCGGCAGCAGCAACACCGGGGCAAGCCAGATAAAGCTCATGAAAAAAGCGCCGCGAAACCCGTGAATCCCTGCCGTAGGCAAAAGCAAAGTCTGCAAGACACCGGAAAAATACCAGAAAAACAGATAAAGCCAGAATAGACCAGCCCAGTCAACACGCTGGACGAAAGATTGCGTCCGAGATTGAGTCTCTCCCGGTTGTGCGGCGGAAAACATCATTTTGTGTAACATCCTTGAAAAATATCCAGCGACGGATCAAACAGGCTCGTTTTGATTGCAAGAAATCCGATGATGGAATGAAAGATATGGTCGTGCAGAACAGGCTCATTACTCGCCTTTTCCTTCATGCAGGCATAATCTATTCGCTTTTGCGCCACGTTTGATAACCACAGGATCAAAGGAATGTGCTTTTGCTCCTGTGGCGCAATGGCATAGGGCAGGCCATGCAAATACGCGCCATTTTCTCCCAGCGACTCACCATGATCCGAGGCATAGAAAATAGTGATTTCCCGATCAGAAAATTTCCCGGCTATATCAATTATCGAAGAAAGAACATAATCCGTATAAAGAAGCGTATTATCATAGGTATTGACGATTTCCTCGCGCGAGCATTTCTGGATGTCTGAAGTATCACAGGTCGGCGTAAACTTTCTGAAGGCTTGCGGATAGCGCTGATAATAAGACGGGCCGTGACTACCCATCGTATGCAGGACAATCACCATGTTTTTATCCTGATTTTTTATCTTTTCCTCCAGCCTCGGCAACATAACTTCGTCACGACAATAATTCTTCTCGCAGTATGTCGTATCTCCTGATTTGACCACATTTTCCGTCGGCACACGCGCGCACACTCCTTTGCATCCGCCGTCATTCTCAAACCAGAAAATTTCATACCCGGCAATAGACAGAGTATCCAGCAGATTTTGCGTATGACTTGCCTCATCCACATCGAATTCCCTGCGCGTCTTGCTGGAAAACATGCAGGGAACGGAAACTGCGGTTGCCGTGCCGCATGAAGTCGCATTCCTGAAATTTACGATGTTTTGCCCGGCCAGCAAGGGGTTGGTTTCACGACTATATCCATTCAGGGAGAAATTCATGGCGCGCGCGGCCTCGCCAACTACAAGAATCAACAGGTTTTTTTCCGTATCCGCCCTTTCGGATATTGCCTCCCGATCCAGACAGATAAACTCACGCTTTGCAAACGAGACCCGCTTGTAGTAACGCATAATTGAGTATATATAATTAAAAGTATTCAATTCCTTTCTTGCTTTGCTATGATTACGAAAGAATGAGGTGTATTCCTTGCTCGCCACCACATAAAAGCCACCAACCATGATTGCGCCAATAAGAAAAAATACGGTTCTTATCAACAATTCTTTCCTGCGTGATTGATATTCGATTTTGCAGAGTATAAGTAAAATCGCGGGCAGTATTCCTGTCAGCGCCACCCAGCATATACTGGTTAACGTTATAAAATCTGATGCTTCCCGCAGGTCTGTTTCAAACACATTACGGATCATTTCCGAATCAATTACAATACCAAGATTCCAGATAGCGTAGTTTGCCGCGCTGGAAATCAGCAGCAAACCAATAATGATCGGTTTACCCAGAACCGGAATGACCAGGACGCTGAAAAACCAGACAAACAATATCATCACCAGCAAAGGTATTGAGACCGCAAACAGGATGCCGTCGGCACTATCAATTCGTTCGGCTATAAACCGCCAGAATCCGGGATTCAATACAAAGGCAAAATAAAACGCCAGAATCAGAATAAGCCAGTGACTTTTGACTGCGTGAAAATTGCGCAATAAGTCAATTGCTTTAAAAGCAGAACTTCCAAAAAAATTTTCTCTTGCCATGAGGTTGATATGAACTGCCCGGAAACCAACCGGCAGTCTATTTTTCCCCTGGTAGAAAAGCCGTCAGCAAAAAGTTAATTTTTTGTCAAAGGTTATTTGGATAAACGCCATCACTCCCCCAACATGCTGTTGCGTTTGTTTAAGCCTCTATCATCGGCTGCCCGAAGCCTGTTTTTCCTGTAGACCTGCCGTGTTGCTCAGCAGGCTCCGGGTAGCTGTCTGGATGAAGGCATCAAGTTTTCGTCGCAAGTCTTTTTCCTGCGGATCATCTTGCGATTCATCTCCCCGTGGATCTGCCCAAAGGCTATATACATAGGTTTTCAGTGATTTTGATTTCGATTGCGCGAGAATCTTGTCGTCGCTCAGGATAGCGACCGTCTGGTCGCTGCCGGAAGGCTTGATTACACCGAATCCCCGGTCTTCCGCCGGGAGGCTTAACAAATCACGCCCCCAGCATTGATGGCGAATCGTGCCCCCCAAACGTCCCAGCACGGTTGGAACAACATCAAGTTGGGTGCTAACAGTATCGCGTGTCCTGCCGAATTTCTCCTGAATGCCGGGAGCGATCAGCAGGAGCGGCACGTTGAAACGCGCCAGATTCATTTCCGTCAATTGCTCACCGCTACCAAAGCCATGATCGCCGACGATAACGAAAAGGGTTTCATTGAAAAACGACGCTTCACTGATTTCTTTGAAGAATTTTCCGAGCGCCCAGTCAGAATAGCGCATCGCGGTCAGATGCGAATCAAGATTACCGAATCCGGTCACGGGTTCGACCGGGAGATTTTTCGGAAGCGCATAGGGCGTATGATTGGATAAGGTCTGCAAAATGGCGTAAAAAGGCTTCGTCGTGGATCGCTGGCTCAGTTCTTTTACTGCGCGATCAAACATATCCTGGTCGGAAACACCCCAGGTCGGATCGAAGACAATCGGGTTTTTGTAATCGAAACGACCGATGAAGTTGCTGACGCCCTGACGACCAAAGAAACCAGACTGGTTGTCCCAGGCAAAATCGCCATTGTAGATATACAGATCATCCATTCCCCGCGCCCCCAGTAATTGCGGCAGGCTCGAAAAGTCATGGCTTCCCTCCGGGGTTTGCATCAGGTATTCAAATCCTGGCAGATTCGGAAAACAGGCGAGTGTGACAAAAGTTCCCTGATGTGTGTGCGTTCCGTTGGCAAAAAAACGTGTAAACAAGAGACCACTCGAGGCAAGCCGGTCAAAATGCGGGGTGATATTGCCTTGTCCTCCAAGCGCGCCGACATGCTTTCCGGCAAAACTTTCCATCAGTATCACTACGACGTTGCGTATTGGCAAAACACCTTCGACCGGTGGCGTGTAATCTCTGAGGACTGCTGTGGAGTCCTCACCGATCAGAACATCATGATCGGTCAACAACATTTTGCGCGTCAATGCCAAAGCCTCCTCTGGCGAAAGCTCGCCTTTCCAGATGTTGTCGCGGTGACTGGATAGCAGGCTTTTGGCCGCGTCGGCGAGCATGAGCGTGCCATTGAGTCCCAACTGATTGGCAAAGATCGAGTTCGTTGTAAACGCGTCGCCCCAACGTAGCGGCGGGCCTTGGCGCAAAGTGCCTCGCGCGGCAATGGTCGCCAGCACAACACAAACCACAAAAACGCTGAACCGGAAAAGAAAGCTGGATGACGCATGGATGGGTTTGGAGCAAGGGCGTGTATAGAGATCCAACCTGGCGAAAATCCAGCCCAGGAGGCAGGTGACAGCCGCCCAGGCCAGCAGGTAGCGCAGTACCGGGAAGCCGTACCAGAGCATACTCAATACCGTCCCGGGATCTTCTTTCAGATATTGAAACACCAGATTATTCAGGCGTTGATTGTATTCCCGGTAAAAATCGAGTTCGACGATACCCAGAAAGAGCGTGACGCTGGCGAACGCGATCCACCAGTAGCGGAAAAAGATACGCGCCCTGGTCATTATCCTGAGACCTGGTAATGCCAGCAGCATTGGAATACAAGCAAAAACGGCAAGGCGCAGGTCAAAGCGCAGACCGTTAAAGAATGCTTCAGCCAAGACGGCGAGTGTCGCGCCGCCGATCTGTTCCCGGTTATAGATCAGCAGCGCCAGTCGTAGCAGTGAATAGAGGAGCATCAGCACGAATAGACCAGACGCCATGAAAAGCAGATGGCTTTTCGTATCGACCTGTAATTCGGCAGGATGACACTGCGCGGGGGCCGATTCGGAACAGGACGATCTATCGTCTTGCATCGGGATGCCGTTTCAGTTGCAAAATTCGTTTCCGGCCTTGTTCGGCCAGCAGAAAATGATTGCGATCAAGCGTAATAATTGTCTGCGGAGCGCGAAGGTGGGAGAGAATCGTCTGGATTTTTCCCGAAGCGTCCAGGAGCAGCAAACGGGCGCGATGAGTGCGATCTTCGCTTATCCAAAGTCCTTCATCGTTGCACATCAGGAATGTCGGAGCCTGTAGACCGCGAATAACGACAATATCATCAGCGCCGGGAGTATAGCGTTTTATCCAGCCTTTCTTTTTTTCGGTGAAAAACAATCCGCCATCGGGACATACGGCAACGCCTTCAGGTTCATCCAGATTTTCGCGCAGAATTCGTACTTCTTTTTCCTCCAGATCGTATTCCAGTAAACGCCCTTTTACTTTTACGTCTTCCACGGCAAATAGAAGAGTCCCGTCAAGGACGATTCCCTCGATATGGTCTCCAGTAAACCAGGTTTCCGTTTTATCTTCATTCCACCACAGTACAGGACTTTGCGGGTGTTCCTGGCTTACGATGATCCCATCCTTGTATGAGACCATTCTGCTGGGCTGTGAAAGACCGCTTATGATGTTGCGCCGAGCGCCGTCCGGCATCAATTGGAACACGATACCTTTTCCATTCCTGAATTCCTGGGATACGTAAAGGTTGCCACGCGCGTCGCGGAGCAGACCGGCGACACGCGGGATATTGTCCCGATAGATACTGACCGACCAGCCGGTGGCGCTTTGCGCCGGGTAGTAATGTTGCCAGGCAAAAAACAGAAGTAAGACAAGGATAATCAGAGCAACCGCCAGGCATGGTACCACCAGGCAGAGTTTGGTTCGGTTTGATTTGGTTTTCATCGTCAACATTTAATAACCGAAGGCGTCCTGGGTTTTTGAGCAATCCGGCAACTCCTGCCAGACTATGGCGAAATTTTCACAACTTATTTTTTCAATACATAAACCCGCCACATGGCATAACCAGGAATAAAATCAAACCACCCGGCTATGGCAAATCCGGCCTGACGAAATTCAGACTCTATTGTTTGCTTGTCTATTACAAAACGATTTTGATAATCCCCAATCTTGACGCCTCGCCTGGCCTCCAGCCTTTTACGCTTCCACGCCTTAAAATTGCCGCCCACCCATAGGGAAATTACCAGCGACTCTTTCGCCACCCGATAAAACTCGCGCAACATGATCTGCCGATTAAGAGAATTGCCGATGTGATGCAGAAGGCGTATACAAAACACGCTGTCTACCGCGCCATCCGGCAAATCAATCGCAAAGGCGGAGGTTTTGATCGTTTGCACACGCGCAACTTGCCTGTCAGCCCGGTATTTCAGCGCAACATCCAGCATATCCTGTGAATTGTCCGCCGCGATCAGATGACGATTGGGATTTTCCAGCAACATTGGCCAGAAACGCCCCGCGCCGCAAGGCAGATCAAGCACCGCCAGAGGATTTCCCGCCAAAGCCAGAGCGCGTCGGGCAATATTTATTTCCCGCCGATTGGAGAGACGCCGCGCCAGACCGTCCTGGTGCTTGTGAAAATAGTACTCGGCATGACTCGCGTCGTACTTGCGCGCAAATTCCAGGTCAATTTGCCCGAAAGCGGGTATTCCAGAATGGATTTCATTTATCATGGGGGCGATATGGACTGTCCAGAAATTAACTGGCAGTCTATTTTTCCCCTGGTAGAAGAACCGTCAACAAATAGAGAATTTTTTGTCAAAGCGCATTTACGAAAACGGTAACAGGACAAGCATTGCCGCTTTGATAAGTACTATCGCGTACCCGAAGCCTGTTTTTCCTGCGGGTCATCTTTCGATTCGTCTCCCCTTTGGTTACTCGGTAACGCTCGCCCTGGTTGTAATGAAAGTCATCGCTGGCGCAATACGACCCTTGCGGATGACGCGCTCTGCTACGGCGCGCCACAGCCATTTGGCGTAGGGCGTGAGACGCTCAATGCGCAGGTAGGACTTGAAAAACCACAGACGGTCACTGCGGCTCCACATCTGCGATTTTGAAGCGAGGGAGTACAGGTCGCGGATGGCACATGCCGTCTTGAACGGATGCAGGCGGGATTTCTCCAGATCAATGACGCGCGCCTCGACACTGCCGTCGGAGTTCGCGCGGACGAGGACGTGTTTGGGGAAGAAACAGTTATGCCGGATGTGATGGACATGCATGTCGCGCAGCAGAGTGGCGACTGCTTCAAGTATACGCAACCGCTCCGACCGCTCCGGCGCGCCCAACTTCAGCCAGCGTTGCGCGCACTCTTCCATTGAGACGAAGCTGGTCAGCTCCTCTGTAATCAGAATTGCCCGTTCGTCCCTGCCCACCTTGCGCATGGCGAAATACACCGGCTCCAGTGTCGGGATGCCGTGAGCGCGATAATACTGGATACGATGAAATTCGCGCAAAAAAGTGGGGGCGCCGCGTAGTGGATGGGTCCACAGCCGAGCCTTGTGATTTTCCTGGCGTTTGAGGAATATGGCGCGACGACCGCCTCCTTCGCTGTCGGGCAGCTCCAGTTCGCAACGCGAGACGCCGCTCCAGCCGCCCCGGCGGTGGTTGGGTTCCTCGAACCATTCTGCCTTGTGCCGCCACAGGGCTTCAAAATCAGCCAGGCTGTTGTGAACGAGGATAGCTCGCCAGTGTTCGTTGATGAAATCGGCCATCTATTTCTTTACTCGCAACACATAAGCGCGCCACTTGTCCCAATACTTGATGAAGTCGACATGGCCGATCACTTCAAGTCCGGCGCTGGCGAAGTCGCGCTCAATGTCGACACGCGGACAAAGAGAGCGGTCGCGCGGGCGGTCAGTACCGCGCAAGCGCGCCTTGCGCGCTTCGTTGCGCGCGTGACGCCAGGCGCGGAAGTTGCCGTCGACCCAGAGTGAAACAATCACCGTGCTGGCGCTGACGCGAGCGAACTCCTTCAACATCAGCACACGGTCTTCGCTATTCTGGATGTGATGCAGCAGACGAATACTGAAAACACACTCGACGAAATTGTCCGGCAATCCGGTGTCGAAGGCCGAGCAGCAAAAGTATTTTTCGATCCGCGCGACAACTTCGCGCGGACGCAGTTCAAGCCCGGTATCAATCATGGCCTGGCTGTTGTCGGCGATGATAATTCTGCGCTCAGGAGCTTCGGCCAGCATGGCCCAAAAACGACCCGTGCCGCAGGGCAAATCGAGTACCGAACCGGGGCGACCAGCCATGACCAGCGCCTTGCGAGCCATGCCGACTTCGCGCCAGTTAGACAGGCGACGCCAGAAGCCGGTGTTGTGCTTGTGAAAATACTTCCGTGAATGCTCGGGATCGTATTTCTCGGAAAATTCGTAATGCGGGGAGGAAGAATCCTGGTTAGCCATGCTATTCACCCGGCAATCGAAGGTTGGTTTTTCGAGAGACGCCGCATATAGGGCGAATGGACAAATGTGAGGCAAATACTGGTTTGAGAAAATACTCCTCAACATGAACAACGTCATACTTGCGCGAAAACCCCAAATCAATTTGCCCGGAAACATCCGAACAAACCGGGCTTCCAGAATGGATTTCATTTACCATTAGGTTGATACGGACTGTCCACAAACCGACTGACAGTGTATTTTTCCCCTGGTAAAAAAACTGTCAGTAAAAAGTGAAATTTTTGTCAAAACCCATTGGGACAAACACCCTCACTCGCCCAGCATTCCCTCATTTTTCAACCGCACCGTAAACCGGCTCCCGCCATGAGGCAAACTTTCCAGCGAAACCTGCCAGCCCTGCTGAGCCGCAATCCGTTGCACAAGCGACAAACCCAGGCCCTGCCCTTCTCCACACGCCCGAACGCCGCGGGTAAAAGATTGAAATATCTCTTCCTTTTCAGAATCAGGAATGCCAATCCCGTTGTCTTCAACCCGAAACTCTCCCTCTGCCAAGGTCAGCCGAATCCAGCCCCGTTCCGTGTAATAAAGCGCATTCCTAAGCAGATTGTCCATAACGGAGCGCAAAAGAATCGCATGGTAACGCCCCTTGTCTTCCCCTTCTTCACGCAATTCAAAGGCTAAACCCTTTGCAGCCGCCGCCGCCGCCCACTGTTTGCTTTCCGCTTCCGCAAGCGTCTTTAACGTCACGCCATCCGTGTCGACATGCTCTATTGCCTTGCCGGACTCCGCCCGCGCCAGCGCCAAAAAGGTTTCACTCAATCCACGCATTTCCTCAGCGGCGCGCGCAATTCGCCTGACCTGTTCGCGCGTCTGCGCGGATAAATCCGTCGTCAACAACAACTCACAGGATGTCGCGATTACCATCAGCGGAGTGCGCAATTCATGGCTCACATCACTGGTAAAAAGGCGCTCTTTCTCTATGGCAAATCCAAGACGCGCGAAAGCCTCATCAAAAGCGCGCGCCAGTTGTCCCACCTCATCGTCCGCATAGTCTTTCGCCAACGGCATGATCGGCCTGGAAATAGAGAAGTCGCGCACCTGTTGCGAGAGCCGAGTGACCGGCGACATGACCCGCCGCGCCATCAATCGTCCCAGTATAAACGCGCCCAAAATGGTCGCCAGCAAGCTCACCCACAGGATGACGCCCAAAATCTGTTCCCGCACCTCAAAGTCATGCTGATCCTGCACGATCAGATAGAGCTTCCCGCTTTCCCTGTCATGGCGTGTATAAACCCAGTAATCGCGTCCCTCATCTTTCATTTCGCTGAATCCCTGTCTGGCATTTCTGAAGGCCAGTGGGATGTCATGATCGGAATAATCCTGAATGAAAATCCGCATCCCCTCGTTCAGATACGGCTCCCTGCCCTGCCGCAAATCCTCCGCGACACGGGCGACGGTCTCTTTGAAGGCGCGGGAGAGAATGGTTTTCTCGGCATAATGTACGGAGCGGACTATCCCCAGTGAAAGGGCGCTGCCCACCACAACCGCCATCATGGTAAACGCCAGCACAATCCGACGCGCCAGAGTTTGCCGCCGCATGAGCCGTTTTAACATGGGGCATTCATTCCGTTTGACTTCTGACCTGTTCATCCACAAGCCGGAATCCCAGTCCGTGCACGGTATGCAAAAGCCGAGCCGCAAACGGTTTGTCAATGGCCTGGCGCAACTGGTGAATGTGGCTTCTTAGTACATCGCTGTCAGGCGGTTCATCGCGCCAGAGAATCTCTTCCAGCCTTTCTCTGGAGACCATCGCAGGGCTTTTGCGCATCAATTCCTCCAGCAATTTGTAGCAGGCCGGGGTTAACTTGAGTACATGCCCGGCGCGGCTCACTTCCATTGAATCCAGATCATAACGAAGGTCGCCAACTGCCAGCACGCGCCTGGCCACGCCCTGGGAACGTCGCAGCACGGCTTCAATCCGCGCGTTCAGTTCAGAGAGCGCAAACGGTTTGACGAGGTAATCATCCGCGCCACAGGCAAAGCCTTGCAAGCGATCATCCAGCGTATCACGCGCGGTCAACATGATGATCGGCACGGCGCTTTTCCCGTCCTCCCGCAAGCGCCGACAAAGCTGAAGGCCATCCATGCCAGGCAACATGAGATCAAGCACGATGAGATCGAAACGCTCAGTCGCCGCCAGATGCAGGCCGGATAAGCCATCCATCGCGCAATCCACAATATGCCCCTTCATGCCGAGATACTCCAGCATGTTGGCAAGAATATCTCGATTATCCTCGACAAGCAGAATTCGCATGTTGCCCCCTTATCCCTTTTTCTTCCCTTTTTCCGCCGCGTCCAGCGCGGCGTTCAATTCCGCCTCGCTCATCAACGGTTCCTCCTGGGCGGCAGACGGTTTAACCAGCCACCGCGCGGAGATAATCCCGACCTCATACAACAGGCACATGGGAACAGCCAGCATGATCTGGGAAATCACATCGGGCGGCGTAACAACCGCCGCAATGACGAAAGAACCGACAATGGCATAGGGACGCGCCTCCTTCAGCCGGGCAATGTCGACCACCCCGGCCTTGACCAGCAGGATAACAACCACCGGCACTTCAAAGGCAATGCCAAAGGCAAAAAATATGGTCAGCACAAAAGACAGATATTTATCAATATCCGTCATCCAGGTCACTCCTTCCGGCATGATAGCAACCATAAAGCGAAAAACCGCCGGGAAGACCAGATAATAGGCAAAGGCCATCCCTATGAAGAACAAAAGCACGCTGGCAACCAGCACGGGAAGCGCAAAACGTTTTTCGTGCCGGTACAGCCCCGGCGCGACAAAAGCCCACACCTGATAAAGCACGTAGGGCAACGCAATCAGAAAAGCAGCCATCGCGGCGACCTTGAGCGGCACGACAAAGCCCCCCACGACATCGGTTGACACCATGCTTCCCGCATAACCTTCGGGCAGGGCGCTGATGAGCGGCAGGGCCAGCAACGCGTAAATATCCCGCGCCCAGGGCAAAAGACAAAGAAGCACGAGCAGTATCGCCAACACAGCGCGAATGAGGCGCGTCCTGAGTTCAATCAGATGAGAAAAGATGGATTCTTCCGCCATCCCGGATTCATTGCCGGACGCGCTCATGTCGCGGAATCCTTTGACTCCTGGTCAGGCGGAGTTGCGGCGTCGCCAGACGGAGTCGCCTCATCTTCCGGGAGTGAAGCGCGAACTTCCCGCATCGTATCGTTCAGAGTATCCCGCGCCGATTCCACTTCCGAGCGTACCGACGCTTCCAGGTCACGCGCTGAACGGTTAACTTCCTCCTGCAGACGTTTTAGCTCATCCAGCTCAATTTCGCGGTTGATTTCCTGCTTGAAATCCTGCGCGTAGCGGCGAACACGCCCCAGCATCAGCCCGGCGACCCGCGCCACACGCGGCAGGCGTTCCGGGCCGATGATGATCAGCGCCACGAGAGCGATAACCAGAAGCTCAGAAAAACTTATATCAAACATCGTCCGCTGATTCGCCGGTGGTCAATCAGACATTCTCTTTCCGGGCAGTCACGTCAATGGTATTGCCGCCCGCTTCTTTGGCGTCAACCTGGCGGGGCGCCGCGTCTTTGCCAGCCTCATCCCCTTCCTGCAAGCCTTTCTTGAACCCCTTGACCGCGCCGCCCAAATCCTCGCCGATGTTACGAAGTTTCTTCGTGCCGAATATCAGGACGACAATAATCAATACGACAACCCAGTGCCAAATGCTAAAAGTACCCATAATTTGCTCCTTTAAAAATTCAACCGCGCGGGCTGACCATTCTTCCGACCGGCTCCGGTCCGCCCAGAACGTGCAGATGCAGGTGCGCCACTTCCTGCCCGCCGATATGGCCTGTATTTATGATGGCACGAAAACCACCTGAACTGCCATTTTCTTCCGCCAGCCGACGCGCGATGGACAACATCCTTCCCAACACCGGCTCGTCTTCCGCGCTGACCTCGGCAAGCGAGGCGATATGCCGCTTGGGGATCAGCAAAATATGTGTCGGACAAAGCGGGTTAATGTCATGGAAGGCATACACCAGATCATCCTCAAATACCTTCCTGGAAGGAATCTCGCCCTTGATGATCTTGCAAAAGATACAGTCGGTCATGATGCGCCTCGCTATAAAAAATAAAAGCGTCGAAGTTGCGGGGTTTCAGCGCGGTCGGGAAGCCTTTTCCTCAATCCCGGATACTCCTTCCCGCCGTTCCAGTTCGTATTTGATGTCGTCCATGGAAAGGCCATGCAGGGAGAGTAGCATCAGGACGTGAAACACAAGGTCAGAGGCTTCGTGGATGATTGCGGAAGGCTTGCCATCCTTGGTCGCCATAATTAGCTCGGTAGCTTCTTCACCGATTTTTTTCAGGATCGCGTCCGACCCTTTGGCAAACAGGGCAGAGGTATAGGAAATAGCCGGATCGGCATGTTTACGCGCCGCAAAAGTTTGGGCGAGGCGGTCAAAAATGTCTGAATTCATCGGTAAATTTCTTTCGGATTTTTCAGCACCGGTTCGACTATCTGCCAGCGATTATCCGAGAGTTCATGAAAAAAACAACTTTGCCGCCCGGTATGGCAGGCAATGCAGCCCATCTGCTCAACGGAAAGCAACAGCGCGTCGCCGTCGCAATCCGTGCGAATGGCACGTACTTTCTGGAAATGTCTGGATACCTCGCCCTTTTTCCAGAGACGTTTTTTTGAACGCGACCAATACACGGCCACGCCCGTGCGGATGGTTTCCAGAAGCGCGTCACGGTTCATGTAGGCGAACATCAACAGCTTGCCGCTTTGCGCGTCCTGCGCGATGGCGGGAAGCAAACCGTCATCATCCCAGCGAAGCGCCTCTATCCAGGGCAATGAAAGATCAAGCGTGTGGCTCACAGCCGCATCTCAATGCCGCGCGCGGCCATGAATTCCTTGGCTTCGCGTATCGTATATTCGCCAAAATGGAAGATGGAGGCTGCCAGAACCGCGTCGGCGCGGCCTTCCGTTACCCCTTCTACCAGATGGGTCAGGTTGCCGGCTCCGCCGGAAGCAATGACCGGAATGGAAACCGCGTCCGCAACCGCGCGGGTGAGCGCCAGATCAAAGCCGTCTTTTGTGCCATCCCTATCCATGCTGGTCAGGAGAATTTCGCCCGCGCCCAACGCCTCTACCTTCTTTGCCCATTCCACCACGTCAAGGGCCGTATCCTGCCGCCCGCCATGCGTGAAGACATGCCAGCGTCCGGGCGTTATCAACTTTGCGTCAATGGCAACCACAACGCATTGGGAACCGACCTTGCCAGCGGCTTCCGCCACCAGATCGGGATTCTGCACGGCGGCAGTATTGATGGAAACCTTGTCCGCGCCCGCGCTCAGGAGGCGGCGCACATCATCGACCTTGCGCACACCGCCGCCTACGGTCAGCGGAATGAAAATTTCCTTTGCGCACGCTTCAATCACATGCAGAATGATGTCGCGCTCATCGCTCGTCGCGGTAATGTCCAGAAAGGCGACCTCATCGGCGCCCTGTTCGTCATAACGGCGGGCAATTTCTACCGGGTCGCCCGCGTCGCGCAGGCCGACAAAATTGATACCTTTCACCACGCGCCCGGCGTTTACGTCCAGGCAGGGAATAATGCGTTTGGCTAACATAGGAAGTGGGAGAGCAAAAAGAAAAATGATAACACGCGGTCAAGACATGCGCCCCAGCCGGTAAAGCGCCAATTCCGCATTCAGGTTGGGATCATCCGTAACCGGCGCTCCTTCCGCGAACGCCACCCGCTCGTGAATGGCAATACCCTCGTCGGCGCAAAGCGCCTCAAAATCGGCAATCGTGAAAAAACGCACATTAGGGGAATCAAACCACTGATAGGGCAAATGGCGGGAAACCGGCATCCGTCCGGCAGCAATCGCTTCCCGATGCGGGCGATAACAGAAATTAGGAAAGGAAACCACCGCTTCCCGCCCAACCCGCAGCATTTCTTTCAGAATCGGCACGGTATGCCGAATGGTTTGAAGGGCAAGCAACATGATGACGCGATCAAAAGAATCATCCTCAAACCCCAAAAGGCCGCGCTCAAGGTCAAATTGCAGGACATTGACGCCATTTTTGAGACATGCCGCAACATTGGCCGGTTCGAGTTCCACTCCGTATCCTCGCGCCTTCTTTTCCTTTTGCAGCATCAAGAGCAACGCGCCATCGCCGCAGCCCAGGTCAAGCACTCGTTCCCCCTCGCCGATCCAGCGGGCGACATGGATAAAGTCGAAACGCCCGTATATTCGAGCCAATGCGTTCTTCATAGTTTGATGCCTTGCAGATAAGCGTCCAATGCGGTGTGGTAATGCGGATCATCAAGCAGAAATGAGTCATGTCCGGCGGGACAGTCAATTTCCGCATAACTCACATTCAGGCCATTATGCAACAGCGCATATACGATCTCGCGGCTTTTTTCCGGCGCGAAACGCCAGTCGGTCGTAAAGGAGGCCACAAAAAAATCCGCCTTCGCTCGCCTGAACGCCTGTTGCAAATCTCCGTCATAATCCAGCGCCGGGTCGAAATAATCCAGAGCGCGGGTCGTTAACAAATAGGTATTGGCGTCAAAAATTTCGGCGAATTTGTCGCCCTGATAGCGCAGATATGATTCGATTTCAAACTCCACCTCATAATTGAAGCCACGCTTGTGATTCTTTGTTCGCCGACCAAATTTTTCCGCCATCTGGTCATCGGACAGATAGGTGATGTGTCCTACCATCCGTGCCAGCCGTAAGCCATTACGCGGGATAACGCCCTGTCCGTCACTGCCTTGTTCATAATAATTTCCGCCGTGAAATTCCGGGTCGGATAGGATGGCCTGTCGCGCCACCTCATTGAACGCGATATTCTGCGCCGAGAGACGGGGCGTAGAAGCAATGACAATTCCATGTCGTACCCGTTCGGGATAGGTCAATGTCCATTCCAGCGCCTGCATCCCGCCCAATGATCCGCCGATAACCGCCGCCCAGGTATCAATCCCCAGAAAATCGGATAGCCGCGCCTGCGCCGCCACCCAGTCCTCTACCGTCAAGAGCGGAAAATCCGCGCCATAAGGGCGACCCGTTGCAGGGTTGGGCGATACCGGCCCGGTCGAGCCATGACAACCGCCCAGATTATTTACCCCCACCACGAAAAAGCGGCGGGTATCCAGCGGCTTGCCCGGCCCCACCAGATTATCCCACCAGCCCCGGGTTTCCCTTTTATGCTCCGGATCGTAAAAACCCGCAACATGATGACTGCCGGAAAGGGCATGGCACACCAGCACCGCGTTACTCTTCGCGGCGTTCAGTTCCCCGTAGGTCTCAAAAGCAAGGGAAAAACCCGGCAGGCTCGCGCCGCTTTTCAACGTGATAGCATCAGCAAAATTCACCGACTGGGGCGCAACCAGACCCACGGAAGCAGAATGTTTCATGGAACGTAAAGAAAGACAGAAAATGGGGAAAGACGGTAAGCCACACCCTGCGGAAAGTCAAGATTTCTCACCGGTTAGAGCGGTTTCTGTTTAAGCAGATACACCTTCATTGCGAGGAGCGGCAGCTTTAGCGCAACCCAGATGAGCGCTGCTGGATTGCGTAGCAAACGCTCGCAATGACGTTATAGACAGAGCATCTTCGATTCAGGCTGACAGGCTTGTTGGGCAGCGATTCCGTACCGCTTATGCCATTCCTTCATAACTTCGCAAAGATCATCGAGAGAAATGTTGTAGACATCTCCTATTATTAAATTCATACCCTTCCACCGCTGGAGTAGAAACCACATCCAGACGGATTGATTCAATGTCTCGCCAACGATAACTTTACCTGGATACTCCGACAATTTCGAATCCCTCCTGGCTCAGTCGCAGCAAAGCTCCGCCCGCCGCCACCGTCTTGAAATATAAGACCGTAAAGTATCCAAAGAAGACCGCACTTGCTCAACCTAATACAACTATAAACCATCCTATTAGAGGCAGAAGCACATTTTCTTTTTCTAGATAGCGTCGTCAATAGATTGTATAATATTTTGATTTTGGGCAAATAGGAGAAATTTATGCAACCGGCGCACAGACGGCACGACATTTCCGATACAGTCTGGCAGATTTTGGAGCCTCATCTGCTCGGTCGTAAAGGAACATGAAGAGGAAATGCCCGCGACAATCGCAAATTTATCAATGCTGTTTTCTGGATTCTGCGCACAGGCGCACCGTGGCGGGATTTACCGCCAGATTAAGGCGATTGGAATAACACGCATCGCCGTTTTTCCCGGTGGCGAGACAAGGGAATCTGGGAAAAGCTGCTGGAAACATTGATAGACGAACCTGATTTTGAATGGCTGATGATTGACGCAAGTCACATAA
>WRKX01000042.1 GCA_009777925.1 Betaproteobacteria bacterium | reverse complement strand
GCTTGCTTAAAAAAATTGTGTATGTCATTTCCGATTTTTCAAGGAATTTTTACAAATTATTACAATTTTTTGTTGCCTTGTCCTGTAGCTCTGCGGAACATGACGCCTCAACTTGCCTGCCATGCCGTCCGCTAACTCGAACAAGAGGCAAATCTACTCTTGTTCTACAAAGATGTCTACTGCGTATGATAAAAAAATCCAAGGCAATCGCAGCCCCCTTAAAAGCCGCATATTGTAATTACCGCAATTCCAGGAACATCCGACAGCGCCACGCGCCAGCGCGACATCCTGCTTCAGGCCGGGCCGGTGCCCGGCGATCCCGGTAACGGCGCTCCAGGCCAAATATCCGCTCAATCCCCGGAGGGCAAACGCGATTGCCCTGTCCAGATTTGCTCCAATAGCGCTCATAATACGATTCCCGGAATTGGGGAAAATATTATGACCGTTCTTCTTCCCTACATTTTATTAAACTGGCAAAATCCACTTTTCGCGTATGGTAATAAGAGAGTGAAACTTCAATGCGTCTAAATTCAAAGATTTCGTTCTTCTTCTCGTTCATTGCCATAGGACTGATTGTCGTCATTACCGCCATCAGCCTCTATGCTTTTCAGAGTTTCTCCGTCGCCGTTACCCAAAAACACGTCCGCATTGCCTCTGAAATCGTTCGGGTACATCTGACCGAAGCCATGATTACCGGCGTCATTGATCGCCGCCAGTCCTTTCTGCGGCGCATTACCGAGATACACGACCTCCTGTCCGCCTATGTGGTGCGCGCGCCCTCGGTCAATGAGCAGTTCGGAAACAACAACAGCAGCGAATTTCTGCCGGACGAGTTTGAAATCCGGGTCATGGAAAAAGGCGAACCTGACTATGAGATTACCGAGCGAGGCAAGGAAGTGATTTTTCGCAGCACCATCCCCTACATCGCCGATTCAAAAGATTCTCCCAACTGTATGCAGTGCCACAATGTCCAAGAGGGCGAGGTGCTGGGCGCGGTAACCATGACCATGTCCCTGACCCAGCTCAAGAATCAGGCCGTAATCACCGTATGCAGCGTTGTCGGCACGGTCGCGTTGTTCATGCTCTTCCTCTTCTTTTTCCTGCGCGGCATCCTGAACCCGATTTCAAGGACTGCCAATGAAGTCGAAGAGGTCGTGCGCAGCGCGACCAGCGGCAATTTCAAGGGAAACATCACCCAGAAAACCAACGATGAAATCGGGCAAATCGCCACCGAGATGAACCGCCTGATGCGTTTTCTGGATGGCGGCTTGAACCACATCGGCAATCAGGTATCGCAATTGACCGGGCGGCAGGCGCGGGAAAACGAAAACCTGCTCACGGTAACCATTGACATGGTGGGAGGGTTGACCAAGGCTTCCCACTTCAAACAGGCCATTGAAGAAGACGAAGCCAAGGCGGAAATTTTCCAGCGCCTTTCCGTCGTCCTGCAGGACGAATTTGGTTTACGCAAATTCTCCATCTACGAAGTGTTGAGTGGGCGGAACGAAATGCGCACGGTCATCGTGGACGGTATGCTTTCCGCCTCCTGTCGCTGGTGCAATCCCCAGATTCTTGAGCGTCCTGAAACCTGCCGCGCCCGCCGCACCGGGCATCTGGTCAATGGGATCAGTCAGCCGGACATCTGCTATGCCTTCAACTCGCCCACAGACGAGGGTCACGCTTACGGTTATCTGTGCTTCCCTGTCGTCCAGTCCGGCACGGTCGGCAGCATCGTCCAGCTCGTCGTCCGGGAAGATGACAAGGACAGGGTTTCCGAGGCTCTGCCTTACATCAATGTCTATCTGCGCGAGGCCGCGCCGGTGCTGGAAGCCCGCCGCCTGACCGAAACCCTGAAGGAATCCTCGCTGCACGACCCGATGACCGGCCTCAACAATCGCCGCTACCTTGAGGAATATGTCGAAACCCTGCTGGCCAATGTGCGCCGCCAGCAGATCCATCTGGCCATCATGATGCTGGACCTGGATTACTTCAAGATGGTCAACGATACCTACGGGCATGACGCCGGCGATTCCGTGCTGAAGGCGCTTGCGGGGGTGCTGAAGCAGTCTGTGCGCTCTTCCGACATGGTTATACGCTATGGCGGCGAGGAGTTTCTTATCGTGTTGCAGGGTACGGTGGAGCCGGACGCCGATCAGGTTGCCGAAAATATTCGGAGCGCCGTCGAGAAAATCCGTATCAATATCGGCGGTAGTATCCTGCAAAAAACTATCTCTATCGGGCTTTCCGACTACCCGAAAGACAGCGCGACCTTCTGGCAAGCCCTGAAGTTTGCCGATGTCGCCCTGTATCAGGCCAAGCAGACCGGGCGAAACCGTGTCGTGCGCTTCAATCAAGACATGTGGAACAACAATCAGGATTATTAAGCCATGCAACCCCGCGCCTCTCTCTTCGCGCTCCTGCTCTTTATTCCCCTGTTATCTGCCTGTGTTACGACATCAGGCAGCGTCTCCGGGAAGGGCGCGTCCGCTTCCTCGCCTTCTACTATCGGCATTGATGTTGGCGAAACGTCTTCCTTTCGCGCCATGGTGCCTGCCAGGGAGCTTGAACGCGAGGCAGACAAGGAATACCAAACCCTCATCCAGAAGGCGAAAAAGCAGAACGCGCTTGTCACCGACACCGCCCAGGGGCAACGGGTTGTCGCCATTGCCAGGCGTGTCATTGCTTTTGCGCCGCGCTTTAACGCGGAGGCGCAAAACTGGAAATGGGAAGTCAATCTTATCAGGGACGACGCCGTAAATGCCTTCTGTATGCCCGGCGGGAAAATCGCCTTTTTTACCGGCCTTACCGAAAGTCTCAAGCTGACTGACGACGAAATTGCCATCGTGATGGGACATGAAGCCGCGCACGCGCTACGGGAACACGCTCGCGCCCAGATCGGGAAAAGCATGGCCACTTCGGTCGGCGCCAGCCTGCTTGGCCAATTTTTGGGCGGCGGCAAATATACGGAGGTATTTAAATACGGCAGCAGTCTTCTCACCCTGAAATTCTCCCGCGACGATGAAAGCGAAGCCGATCTTGTTGGCCTGGACCTTGCCGCCCGCGCCGGATTCAACCCCAGAGCCGGAATCACGCTTTGGGAAAAGATGGCTGCCGCAGGCGGCGGTATGCCGATTACCTGGCTATCCACCCACCCCAGCAGCGCGAACCGTATCCATGAAATTGACGCAGCCCTGCCCAAAGTTATGCCGCTTTATGAAGAAGCAGGCAGGAAGGAGTAAGGGTTTTCGCCTATAGTGGTTTCCGCAAATAAAACGACTGCCAAATTGTAGGCTAGGGTGAGGTCTTGCAGACGGCAAATAGAGAACCCCAACACTGCGCCCCCCACAATTGCCGCATGTTGGGGTTCGCAAGCTCACCCCAACCTACACCCGTGCCTTAATGATGAAAGTACAATTATTTACGGAAGCCACTATAAACAGGATACCTGTAGCGGGCAATGCGGGAGTTGGGGTTTGCGGGCTTATTACATGAGCTTACTGAAACATCACAGAACAACCACGTTCATGTCACAATTCATGTTTTAATTTTTTGCCCGCCGCCAGTTGGTATCCGGGTCTCAAGGAGAAGTCAATGTTGCGTTCAGTCTTGCGTAAGGGTTTTGGAATCATTCCGTTGCTGTTTATCGTCGCCATCATCGCGGCGTCCGGTCTCTATGTCGCCAGGACATTGCAGCAGGATGACAGCAGCGAAAGCTCCGCCGAGCCTTTTTCCCGGATTGTCCAGCAGGACGATAGCGGAAGCGTCACCGGGCCTTTTCAGCTTGCTGATTTTGGCAATCGTGAATTTGACGGCTCCCCGGCATTGGCTTTGAGTTTTACCCATCCTCTGGATAGAGGCAGGACTTACGACGACATGATTCAGGTCTTCGAGATGCCGGCGCGTCCCAACGATCCCAAGCCGCGTAGCGAATCGGACGACGACTACTACCACTACGGCAACACCGTGCCGGAGGTCAGCAGCGCCCCCGAAGATGTTGTCATTGACGGCGGCACACTGGTCAAGGGCGCATGGGTCGTCGGCGACAACCCACGTCTATTGTATTTCCCGCACATCAAGCCGCATACCCGCTATGTCGTTCGCGTCGCTGCCGGTCTGTCCTCGGCGACCGGTCACAAGCTGAATGAGGAAAGCCGTTATGCGGTGGTTACTCCCGTCGTTGCGCCCGCCTATTATTTCGCCAGTCGCGGCATGGTACTACCGGCGAAGCAGAACGGCGGCCTGCCGGTAGTTACCGTCAACGTGTCTGAAGTTGATGTTCAATTCCTGCGTGTAAAACCTGACCAGTTGCCGCGCTTTCTTGATCGGGTTATCAGCGGGGCGCGCGTCCAGCGTCAGACAAGTGATGATGGTGACGATGATGAATATTATTACGACTGGCATGCTACTGATCTTAAGGGCGCGGTCAATATCTGGCCGCTGGACAGTCTGCATAAACTGACCGATAGCGTTTTCGCCGGTCGCTTTCTGACCGAACAGCAGGCCAACAAACGCAACGTCACTTTCCTGCCGGTAGAAAATATCAAGGAACTGTCTGAACCTGGCATTTACATCGCGGTGATGAGCCAACCCAAGCGCTTCCGCCACGAATACCAGGTTACTTACTTCTATGTCAGTGACCTGGGTCTCTCCGCCCGCTTGTTCGCCAATGGCGCGGATGTCTGGGTAAGCTCGCTGACCAGCGGCAAGGCGGTATCCGGCGTCGAGGTGACCTGGCTTGACGAACACGCCAGAGTCGTCGCGCGCGGCGAAAGCGACGCCGATGGCCGCGCCAGTTTCGCTGAACGCCCGGCGGCGGCCAGGGTCGTCGTCGCCCGCCACGGCCAGCAACTATCCATGATTACGCTGAAGGAACCGGCGCTTGATCTTTCCGAATACGCGATCACCGGTCTGGCCGGGCAGCCGGTGCGCCTGTTCCCCTACGCCGGGCGCGACCTCTATCGTCCCGGCGAGAGTTTCGAGCTTTCGGTGCTGGCGCGTGACGCCGACGGGCGTTCGATTCCAGCCCAGCCGCTCCAGGCCATTCTCAAACGCCCGGACGGCAAGAGCCAGTTCACTACATACTGGCAACCCGACGCTGAGGCAGGCGGCTATTATCGGCAGCGTATCGAATTGCCGGTTGACGCGCCGACCGGCGCATGGCGATTGGAACTGCGTTCCGATCCGGCTGACAAGCTGGCTACCGCCAGTTTTCGCTTCGGCGTCGAGGAATTTCTGCCGGAACGAATGAAACTCGACCTTGATAGCCCACAGGCTACCGTTTCGCCCGCTGAAACCTTGCGGATCGCGGTTAAGGGAGCTTACCTCTACGGCGCTCCGACTGCTGGCAATCAGTTGCTTGGCGTGGTTGTCTTCGAGCGCCAGAAGAACCCGCTGGCCCGGCAACTGCCCGGCTTTGAATTCGGCGATTCCAACGAAGACAGCCAGCGCCAGAGAGTCGAGTTGCCGCCAGCCGAGCTTGACGCAAACGGGGAACTTGCCCTGGACATCAATCTGGAACCGGCCAGTGGCAAGCGCTCGCCCACCACCGCGCGCGCCACGTTGAGCCTGCTCGAAAGCGGCGGTCGTCCCGTGGTGCGTAATTTTGAACGGGTCATCTGGCCTCATCCGGTACTGATCGGCATCCGCCCCCTGTTCACCGGCGATTATGCGCGGCAAGGCAGCATCGCCCAGTTTGAGGTCGCGCGCGCCGACGCCGACGGCAAGTTAAGCGCAGGCGACGACCTGCCGGTGCGCCTGTTCCGCGAAAACCGCGACTATTATTGGCGTTTTGATGACCAGCGCGGCTGGAATTCGGGCTTCACCGAAACCGACGAACTGGTCGGAACTTTCAGCGTTAGCGTTCCCGAAGGCGGACGCGGCAAGCTGGAAGTTCCGGTCAAGTACGGGCGCTATCGCGTGGAAATTCATGACCCGGAAACAGGGCAGACCGCCAAATTCCGCTTTTATGCCGGATGGAACGCCCGCGACGATGAAAGCCAGGGCGTGCGCCCCGACCGGGTGGCGCTGCAACTCGACAAACCGGCTTACCGCGACGGCGATACCGCCAGACTGACTATCAGCCCGCCGCACGCCGGCGAGGCGTTAATCACCGTCGAGGGCGACCGTACCCTGTGGGTAAAGCGAATCCCGGTTCCGCTCGACGGCGCGACCGTCGAAATTCCGGTGGATAAAACCTGGCAGCGCCACGATCTCTATGTTTCGGTGATCGTGCTGCGCCCGGGCAGTTCCGGCGAAAAGGTAACTCCCGCGCGGGCGCTCGGTCTGGCACATCTGCCGCTTGAGCGCGGTGAGCGTAAGCTCACGGTCAACCTTGAAGCGCCGCAGAAGACGCAGCCCGAAACTCCCTTGAAAGTGAAAGTCAAAGTGCCAGATTTGGACGGTCAGACGGCTCTCGTCACGCTTTCCGCCGTGGATGTCGGCATTCTCAACATCACCCGCTTTGCGACGCCCGACCCATTCGCCAACTTCTTTGGGCGGCTGCGCTACGGGGTTGACCAGTACGATGTTTATGGTCGCCTGATTGAGAAGATGGCCGGGCGCAAGGGCAGGCTCAAGTTCGGTGGCGATGCAGCGCCGCAAGCAACCAGGAGCCTGCCCAAAAAGGTGCGTCTGGTCGACCTGTTTTCCGGTCCGGTACAGCTCGACGCTCAGGGTGAAGCCGAAATCACTCTCGATGTGCCTGATTTCAACGGTACTTTGCGCCTGATGGCGGTGGCCGCCGCTGCTGATCGCTTCGGTAATGCCGAGAGTGAAACTGTGGTTGCCGCGCCGCTGGTAGCCGAATTGTTGACGCCGCGCTTTCTGACCGTTGGCGACCAGGCCATCGTTGCGCTTGACCTGCATGATCTGACCGGCTCCGCGCAAACGCTCACTGTCCGTATCGAGAACGACGACGGCCTGAAGATCAACAACGCCGCGCGGACGCTGGAACTAAAGGCAGAGGAGAAGCGAACCCTGCGCTTCTCGCTCGAAGCAGGGCAGGCTTTTGGTCTGACCGAGGTTCGGGTAAATGTCACCAGTTCCGCCGGTCTCAAGCTGGAACGCGGCTTTGGCCTGCAAGTTCAGGCCGCGACGCCACAGCAGCAGGTACTCAGACTGCTGACGGTTGCGCCGGGTGAAACCATCAACATTCGGGAGGCTGATCTTGGCGGTTTTATACGTAGCACCGTACAGTCGCATGTGACAATTTCCGACAAAGCGCCGATTGACGTGCGTAGCGTCATTCAGGGCTTGCTCACTTATCCCTACGGTTGCGCCGAGCAGACGACCAGCACCTCTTATCCCCATGTTCTGATTGACGAGGACGGGGCCAGGTTGTTTGGCCTCAAGCCCTACAGTCGTGAGCAGCGGGCGGACATGCTGGAAAAATCCATTGCCCGACTGGGCGCGATGCAGGCTCCAAACGGCGGCTTCAGCATGTGGGGCAATGTCTCCGAATACCAGTACTGGCTCTCGGCCTACGTTGGCAATTTCCTGCTCGATGCGCGTGAACAGGGCTTTGCCGTGCCGGAAACAATGCAGCAAAAGACCCAGGAATTCCTGCTCAAATACCTGCAGGAGGGTGTTGCCGGTCTGCCGACGGGCAAAGTCGCCTACAACGAGAGTGGCTGGCAGGATTATCGCTACGCCGGCGCAGGCCGCTTCAGCGTGCTCGCTTACGGCGCTTATGTGCTGGCGCGTGAGGCCAAAGCGCCGCTGTCGACTCTGCGTCAGATGTTCGAGGTACGCGAACAGGCGCATTCCGGCCTGGCCTTGATTCATCTCGGTCTGGCCCTGAAACTGATGGGCGATGAGCCCCGCGCCCAGACCGCTTTCTCCGAAGGCATAAGCAAGGGGCGTGATTCTGGTTCCTGGTGGGGCGACTATGGCAGCCCGTTGCGCGACGCGGCGCTGTCCTACGTTCTGCTTGATCGCCACAAGATAAAAGTTGACGGGCAGGACAATCTGGTTGCCATTGCCGCCGGTGAATTGCATAAGAACCGCTATACCAGCACGCAGGAGAAGCTCGCGCTGTTCCTGCTTGGGCGTAACTTTGTCGGCTCAAATACGGGCGGAACCGAGTGGACGGCGGAAGTCAGTGATAGCAGGCAGAAGACGCTGCAAGGCACAGGTAGCCTGATTAGGCCACTGGAAGCCGCGGAAATGCAAGGCGGGATTAGCATCAGGAATACGCACAAGGAAACGCTCTATTTGCAACTCAGCTTAAGCGGCCATCCGGCGCGGATGCCGCCCGCCCGCAACGACTCCATTGCCTTGAGTCGTGACTGGTTCGAGGCCGACGGTACGCCGCTTGGCAACCGCGCCCTGCGCGTGGGCGAATCGGTAATCGTGCGGGTAAACGTCAATCCGCGGAGCTGGATCAACAACGGCATGGTCATTGATCGCATTCCGGCCGGTCTGGAGATTGAGAACCTCAACATTGCCCAGGGTGAGGGTCTGGCCAGCGTCATGATTGACAAGGTAAATCCTGCCGACGCAATGCGCGATAAGCGTATTCAGCATGTTGAGTTCCGGGATGACCGCTTTGTCGTCGCCGCCCGCCTGCAAGGTAATATGAGTCTGTTCTATCGCGCCCGTGTCGTAACTCCGGGCAGGTTCGTCATCCCGCCTCTCTACGCCGAAGACATGTACCGCCCTGATGTTTATGGCCTGACCGGCGGTGAAACCATGCTGACGGTGACGGATGGCGTGGGAACATCGGCGCAGGAATAAGAACCCGGCGCGGCCTGTGGGATACCTTACTGCCGCGCCGCGCCGGATACCAGAGCGGTTTCTGATATGCCTTGATATATGCCTGGCATTGGTATATTCTTGGATATATGCCAACTTCTCTACCGGTGAGGAATCGTGAGCCAAATTGCCAAACTGTTTACCAATGGTCGCAGCCAGGCGGTTCGCTTGCCTGCCGCCTATCGCTTTGCCGAGAAAGAGGTTTTCATTCGTCAGGACCCGCAGACCGGCGACGTTATCCTGTCGCGCAAGCCCGCGACATGGGAAGACTTCTTTGCGGCGTTAAAGGGCGCTGATGTACCTGCCAATTTTTTGGATGCCGCCGAGCGTAACCAGGGCGTAGAGGATCGTGATCCTTTTGCGGGATGGCAAGAATGAAGCGGTACATGCTTGACACAAACACGGTAAGCCATCTCGTCAAAGGCTACCCCGATGTCTCTCTACGGGTTACTGAAACTCCTATGGCCCTGCTATGTATCTCCGCAATCACCGGCGGGGAATTGATGTTCGGCCTGGCGAAGAGGCCGGACGCCAAACGTCTGCATAAAGCCGTCATGGAATTCCTGCGGCGCGTGGACGTGCTGCCCTGGGATAGCGCGGTAATGGAACGCTACGGGAAAGCGCGGGCAGACATGGAAAAACAAGGCCGGGCGCTTGGATCGCTCGACATGCTTATCGCCGCGCATGCGCTGGAAACGGATTCCGTCCTCGTTACCAATGACGCCGCATTCAGCGGTGTCGCCGGTTTGACCGTGGAAGACTGGACGCGCCGAAAGGCGTAAGCCATGACGACATTTCAAACCCCGCGCCGCTTCTTGTCGCGGCTTGCCCTGCTGACCGGCCTGCTGGTTGCCTTCAGCCTGCCAATATGGGCGCAAACGCCGTATGAACATAAACGCTGCGACGATGCCGTTGTGAAAATCGTAGGCAATCATTTCCAACTGGATAATTTTTCATATCGAGAAGAAGGTGGGCTTGTCGTGGCTGACGAATGCAAGCCCTGGCCTACGGACAAATCCAGAATGATTGCTGCGTTTGCTTACGATGCAGGCAATAGAGAGAAACAAATATTACTTGCGTTAGTAGATATTCCAAACAAGCAAGTCATTGCCTTCTATAAAACAAGTATCTTGGAAGATGCCACAACAGAGGTCGGTGGGTATTCTTTGAGACTTGATACTGCGCGATACGCTCTCTCGAAAACCACCAGAGCCTTTGCGCTCCGATCATTTACCTCTGTGAACAGGTGCATTCATGACGGAGGAGATGCTGATGATCTCACACTATTCATTGTTTCCGGAAAAGAGTTACGACCGGTATTGTTTCATCCAATGATGAACCGCTGGAATCGCCATGTCATCGCTGGAAATCCTTGCGGTGGTCATAACGACGAAGACTATGAGGAAAATTATGTCGAGGCAAATATTTTCATTGCTGTTGAAAATACATCCACAAACGGCTTTGCAGACCTCAGGCTTTCAGCGAAATCCGACGCCAGGAAAAAGCCGCCAAGTGTTGTTGTCAAATATAACGGAGAAACCTATGACCTTGCGCCGTGGAATAAGGCGCTCGATTCCTGGTGGGAATCTGTCTCTCCGTGGAACAAGCCTTGACAATCCGCGCCAGCATGGGCAATCGTGCCTCGTAACGTTACGCGGTACAATTAAGCCATGATTAC
This sequence comes from Betaproteobacteria bacterium, assembly GCA_009777925.1. GTDB lineage: Bacteria > Pseudomonadota > Gammaproteobacteria > Burkholderiales > Rhodocyclaceae > Azovibrio. The sequence continues at coordinate 7,915 of WRKX01000042.1, read as the reverse complement.
ATGATTCCGACACAAAGGGCTTGAAGCCTTCTATAAGACCGGCTCGACCAAAGGCCATACAACCCGCCCATGCCGCAAAGTTGAGCCGCATTCTTGACGTGCTGAACGCCACGAAAAACCCGGAAGACGTCAACATCCCTTCATTTCGCCCGCATCCTCTCAAAGGTGAACTGAAAGGCTACTGGTCTGTTTGGGTGAACGGCAACTGGCGCGTTACGTTCGTCTTTATCGGTATCAATGTTGAATTGGTCGATTATCAGGACTACCACTGAAAGGAACGCATCATGACGATGAAAAAACCTGTTCATCCCGGCGAAGTGCTGCGCGAGGATGTCATTGCGGAACTGGGCTTGACCGTAAAGGAAGCGGCTGAACGGTTGGGCATGTCTCGAACAGCCTTTTCCCGTGTTCTGAATTGTCGGGCAGCGTTAAGTCCCGATCTGGCCTTGCGGCTGGAACAGGCGGGGGTTAGCACTGCCGATATGTGGCTTACCTTGCAGCTTAACTACGATCTGGCAGAAGCTCGCCAGTACCCGCAACCCACAGTCCGCACTCTTCGCCCGGTCACTGCTCACGCATGAGCCAGCCGCGCTGATCTGATCATGATGGCGGTTGGCATGGCATATTTGCGGTGACATTTTGCCACCACTATGTTAGACTACCTACCTTCAAAGCAACCGAAGCGATCTCCATGACAACCGCCACACTTGACCATAGCCGCATCACCGCCAGGGTGCCGCTTGCCGTGCATGAAACCCTGGAAATGGCGGCCAGCCTGACGGGGGCTACGCTCAATCAATTCATCGTTCAGGCAGCCTTGCGCGAAGCCGAGCACATCATCGAACAAGAGCGCGTCATCCGCCTCACTGCCCGTGATGCCAGAGCCTTCCTTGCCGCGCTGGATCGTCCCCTACCACCCAACGCCGAACTGAAGGCAGCGCTCGAAGACTACATGACCAGACGCAATGATAAGACTGGAACCCTTAATTGGACGCCACGACAGAAACGGGTTTGATTGCGGCGTCGCGTCTCTCGACATCTGGTTGAAGCAGACCGCGCTTCAGCATCAGGACAAAGGCGTTTCGCGGACTTTTGTGGCCGTACCCGTTGATGCGGCGGCAGAGTCGTGGCGGCAATACGGCTATGCGCTGGAGGCCAACAGCATCCTTGGCTTCTACGCTCTGACCTCGGCCTTCGTGCTGGCTGAAGACCTGCCCGCCAAACAAGCCAAACGCTACCCGCGCCAGATTCCGGTCACCCGCCTTGGCCGCTTGGCCATACGTTCCGACATGCAGCGCCAGGGTCTGGGCAAATTTCTGCTGGCCGATGCGGTGAATCGCGCCCGCACAGCGGCAGAAGCAGTAGGCAGCGCCGGATTATTCGTTGACGCCAGGGACGAAGCCGCCGCGCGTTTTTATCAGCGTTACGGATTCATCGCCACAAGAGATCCATCGTTGAAACTGTTTTTGCCGCTGTGGTGAGGTAATGGGTAACCACAAGGGGTGCCCCTACAGAGGGCGTTTCTACGGTGGCGTTCATGTCAGTCCTCTGTCGCTGTAGGGGCAGGCCCCTGTACCTGCCCAAAATTGTTATGAAAACGCATCCCGAAAAACCGTGGCGCAAAGTCTGGAGCCGCTGCCCGCGCTGGCTGAAAATTCTGCTCTTCGCGTTACTCTGTCTGTTTGCGCTTGACCGGGCGTTTCCGCCGCCGACGCCGGGGCGCGACTCGCCGCAGGCGCTAATCGTCGTCGCCCGCGACGGCACGCCATTACGCGCCTTTCCCGACCGTAACCACATCTGGCGGCATCCGGTTGCGTTGACCGATGTCTCGCCCCTCTATCTGGAAGCTCTGTTGCGCTACGAAGATCGCTGGTTTCGCTGGCATCCCGGCGTCAACCCCGTCGCGCTGGCGCGGGCGGCATGGCAATGGGCATACCACGGACGCATTGTTTCCGGCGGCTCGACCCTGACCATGCAGGTCGCCCGCATAATCGAACCGACGCCGCGAACATTAACCGGCAAGGCCCGGCAAATCCTGCGCGCCCTGCAACTGGAATGGCGTTACTCGAAGGACGAAATTCTCGCCCTCTATATCAATTACGCGCCGATGGGCGGCGTCCTCGAAGGCGTCGAGGCGGCCAGCCGCGCCTATCTCGGCAAACCGGCGCGACGCTTGAGCCATGCCGACGCGGCGTTGCTTGCCGTCCTGCCGCAGGCGCCATCCAGACTACGGCCTGATCGCCGCCCCGTAGAGGCGGAAAAAGCGCGGGAAAAAGTGCTGCAACGGATGAGCGGCGTCTGGAGCGACAGCGACATCATTGACGCCAGACAGGAGCCGATTATCGCCTATGCAGCGCGCGAGCCGGTGCTGGCTCCGCTGTTAGCCGAGCGTATGCGGCGGGAAGCCAAAGGGGCGCGACGCATTGATACGACAATTGACGCCCCGACGCAGGAAACGGTAGAACTACTGCTGACCAGTCGCTTAAGCGTTTTGCCGCCGCGTGTCTCGATGGCCGCCCTGGTAGTCGACAACGCCACCCTGGAAGCGCGCGCCTATGCCGGTTCAGCGGATTACTCCGATGCTGACCGCTTCGCCTTCGTAGACATGGTACGCGCTGCGCGTTCGCCCGGCTCGACGCTCAAGCCTTTCTTATACGGGCTGGCGCTAGACGAAGGGCTTATTCATTCCGAATCGCTGCTGGCGGATGTGCCGCAATCCTTCGGCGGCTATCAGCCGGGCAATTTTCAGCAATCCTTTCACGGCCCGGTCGGCGTCTCCGAAGCCCTGACAAAATCGCTGAACGTGCCAGCGGTAGAAGTGCTTGATCGCCTTCAACCAAACCGCTTTGTCGCCGCGCTCCGCCGGGGCGGCCTGAAGCTGGATTTGCCCAGGGACGAATCGCCCAACCTGTCGGTAATCCTGGGCGGAGCCGCTACCACTCTGGAACAACTGGTCGGAGCATACACCGCCTTCGCCCGGCAGGGCATGGCGGGCAAGCCGCGCTACCGATCCGAAGAGCCGCTGGTCGAGCAGCGGATGTTATCACCGGGGGCTGCCTTCATCATCCGCGATGTGCTCGAAGCAGGCGGCCCGGTCGGTCGCGCCGTCGAGCAGGGGGCGGGCATCCGGCGCGGCATCGCCTGGAAGACCGGAACCAGTTTCGGCTTCCGCGACGCCTGGTCGGTCGGCGTTTCCGACAATTACACCATCGGCGTCTGGATTGGTCGTCCGGATGGGACGCCAAACCCCGGCTTCTTCGGCGCTAACATCGCCGCCCCGCTACTGGTCGACCTGTTTACCGCCATTGACAATCAGCCGCCGACTCCCCGGATACCGCCGCCTTCCGTCCGTCAGGAAACAATCTGCTGGCCGCTGGGCATTCGTTTCGATCCTGCCGAAGAGGCGCTCTGCCACCGCCGGATGCTGGCCTGGCTCTTGAACGACACCGCGCCGCCAACCTTCCCTGATCGCCTGCGCGGCGGTGAACCGCGCTACTCCTACGAGGTAGATACCGCCGGAATGCGTGTAAACGCCGAATGCAGCGACCGTCCCCGCCGCACTATCGAGGCGGCGCGTTGGCCGGCGGCGCTTGAACCCTGGCTGCCTGCCGACATTCAGGCCAGAGCGCGTCCCCCGGCCTGGGATGCTCGTTGCCCGCCGACGCTCGAACCGGAAGCCGGTCTGCGTATAGTCGGCCTTAGCCACGGCGAGGTCATCCGGCGACCCCGCCCCGATCAACCGCCGGTCGTCCGCCTTGAACTGCGCGGCCAGCAAGGTGAGGTGTATTGGCTTGTCAACGGGCGGCTTGTCGCCCGCCAGTCGGCCAGACAACCCCTGATTCACCGCCTTGAGGAAACCGGGCGCGTGGATATAACCGTCATGGACGAGCGCGGCCGCTATGACAGGATTAGCGTCAGCGCACGCTAGTCAGAGGCTAGTGAACAGATGTCAGAAGTCAGAGTACAGGGGGTAGAGATCAGCGGTATTCCTGATTCCTGATTTCTGATTCCTGGCTACTTGACAATTGGCTTGTCAATCCATAAAATTCTGCCTCTTTGTCGACAGCGGTTAAGCGAAGCCTCTGTCTCGGTATAACCATGCGACGCTCGTCTATTCAGGGCCAGTCGCTGCAAGAGGATTTATATGCCTACCATCAATCAGCTCGTGAGAAAGCCGCGCGAAGCAGAAGTTGTGAAAAACAAGGTGCCGGCGCTGGAGAAGTGTCCGCAAAAACGCGGCGTGTGTACCCGTGTGTACACGACCACGCCGAAAAAGCCAAATTCCGCGCTGCGTAAGGTGTGCAAGGTGCGGCTGACCAACGGTTACGAAGTCATCTCCTACATCGGCGGCGAAGGCCACAATTTGCAGGAGCACTCCGTGGTGTTGATTCGCGGCGGTCGGGTAAAAGATTTGCCCGGCGTGCGTTATCACACCGTGCGCGGCTCCCTGGATACCCAGGGCGTTAAAGACCGCAAACAGGCCCGTTCCAAATACGGCGCCAAACGCCCGAAGGCCGCCTGATTTCAGGCAGCCTGAGTAAGTGGCCGCCCCTGTTTGGCTCCTCGCGGAGTCCGGCTGTCGGGCGGCTTGAGGCTTTTTGCCTCGACTGAATTGAAAGGAAAATCATGCCCCGTCGTCGTGAAGTACCCAAACGCGAAATCCTGCCCGATCCCAAGTACGGGAATCAGGATGTCTCCAAATTCATCAACGCCATTATGCAAAGCGGCAAAAAGTCGGTCGCCGAACGCATCGTATATGGCGCGTTCGCGCAAATTTCCGCCAGGAGCGGCAAAGATCCGCTGGAAGTTTTCCATACCGCTATCGGCAACATCAAACCCCTGGTAGAAGTAAAATCCCGCCGCGTCGGCGGCGCGAATTATCAGGTTCCGGTAGAAGTGCGCCCTGCCCGTCGCATGGCGCTGGCAATGCGCTGGCTGCGCGAAGCAGCCAGGAAACGCTCGGAAAAAACCATGGGTCTGCGTCTGGCAGCCGAAATGCTGGAAGCCTCTGAAAACCGCGGCGGCGCGGTCAAGAAGCGCGACGAAGTGCACCGCATGGCTGAAGCCAACAGAGCCTTCTCCCATTTCCGCTTCTAACTCTTTTTCCTGGGGTTTATCGTGGCACGCAAAACACCTATTGAACGTTACCGCAACATCGGCATTTCCGCGCACATTGACGCCGGCAAGACGACAACGACCGAACGCATCCTTTTCTACACCGGAGTCAACCACAAGGTTGGCGAGGTGCACGATGGCGCGGCCACCATGGACTGGATGGCTCAGGAACAGGAGCGCGGCATCACCATCACTTCCGCCGCGACCACCTGTTTCTGGAAGGGGATGGATCTGAATTATCCCGAACATCGCCTCAACATCATTGACACCCCTGGACACGTCGACTTCACCATTGAAGTGGAGCGTTCCATGCGTGTACTCGACGGCGCGTGCATGGTTTATTGCGCTGTGGGCGGCGTCCAACCGCAATCCGAAACCGTGTGGCGGCAGGCAACCAAGTACAAGGTTCCGCGTCTGGCCTTCGTAAACAAGATGGATCGCTCCGGCGCCAACTTCTTCAAGGTCATCGAGCAGATGAAGACGCGCCTGAAGGCCAATCCTGTGCCCGTCGTCATTCCCATCGGCGCGGAAGAAACATTCGTCGGCGTGGTTGATCTCATCAAGATGAAGGCAATCTACTGGGACGAAGCCTCCCAGGGCATGAAGTTTGAGTACAAGGACATCCCTGCCGAACTCCTGGCTGAAGCGAACACCTGGCGCGAGCAGTTGGTCGAGGCAGCAGCGGAAGCCAACGAAAACCTGATGAATGAGTACCTGGAAAACGGGGTTCTCGCGGAAGATAAAATTCTGGAAGGCATACGCCTGCGTACCATTGCCTGCGAAATCCAGCCTACGCTGTGCGGCACCGCCTTCAAGAACAAGGGCGTACAACGAATGTTGGACGCGGTGATCGAATTTCTGCCTTCGCCGGCGGACATCCCGCCAGTGGCCGGCATTGATGAGAAGGAAGCTGCCGCTTCCCGCAAGGCCGATGATAGCGAAAAATTTTCCGCGCTTGCTTTCAAGCTGATGACAGACCCATTCGTCGGTCAGCTTACCTTCATTCGGGTTTATTCCGGGGTGCTGGAATCCGGCTCCACGGTCTACAACTCCGTGAAGCAGAAAAAGGAACGGATTGGCCGAATCGTGCAGATGCACGCCAATGATCGCGCAGAAATCAAGGAAGTGCTGGCAGGCGATATTGCCGCCTGTATCGGCCTGAAAGAAGTGACGACCGGCGAGACTCTCTGCGACCTTGACACGCCCATCATTCTGGAGCGCATGGTGTTTCCTGAACCGGTCATTCACGTCGCGGTCGAGCCGAAAACCAAGGTTGACCAGGAGAAAATGGGTATCGCCCTGGGGCGTCTGGCAGCGGAAGACCCATCGTTTCGCGTTCGCACCGACGAAGAATCCGGGCAGACTATTATCTCCGGCATGGGCGAACTGCACCTTGAGATCATCGTCGACCGCATGAAGCGCGAATTCAGCGTTGAAGCCAATGTCGGCGCGCCGCAGGTAGCCTACCGCGAGTGCATCAGGAAAGCGGTCGAGCAGGAAGGCAAGTTCATCAAGCAATCCGGCGGGCGTGGTCAATACGGCCACGTCTGGCTGAAGATCGAGCCCAACGAGGCCGGCAAAGGCTATGAATTTGTCGACGCCATCAAGGGCGGCGTCGTGCCGCGCGAATACATCCCTGCGGTCGACAAGGGCTTACAGGATGCCGTCAACAGTGGCGTGCTGGCTGGATTCCCGGTGGTGGATGTCAAGTTCACCCTCTTCGATGGTTCCTATCACGATGTAGACTCGAACGAAAACGCCTTCCGCATGGCGGCTTCCATGGCCTTCAGGGAAGGCATGAAGAAGGCGAATCCTACCCTGCTTGAACCCATGATGGCAGTGGAAGTGGAAACGCCGGAAGACTACATGGGCAACGTTATGGGCGATCTTTCGAGTCGCCGCGGCATTGTTCAGGGCATGGACAACCTGCCCAGCGGCGTCAAGGCGATTCGCGCTGAAGTTCCCCTGTCGGAAATGTTCGGCTATGCGACGCAGTTGCGTTCGCTCTCGCAGGGGCGCGCCACTTACACCATGGAATTCAAGCATTATGCGGAAGCGCCCAAAAACATCGCTGAAGCCGTAATCAACAAGAAGTAACCCATCAACCTGAAATTGGAGAATTTAAAAATGGCCAAGGAAAAATTTTCGCGTACCAAGCCGCACGTCAATGTCGGGACGATTGGACACGTTGACCACGGTAAGACGACGCTGACGGCGGCGATTACCACCGTTTTGTCGCGCAAGTTTGGCGGTGAAGCCAAAGGATACGATCAGATTGACGCCGCGCCGGAAGAAAAGGCGCGCGGCATTACCATCAACACCGCGCACGTGGAATACGAGACGGCCAATCGCCACTACGCGCACGTTGACTGTCCGGGGCACGCCGACTACGTGAAGAACATGATTACCGGCGCGGCGCAGATGGACGGCGCGATTCTGGTGGTTTCTTCCGCCGACGGCCCGATGCCGCAGACCCGCGAGCACATTCTTCTTTCCCGCCAGGTGGGCGTGCCTTATATCGTGGTGTTCATGAACAAGGCCGACATGGTGGATGACGCAGAACTTCTGGAACTGGTCGAGATGGAAATCCGTGAGCTTCTCACCAAGTATGAATTTCCCGGCGACGACATTCCCATCATCAAGGGTTCTGCCCTGAAGGCGCTGGAAGGCGACCAGTCCGAGATTGGCGAGCCTGCCATTCTTGCTCTGGCGGAAGCGCTGGACAGTTATATTCCCACGCCTGAACGCGCCATTGACAGGCCGTTCCTGATGCCGATCGAAGATGTGTTCTCGATTCCCG
>WRKX01000041.1 GCA_009777925.1 Betaproteobacteria bacterium | reverse complement strand
CTCATGCTGTGCTTCGCGCGACAGCCTGCGACCATCTTCTTTGTCCATTTCATTTATATGGGGATGATGTAAAATTATTCAATACTTAGTAGCCGGGTCTATAATACAGGCGCTGGCGTAAAACATGAGCACTTTCGTTGGGTTCGAGGTCAAGATCAATTGAAAGCATTTGAGTCGTCTCCCGGCAAGGCGCGTTATTTTTGTTCAAACTGTGGTACGCATCTAATTGCGCAGCGCACGGGGCAGGATCAAGTCATCTTGCGCGTTGCTACGCTGGATGATGACCCAGAGCAAAAGCCAGCATTTCAAATCTGGAAATCACATGAGGTTTCGTGGCTTGAGTATGGTTCGCACATCCCCGCATATCCTGAATGGCAGCCGGGCCATTTATAACCACCACCTAACAAGGCGCTCAGCCCGGACGCTCGCAATGACGACGTATGCGCTTGAACCAAAATCGCTCTGGCGTATGCGTGTAAATCACATGTCTATGCTATTTCCTGGCGTGGAAATGCCTGTACATAAACAGCGTGGCTGACGATGCCCTGTGCTGGCAACCATTGGTGCACCGCGTATTGCGGTGGTTCAAGACAAAGCGCAAGCGGTACGCCGACCCGCAAATCAAATGCCATCTGGTGCACCGGCGCGGGGCAAATGTACGTCGGCACGCCCGCAAAACAGCCGTGCGCGTTGCGGTGCACATGCCCGCACAGAATGCCGACGACCGTTTGCACATGTCGCTTCAGCAGTCCGGCCAATGCCTCCGCGCCGTCAAACAGACGATATGCGTCCATAGCGGCAAGACCGGTTACGATAGGCGGATGGTGCATGACGATAAGAATCGGGCGTTCTCTTCGTTCCGACAGGGTACGCTGAAGCCAGGCCAGTTGCGCCGCGTCCAGATGCCCTTCGATATGTCCAGGCCATGTCGTGTCCAGGCCGATCACCGTCAGCGGATAAGCGTCAACCACGTAAGCGGAATGCCCGACTTCGCGCGCAGGCACATATGGCGACAGGATGTCACGCATGAGCGCGGCGTCGTCATGGTTGCCGGGTACGGCCAATATGGGCAACGCGCAACCCGCGAACCGCTGCCGTAATCCCATGTATTCCTCGCCGCTTCCGTTTTCGGCAAGGTCGCCGCTAATCAGCAGCAGGTCGGGCTTCGGGTCGAGCGCAAGAATGGCGGCGAGCGCGGCGTCAAGCGCAATGTCAGACTGGACGCGCCCCTGCATGAACACGCGGCGAGCGAGACTGTTGTCCTGCGGAGATTGAGGCTCTCTAACCGGTATCGAATGCTCCCCGCCCTTGAGACCTGGACGACGCAGGTCCGCAGATTCGGAAAAATGAAGGTCGCTTAGTTGGGCAATTCGCATGGTCAAGGCTTCCTGTATTCGTCCTCTTCCAGCTTGGAGTCGTTTTTGTCCCTTAGCGTTTCGATCAGCGCCGCTTGCAGGCGGGCGTGTATTTTTCGGAAGCGGTCGCGCAGCAACCAGCCCAGGAAAAAGACAATGGCAAGCATCACAACAAGTTGCCCGACCGTCGGCAGAATGCCGAGACTCATGATAACAATCAGCAACAGAAAAACGATCAACGCTATCAGCGGAATCAATTCGGCAATGACGCGCCGTACCGGTTCGGCATAACGTCCGGCCACGGTCGGCGACACGCTCGACTGCGCCATTACCATGCTCAATACCTTCAATTTGCCGTAGGCGGCAAGCAGGAACGGTAATGACAGCACAACCGCCAGTACCCAAACCGCCCACCTGCTCCAGTCTTCCGACGCTCCCCAGATTGCGAGCGATCCGATGATAGTGGGGGAGTAATAGCGACCGGTCATGAAGATACCTGTCACAAGCGCCAGATTGACAATCACCTGCAACACGATCCGGCGGATAATCGCCGCCTGCTGGGCGCGGTCTCCCTGCGGCTGAATGCTTTGCAACCAGGTGGAATAAAGCTGGCCGATGTAGACCAGGCGCGGGGGCATGGATTCCGTCACTTTACGGCTCAAAGGGTCAGCAGTCTTGATCAGGTACGGAGTCACAAGCGATGTCACCGCCGCTACCGCTACGGCGATCGGATAGAGAAACGCATCGGTCACTCCCAGCGACTGGCCGAGCGCCGCGATAATGAATGAAAATTCGCCGATCTGCGACAGTCCCATGCCGACGCGCATTGCGGTGCGTCCGCCGTAGCCGGCGATCAAAACAACGGAGCCGGCGGCGAAGAACTTGCCGAACACGACGGCCAGGGTAATCACCACGACAGGCCAGGCGTATTCGACCAGGAGGTTGGGGTCGAACAACAGCCCGATAGATACGAAGAAGATGGCGCTGAACATGTTGCGAACCGGCTCGATGAGGCGCGCTATCATGGGGATTTGCCGCGATTCCGCCACGATTGCCCCGATCAGAAAAGCGCCAAGGGCCACGCTGTACTCCATTTTGATTACGATCAGGCAAAAGCCGAAACAGATGCCGAGTACTGTGACCAGCATCATTTCTTCGTTCTTGTAGCGGGCAACGTAATTAAGGAGCCTTGGGACGATCAGGATGCCCAGCACCATTGCCACCACCAGGAACAGGGACAGTTTGCCCAATATGCCGAGCACTGCTGCAACGCCGACGCCGGTAGCGCCAACTTCTCCGGCGACGCCGACTTCGACGGTAAGCGCAATGGACGACAACAGCACCATCATGCCGATGGCCAGCATGTCGTCGAAGATCACAATGCCAAATACCAGTTGCGCGAAGCGTTCATGCTTCAGCTTCAAATCGTTGATTACTTTGATGATGATGGTGGAGGAAGTCACCGACAGCATGGCGCCCAGAAAAATGCCGTTCATTGACCCCCAGCCGAAATACATCGCTATTGAATAACCCAGAGTCATCATTACCGCGATTTCGGCCAATACCGCGAAAAATGCCGTCCAGCCGACGCTGGCCAGCTTTTTCAGGTTGAATTCCAGTCCCAGTGCGAACAACAAAAGGATGACGCCAAGCCCGGCCATGGTGTCAATCGTATCTTTGTCATTGATTAGTTCGAAGGGCGGCGTATAGGGGCCGATAACCACACCGGCCAGAATGTAGCCCAGCACGACCGGCTGTTTGAAGCGATGAAACAGGAGGGTCACTATACCGGCGACCAACATTACAATGGCAAGGTCCTGGATAAAGCCGGCGGCGTTCATGTGAAACTCTTTCCTCAATAAAGGTCAAAGATTTTGGAGGCAGAAGTATACCTTCTAAAAACTACTTTCGACTGTTGTCGACGCAGTCGGAAGTGTAACCACCGTCCGGTATTTTAGAGAGGTTTTGATTTAAGGCTGTCTTCATTTTTTCCATGCTGAAAAACAGTCAAGGCGTGGACGTCCCTCTCCCGCTTGCTGGAGAGGGAATGAGGGAGAGGGCGAAAATGGAATATCAACTTTGCGCCGGAGGGTAAAGGAAATTTATTCTTCCTTCCTGTTCGGATAGGCGGTATAATTTTCCGTTTTTGGCTGGATGTATTCCGGTCGGTTTATCCGGACGCGGCTCTATCAAACCGGGGCTGCGCTGTTTTTTTTGAAAGAGAGTTTGAAATGGCTGTAAGCACCGAGCAAAAGGCGAAAGTCGTCGCCGACTTCCAGCGCGTCAGGGGCGATACCGGTTCTTCTGAAGTGCAGATTGCGCTTCTGACCGAGCGTATCAACGACCTGACCGCGCATTTCAAGGAGCACAAAAAGGATCACCATTCCCGGCGGGGCTTGCTTCGCATGGTGAGTCAGCGGCGCAAGCTGCTTGATTATCTGAAGGGCAGGAACCTGGATTCCTATCGCAGTCTGATCAAGCGTCTTGGTCTGCGTAAGTAAGGCGTAAAACCATGAAGACTGGGGTTATAGAAACCCCTTCCCTATTGAGGTGAATGAAGCGGTCTGCCGGACGGCAGGCCGTTTTGTTCGTTTGCCCGCCAGGCCAGAAAAGCGGGCATGAAAGATCGTTTGTCAAAGTTGAAGCAAGAAAGGAAAACCATGTTTAATGTTGTGAAAAAGACTTTTGCCTATGGCGCGCATCAGGTGACGCTGGAGACGGGTGAAGTCGCCCGGCAGGCTTCGGGCGCAGTCGTGGTGAAGATGGAAGATACGGTAGTTCTGGTTACGGTTGTTGCGGCAAAAGATGTCAAGTCCGGCCAGGACTTTTTTCCGTTGACTGTTGATTATCAGGAAAAATCTTATGCGGCCGGGCGCATTCCAGGCGGTTTTTTCAAGCGGGAGGGACGACCTTCCGAAAAGGAAATTCTTACTTCCCGTCTGATTGATCGCCCGATTCGTCCGCTTTTCCCGGAGGGTTTTTATAACGAAGTGCAGATTGTGGCGACGGTACTTTCCCTGAACCCTGAAATTGACCCGGATGTTCCCGCTCTGATCGGCGCTTCTGCCGCGCTTGCCATTTCGGGTGTACCTTTCGATGGTCCTGTCGGCGCGGCGCGGGTTGGCTTTATAGATGGAGAATATGTTCTTTGTCCTACCGCGACCCAGTTGAAGCAAAGTCGACTTGACCTCGTTGTGGCGGGGACGGAAGCCGCAGTGCTGATGGTGGAATCCGAAGCGTCGGAGTTATCCGAAGAAGTGATGCTGGGCGCGGTGGTTTTTGGGCATGAACAGATGAAAGCGGTGATTAACGCCATTGATGAACTGGTGGAAGAGGGCGGCAAGCCGGAATGGGAGTGGCAGCCGCCAGCGCGCGACGAAGAGCTGACCGCCAGGCTGGCAGATGGTTTCAAGACCATGCTGGAAGAAGCCTATGCGATTATTTCCAAGCAGGAGCGCACCCAGAGAGTCAGGGAAATTCGTGAGGAGGCGATTTCTGCGCTGTGCGGAGGGGAAGGCGGCGCGGAAGAAGGCATTGTCTCCGATCTTTTCTTCAATCTTGAGGCTGCCATTGTGCGGGGACGCATTCTGGCTGGCGCGCCACGTATTGACGGGCGTGATACCCGCACGGTGCGTCCTGTAGCCATCCGGCATGGCGTGTTGCCGCGAACCCACGGTTCTGCCCTGTTTACGCGCGGAGAGACGCAGGCATTGGTTATTGCGACTTTGGGTACCCACCGTGACGAGCAGATCATAGACGCGCTTGCGGGCGAATATCGGGATCGCTTCATGCTGCATTACAACATGCCGCCTTTTGCGACCGGCGAGTGCGGGCGGGTCGGCTCGCCCAAGCGGCGGGAGATCGGGCATGGGCGGCTGGCCAAGCGCGCCTTGCTTGCCGTGTTGCCGCGACATGAGGATTTTTCCTACGCCATGCGGCTGGTCTCTGAAATTACCGAGTCGAATGGTTCTTCCTCTATGGCTTCTGTTTGTGGCGGTTCGTTGGCGCTGATGGATGCGGGCGTGCCGCTGAAAGCGCATGTGGCCGGGATTGCAATGGGCTTGATCAAGGAAGGCAATCGCTTTGCTGTTCTGACCGATATTCTGGGCGATGAGGATCATCTGGGCGACATGGACTTTAAGGTGGCGGGAACGAGAAACGGCGTTACCGCGCTGCAAATGGACATCAAGATTCAGGGGATTACAAAGGAAATCATGAAAATCGCGCTGGCGCAGGCCAATGAAGCGCGGATGCACATCCTTGGCCTGATGGAAGGTTCCATGTCCGGGCATGTGGAAATGTCCGCCTATGCGCCGCGTCTTTATACTTTCAAGATCAACCCGGAAAAAATCCGGGATGTGATCGGCAAGGGCGGTTCGGTAATTCGCGCGTTAACGGAAGAAACCGGCGCGATGATAGACATTTCCGATGACGGCACGATTACTATTGCTTCTGCCAGCGAGGAGGCGGCGGCGGCGGCGCGCGCGCGCATTGACGTGATTACGGCGGAAGTGGAAGTCGGCAGAATTTATGAAGGCAAGGTGCTGAAGATTCTGGATTTTGGCGCGTTCGTCAATCTTTTGCCGGGTAAGGACGGTCTCCTGCACATTTCGCAGATTGCGCATGAGCGGGTCAACCGGGTGGAGGATTATTTGCAGGAAGGACAGATCGTGCGGGTCAAGGTGCTGGAAGTGGATGATCGCGGGCGGGTCAAGCTTTCCATGAAAGTCCTGCTTGAAGAAGCTGTGCCGCAGGCGCAACCCGCGCCGCCTGTGCCACAACTGCCGGAAGCGTAAGCGCCTGCTGAACTGCCAGAAGGCGAACCCCGGCATCTGCCGGGGTTTTCCGAAAAACCCCATAGGGGCGCAATTTTTACCTTGGCTGATCTGATCTTTGCTGTGCATTCCAATCTGCGCTTGTTGCTTGGCGAAAATGTGGGTCTCACGGTGGGACAGTCGAACAGCATTTCCTGCCTCGCCGCACCCACCAGAGGCAAACGTTTTATTGCGCACTCAACCTGTCTTTACAGCGGACAAAGTATTTCAGTGTATCGCGTTGAGGTTTGGGACGATCTCAGCAATTTTATTGCGGACATGCGCGGTAATGGATTTACAAAGGTGGCGCAAAAGCCGCTGGAAATATATAGAGCATTTTCTATTTAATCTAGGACATACCATTCCGATAAAAAGAAGCTATAAAAAGGAATATATTACAGAAAATGTACATAATTAAACAGAAACCGCTCTAAAGAAGTGCATGTCGCAGTCATTGCGCGCGCCGAACGGCATCAGTTTTAACCAGAATTATTTCATACCCCTATGATTGAGGTTGATCAGTCAGTATGGCAAGTGCCTTGACCATTATCTACATGCTGTATGATAATGAACAATCAATTACTGAAAACGCCAGAACGCCAACAATGAAATCCTTTATAGTACTTCCCGTAATTAACTGGACTCTTGAATAATTTGTTCGATGGAATATTGTTGTTTGTTTTGCCATGTACGTTTGATGTTTGCCCATAGCTTTTCGATGGGATTTAGATGCTGTGAATATGGAGGCAGGAATAGCATCCGATGCCCTGCTTCATGTATGAGTCGCATTGTTGAACGTGATCGGTGGAACGCGGCGTTGTCAGGGATGATTATGGAAGGTTGTGTTATTCACCCGGCAATTAAGGGTTGCATCATATTTGCCATTTCGGCCCATATGGGGCGTGCCTCGAAAAGTCAAACCTTAATTGCCGGTTCAATAATTTCCTGATTCGCTTGGCAAGGCAGCCTTCTCCCTCAAAATACTCCGTCGCGCTAACACTGTAACGAAACTCCAGCGCCCAGACATTCTGACTATTCACCCGGCAATTAAGGATTGCCGCATATTTGCCCTTCCGGCCCATATGGGGCGTCCCCCGAAAAATCAAACCTTAATTGCCGGAGCAATATCATTCTTTTTATACGTCAGCCCCTGTATCGTCATCAGTGGGTAATTCAAACAATCCAGCGAACCATAACCCGCACCGCCCATCACCGCGTCCGCCCACCTAAGATTGATGTGCCATTGACCTTCCCACCATTCCCGCGCTACTCGAATCCTGCCACTACTAGTCAAAGCCTTCACCGACAAATCTTCTACCGATATATCAGGTACGCCATTCGGAAACGAAACCTGCGCAAACGCCAACGCCGGAACAGCAAGCAACAGCAGAAGAAAGTTGCGGAAGAGTTTCATGGTTTGATATCCAACTCCCAGTGAAACCCAATGCTCTGCTGGAGGAGTATGTCTGGAATCGGGGATTCGGAATGCAGGGTAATGGTGTCTTCAGTCCTGACGGTTTCATCGCGTCCTACTGCGCCAAACTCCATCCGCTCTTTAATTACCTTTATCCCATAGGGCAAGCCGAGCAATCGCGCGCTCACTCCCTTCAACGCAGCGCCGGTGTTGGTCAATTCGCCACGGATGGCATATTCCCAAGTGCTCGAATCAGGATTGTTCAGGCTGACTACGCTCAAATTGCAGATGTACAGATTGGGATTATTAGTAGACGGATTCGGAGAACTCGCACTGCCGGTATCGGGATACTTAACCTTGACCGGCGTGCCTGAGAGCCCGATGTAGTCCGAGTCTAAAGACTGTGCCTTACCGGACAACACCTCAAAATCATTACCTTTGCTGGGAGCGCACTCCTTTTGTCCAGTAACGGTTACCTTCTGGTTTACCGACCAATTCTGAGGAGTAAAGGTCAGACTTGAGGGTTCTACCCTCCCTTTGCCAGGGTTGCTGCTGGACAAAGGAATAATTACATCCGCAGTTGGCGCTTTACCCAAACGAATGCTGAATACGGCTTGCTCGCCGTTATCTGTTGTGTGCAGATTGTTGCTGTCCGAGATGACGATGCTGCCCATTTGCCCGGACGGCGGAATAACAACCGCCCCGGGCGCGTAAGCTTTACCTGCTCCTTTGGCGTCATATATTACGCCATAGACATAGTAAGCCCCCGGAGCAAAATCTGTGACATCCCAGACATAGCTCCCCGAATGCGTGCCAGAACTTTGCCGCAGACCATCCACAATTTTCTGGCCTGCAAAGCCCGTATTCTTGCTATCCCAGTACAACGCAACGGTAGACTCAGCATTGGGATTGGTACTTTCCCAGCGCAACGTTATCTGCCAGCGCTTTCCTCCTGGTTGTCCTTTGACTTCATCAGGCATGGTGTGCACGACAGGCGAAACCATA
The DNA here is from genome assembly GCA_009777925.1 of Betaproteobacteria bacterium. Classification (GTDB taxonomy): domain Bacteria; phylum Pseudomonadota; class Gammaproteobacteria; order Burkholderiales; family Rhodocyclaceae; genus Azovibrio. Next base: position 10,401 of record WRKX01000041.1, on the reverse strand, counting down.
CTTATGACAGGTTCCTGATAAGATCCGGTGCTTACATACAATATAGCGGAGGCGCTCCAGCCACTTGCCATGCCGTCTTCATTCATGGCGCGCACATGCCACCAGTACGTCGTTTTGTCGTCCAGCATCGTAGTCAAGCGTAATGCGGTATTGTTCGATATGCCTTCGGCCACTTGTTGCGTCAACCCGGCATCACTAAATACTTCAAAGTGGTAGCGCACACTTTCGCCTTCCGAAACTTCGACCGGGTTGGCTTCAAGCGTAGGATATTGCGTCGCTGTCCAGGCGCCATCGCCAGGATTTCTGATAGTGGGCGTGGGCGGCGGGGTGTTAATGGCCTTCATCAGAAAATTGCCTACTGCCGACCAGTCAGATACCAACTGGCCGTCACTGGCCTTGACGCGCCACCAATAACGTTGGTTTTCTGCAAGGCCAGGAGTGGTCCAACTGGTATTTGCATGGCCTTGAGGCACCATGCCGGAACTACGCCTATTGCCGGAATTGAAGGTATTAACCGTATCAATCTCAAACAGGTAGGTCAGCGTATCATTTTCGGCATCTATACTGTTTTGGACGGTCAAAGCCGTGTTGACATGGGCGCTTTTTGCCCCAATAGATGGACTCAACAATACAGGCGCGCCAGGCGCGGTATTGTTGTCGACGCCGGGGGTGAAGGAACGAACAGAAGAAGATGTCTGTGCTCCCAAAGCATCCTCTGCGATAACGTACCAATAATATCTGGTGTGGTCACTCAAGGCAGGGTTGACTGTCCAGGAGGTAGTGCCGCCGGGGTCTTCCGCAATGTCACGCATTTCAGCTACCAGACTGGAAAGCTCCTCATCATCGTATACCTGGACTGAATAGGTGATGATGTCACCATCCTTGTCGAAACTGTTCGTCCATGCCAATTTCGGTGTAAGTGTTGACACCACGGCACCCGGCGCAGGACTGGTCAGATTGAAGCTGTCGGGCGGGTCATTGTAGGTATTGACAAAGAAATGCGCATCGGCCCAGGGGCTGTAAAGCGTACCGTCAAAGGCTCGGGCACGCCACCAGTAATGGGTATTATCCTGAAGATTAATGCTTATTTGCCAGGCCGTAGGCGAGGGCGCTTCACCTTCACTACCCGCTACTTTGGGTACGGTATCGCTGGCAACCAACTGGGTTTTGGCCTCATCCGCATAAACCTCGAATTGCACCTCTGCCGTAGTATCTTGCGCATTGGATGATGCCCGCACAGAGAGGGCAGGCGTCAATGTCTTAACATGCACACCGGATAGCGGCGATTCAACAGTTGGCGTACTCGGTCCCGGTTGCGGTGTTGGATCATCATCATCATCACCAGTGGCTTCTACCCGAATACTGGCGGTACGTTCATTCGTCAGGACGCCATCTTTGGCAGTGTAGGTAATCGAATAAAGGCCCGCACTGCCTTTGGGTGGTGTCCAGTCAAAGATCATCCGCGCCCCGGAGCTGAGAGGAGTAGCGGATTTTGTGAGTGTCGCGCCTGCTGGCAGAGGCGCGGCAGTCAGCAAGACTTCTTCACTGCCATTCTGGCTGCTGGCCTCAACCAGGAAGGAGATGTTCTCGGTCTCTTTGACGACCAGATCAGGGATGTACTGGATTAACGGCTGTTTGGCGACAGGCTGCGACACTTGAAACTCACTGTCATAAATGCCGGTGCTGTTAACATCAAAGAAGTTGATCCAGTGCTCCCACTGTTGGGTGCTTCTATTGCGGGTTTTGGACAACCAGACATTCTCAGCAGCCATTTCCTTGGCGTCTGAACGGACAATCCTCCCTACCGCCATTGTGCCCTTGAAAGGATCAGGCAAACGCACGTACACGAATCCGCCAGCAGGAGGAAAATTCAATTTATAGCTTGCGTTGCCACCAGCGCCCGTGCTTGCCGTCAATGTTGCAACATCACTCATGTCAATGACTTCGCTGTCCGGCCCATCAGACTCATAGACACGGATAAAATCTCCGTCTCTGGCCAGGAAGTCCCGCACATAATCGCGTCCGGGCAGGTCTACCCGCACATCATGGATCAGGAAATGGGGAATGGTGGATTCCAGAACGGATGTGAGCATCCCGCCCAACTCGTCGGCATGACTGAAACTAACGGTGAATTCGGTAAATTTTCCGCTCAGCGTGGTCTCCATAAGCCAACGTCCCATTTTGCTGGTGTTCGGCGCAATATCGCCAAAATTGATCAGCAGGGTGTTTTGCACCGGCATGTCGTCTACATAGCTTCCGGTCAACAGGAAGTTAATCAGCAAGCCTTGTTCGTTCTCGATAATCCTGGGTTGTGCCGAATCTATTTTGAGGTTTTTGGCTGCGGCATGACCGTTGTTCTTAACTCGTACCCCCAAAGTGAAAGGCACGGCTTCCTCAACGTCTTCAGTGAGAAAATAGTCCAGCGTAAGCATCGGCAACGGCTTGACGGTAATAACATCCGGCGTAACCTCCAGCACGACATCTTCGCCGCCGAAACGGTATCTAAGCGTTGCGCCTACCAGGTATTTCTTGCCCAAAGGGTTGTCGCCTGCCGCGCCGGGCGCGGGAATCAGCAACCAGTTGATAACTGCCGTCGTTCTGGGACTGACTGTGCCGTTGCCGTCTATGGCATCAATGTTTTCTTTGTTGGAATTGCGAATATAGAATTTGGCGGTCAGATCGTTGGGGTCGTTGGTAATCGCGATTGGTGTGCCGTTTTCGTCCGTCACCCTGACTTCTATCGAAACGTTTTCGATTTTGCCGGAGTCGGTGGTGTTGTTGATCTTCATCTCAGCGTCAAAAGCCTGGCGCTCCAGGGTCATCTCCTGCCGAATTTCAATTTTGACAGTGGCGCAGATCGTTTCCTGCGCGCTGACCAGGCCTGTGCAACACATGATGACAAACAGCAACGCGCCTATGCGCGTCACGGGCTTCAGGACTATTCTGCGTAAGCTCATCGTCAACCCCATCCAAAAGATCCGAATAAACAGGCATACCCATCGTCATTGATCCACTGACGAATCACAGCAGCCTATCATGGTTGTTGTATAGATTCAAGAATATTGTACTATCGAAAAATCCATACAGGTAAGTGCTTAATAATAATTTGCATTTCCCAAACGACTATGGCAGGATGCTGCGAATATTTTTGAGAAATGCGTTACAAGAGCGAATTTGAACCTGGAAAACCCTCAAACTCTCCATTGAAAACAAACAGATGCGACTCTTTCATGAAATTTTCCGTCTGATCAGGCGGTCTCCACACCAGAAAGCTGGTGGATTCGTTGTTTCCGGCGGGTTGTGGGGGCGGGTTTCGCGTCTGGTGGGGCAATTCTGCATGATGGCTGCTATGTCGAGTCTTGTCATGTCCCATGTAAGTCAGGCGGCAACGCTGGTATCTGGAGATATTGAGGCGGATGCGAATTGGGAAGTTGAGGGGTCGCCTTACCTGATAAGCGGAGATGTGATTCTGCAGGGAGGGGCAAAGCTCAGGATAGGTCCGGGTGTTGTGATTCATATGGAGCCTGATGCCGGTTTTACGCTCAGGTCAGGCAGCGTCAGGGCTTTGGGGACGGCAGAAAATCCCATTCATGTGTTGTCGTCCAAATCACAGAGTGCAGCGGGGGACTGGAAGAACTGGACTCTGGAGGCGGGAACATCCAGTGATACTTTATTGGAACATGTGATCTTTGAACATGGCAGCGGCCTGGTAATTCATGGATCGGCGCCGGTTTTCAATTACGTTCAGATACGCGAACAAGCGGGGGCGGCCATTACGATTGATCTGGCGGCATCTGTTTCAGGTATCGGCAATTCGGCCAGCGCGAATGGCATAAACGGCATACTGGTGCCGGCAGGCGATATTACAGGAAACGTCAAATGGGGAATGCAGGGAATACCCTATTATGTTTCTTCAGGAGTGGTCTCGGTCGGTATTTCTCCCAGGGTAGAGAGCATCACGCCGGAAGCGATTGTTCAGGGCGAGACGACGATATTTCAGATTTCCGGTTCCCGGCTTCTTGGGCTTTCTGAGGTAGCGTTCAATGTGGAGGGGTTAAGCGCCCAGATTTTAGCGGGAGGGACAGACAGCAAAGCCTCTATTTCTGTCAGCGCGGATCCCGATGCGCTCGCGGAAGCGGTTGACCTGGCGCTTCTTGTGGATGCGGGCGAGGTATATGTGCCAGCGGCGTTTGCGGTGGTTACGACTGACTATAAGCCAAATTTAAGCTTTGGCGAAAGTGAAATTTCTGTGAGCAGGGGGTTCAGGAAATCCTCGACTGTCTCAAGGGATGCCAAACAAGACATTTCCGAAGCTGTGAGGGTAATGCTTACTTCCAGCGATCCTGACAAGGCAAGCGTGTCGGCAGTCGTTACGATTCCGGCAGGCAGCAAAGATGTGAACTTTACGGTAACAGGGCATGAATTGACGGAAGGGGAGCCGGTCTTGATTGACGCGAATGCCACCGGCTTTAATTCTCCGGAGGCCAGGCTACGTGTCAATGTGGAGTCGCCGGAATTTACGTTTAGCGGTTTGGCTCTCAATCGCTTTCCTGATGCGCCGCGTGATGATTTCAGGGTGTGTATTTCTTCTCAATATGCGTTCGAAGACTTCCCGGTTGATTTGTCCATTGTCGAGGCGAATCCCGCCGGGATTGTGGCGGGCTTGTATGCCGCGCCATCCGGGGACGATCCGGTTGCTTCAACGCTTATAAGGGCGGGAAATTCCTGTAGCGATCCGGGTTATGTCGGCGCGCCTGTATCCGTGGGTAGTTACAAGATTCGGGTGAGCGGCACGAATATTGAGCCTTCTGTTTCGGCGCTGGTTACGGTCAGGAACGAGCTTAGGGAATTGAAGTTCAATATGCCCTATTATGTTCTGGGCAAGGGCCTGAGCAGTCCAAATAACGCGCTCAGCGTGAGCCGGTATAGCAATGGCAATGTTTACAGTGAAGATCAACCTCTTACGGTGCAACTGACCTCCAGTAATCCAGGCAAGGTTAGGGTTCCTGCGACAGTCACGATTCCGGCTGGTTCCTCGTCGGTAACTTTCAGTATGGATGGGATTGATCTGACGGCGCATGGAGAGAGGATTACGGTAGATGCGGTAGCGGCAGGTTTTGAGTCGCCAACGCTCAAGATAGCGGCATATGTGGTGGAACCGCCCACCGGCAGCATGGTTCATGGCGGAGTGGAGGGCGGTACTTTAAGCGGTGGAAGCGGGGCGGACGTTCTGGTAAGCGGCCCTGGAGCCAACCTGCTGCAGGGCGCTGCCGGGAATGATACTTACATCTTCTTGAAGGGAGATGGGCAAAATACCATTTATGACGGCTCTGGCTCAGATACGATTCGTTTCATGGATGTGAAGTCGGACGAAATCAAGCTGATTAAGGCAGGCAATGGTTATGACTTGCAGATTTTGTATGGAGAATCGAGCAGTGTGACGGTTCAATCCCACTTCTACAGTAGCTCGTACCGAATGGCGAAGTACGAGTTTTCTGATGGAGTGAGTTTGACGAACGCAGAGCTTTTTGCGCAACATCCAGTGTATTTGCCGGAAGGAGTCAATAACAGTGTCAGCTTCCCCTCTGATTTTTCCGGGACGATCATGGGCAGTAGCGGCGGCAACGATACCATTCGGGGCGGCAATGGGGGGGTGACGATTTATGGTGTTGCCGGGAATAACGCTTTGTCCGGTGGAAATGGAGATGATATTTTGATATCTGGAACCGGAAATGACAGTCTGTCCGGTGGTTCCGGAAATGACACTTTGATATGCGGTCTCGGGAATAGCACTATGCAAGGTGGCCTTGGAAATGACACGTATGTATTTTCCAAGGGGTGTGGTCAGAGCACTATTTCTGATTACCAAGGCTCAGACACGATTCGCTTTATGGATGTGAAGTCGGACGAGATCGTCGTGATGAAGGTTGGTAACGACTTGCGGATTTTGTATGGTGAATCAAGCAGTGTGACGGTTTATTATCACTTTTCCAATAGCAATTACCGAATGGTGAAGTACGAGTTTGCCGATGGAGTGAGTTTGACGAACGCAGAGCTTTTTGCGCAACATCCAGTGTATTTGCCGGAAGGAGTCAATAACAGTGTCAGCTTCCCCTCTGATTTTTCCGGGACGATCATGGGCAGTAGCGGCGGCAACGATACCATTCGGGGCGGCAATGGGGGGGTGACGATTTATGGTGTTGCCGGGAATAACGCTTTGTCCGGTGGAAATGGAGATGATATTTTGATATCTGGAACCGGAAATGACAGTCTGTCCGGTGGTTCCGGAAATGACACTTTGATATGCGGTCTCGGGAATAGCACTATGCAAGGTGGCCTTGGAAATGACACGTATGTATTTTCCAAGGGGTGTGGTCAGAGCACTATTTCTGATTACCAAGGCTCAGACACGATTCGCTTTATGGATGTGAAGTCGGACGAGATCGTTGTTATGAAGGTTGGTAATGACTTGCGGATTCTCTATGGAGAGTCAGGCAGTGTGACGGTTTATTATCACTTTTCCAATAGCAATTACCGAATGGTGAAGTACGAATTTGCTGATGGAGTGGTTTTGTTGGCAGCGGATCTTTTGCACATCCCATTTGTTGCCGGGGTGGGGTATAGACCAATAGACTACATACTGCTGGGTACAGGTGGAGGAGAGTAAAAATGGTCACGTCCACTTCCAAACTTACCCTGATGATGAATAAGGTGTGGTTCATCAGGTGGTTTATGTGCCTGGTGTTTGCTCTGCATATGTCCCCGGCGCTTCTGGCGGCGGAATTACAGGTAGGTGATGGTGTAGTTGTCAAGTTTGGCCCGGATTCCCGGCTGGTGGTACGTGATCGTCTGCTTCCGAGCAAGAGCGTTGTATTGACCAGCAGAAATGATGATACGGTGGGCGGTCAGTTGCAGTCCCAGCCGCGGAATCCGGCAGTGGGCGATTGGGCGGGCGTTCGCTTCGAGAAGTCCATGGAGGCGCTTAATGTGTCGCTTAAGGATTGGCAGTTGCGCTATGCCGGAGCTCCTCTGCAAATGTCTGCTGCGGCATTGGTAATTCGGGGCAAAAGCCCTGTAATACAGGGTTTGAAGATCAGGGACAGCCTTGTTGGTCTGCAACTGACGGGAGGCGCCAATCCGGTAGTTACCGGCTCCGGTTTTTTGGGCAATACGGTCGGGGTGCAGGTTAACGGCAACAGCGCGCCGATATTTTCTGACACGCAGTTTGTCGGCAACATCCAATGGGCGGTCGAGAACAGGACGCCAGCCACTGTTGTTGCGGCGACCGGAAACTGGTGGGGAGACGCCAGCGGCCCCAGGGATGAAATAGACAATCCTCATGGTCTCGGCGACCCGGTAACGTCAGGAGTCAATTATGGTTCCTATTTGACCAGCCCGCCCCAGTCCAATGCCGGTGACAATTCGCCGCATTCCGCGATTACCGGCTGGTATTCTGCGACTTACCGGCAACTATCGGGTAATCCGAACCATGTTTTTGCTACCGCGCAAGAGTGTATGGAAGAAACCCTCAGTGCCTGGCACGTTAGATACGGGAGTTACCCATTATGTATAATGGAGATATGGGTCAGGGCGTCGGAAACACAATATAACTATGCCTATTCCAATTGTGGAGGGAGTGGTTCAAGTTCGTGCATAGCGATTTTGGAGTGTCCGGTCGGTACAACGTTGAGAGGAACAGTTTGCGAGGCGCCTTGCGCTGCGGGAGAAGAGCGCAACCCTGTATCGGGGCAGTGCGAGGCTCCGGCTCAGGGGTGTTCAGTGGCAGCGCCGGTCATTAGTCAGCCTGTCAATGGTCTTGTAACTGTGGAGAGTTCGCTTACCGTTGCCGGTTCTGCTTCTATCGACAGCAATGTTCAGATATTGCTGAACGGTCAGCCGTATGGGGCGATGGTTTCGGTTGGGGAAGATGGTAGTTTTTCGCTTGAGGTCGCCCTGGAGAACGGCGCGAATTCCATTCAGGCGCATGCCGTAAAAGACTGTGGCAGCAGTTCTCTGTCGAATACGGTCAACGTACAAAAGAATGTTCCGATTGCGGTGCCTGTTGGGCCTACCGGACTCTCGGCGCAATCTCTTGCTGCTGGTAAGATCAGATTGAATTGGAGCCGTTCGGCAGACGCTACGGTCACCGGGCAGCGGATTTATCGCGCAGATCATGATTTCTCCGAGATTGGGGAAGCGTCTATGGTTGCCAACCTTAATGCCACTGCTACCAGTTTTGATAACATTCCACCTGCGGATGGAAGCTGGACATACCGGGTAGTTGCTGTCAACGCTGCGGGTGGCATATCAATTCCCAGTAATAGCGCAACTGCTGTTTCGGATGCCACCTTACCCAAAGCCTTGTCTATTATCTATGAGTCTCAAGGTAAGTTCGACGCTGCCACAGAGCGATTTGGACAGGGTTTGATCAACCTTACCATGACGGTAAACAAAGTATTGTCGTCGGTTCCCTATCTTGCGATTGTACCGGAGAACGGTTTGCCCATAGTGGTCGAACTGGTCAGGATGGATGACCTGCATTATTCCGGCAGCTTTGTGGTAGATGAAAATACGCCGTCTGGCGTGGCGAATGCCATATTCTCGGCGCGTGATATGTTAGACAATCGTGGGACGGAAATTGCGGTGGGCGGCGCGTTGAAACTCGATACGGAAGGCCCGATACTCTCAAACATTACCCTGAATCCGGAACCGCCAATTAAAAACGATACGGCGCAAGCATTACAGGTAACGTTCAGCTTCAACAAGCCTCCGGCAACGACGCCAAATATCAATTACCTGCTCTCCAAAACGGGACACATGCCGGTTGCCCTTGGCGGACTTGCAAAGATTGACGCGACGACTTACAGCGTGACCTTCACCCTGCCGTCCAGTGCTGGTTCAGGCCAACCGGAAATTTTGAGCTTCAGCCAGCAGACGCAGGATGACCTTGACAACGTATCCACCAGTGTTTTGGCGTTTAACCACTTCCAGGTTTATCAGGGCGATCTGCCGCCGCTGGATGTCCCCTTCGCTCTGTCTGCCAAAGCCATGCCGGGAGGCAAGGTCAATCTTTCCTGGCAGACGGTGGTGGACGCGGACAGCTACCAGATTTATCGCCAGTCGCCGGAACAGAACGCGCTGGAAGAACTGGCGCAGTTTTCCGGCACTGAGTATATTGATCAGACGCCTTTTGATGGTCTTTATAGATATGCGGTTGCGAGCATCCGCCGCGCCAATGGTGAGGAATCACGTTCGGCGCAGAGCGTTGTTGTAGAAGTCGAAACCCGTGCCGACGCGCCGGGCGCGCCGCAAAATCTTACCCTGACTCTCACCGGGCAAGGCATTTATGCAGCCTGGCAACCTCCTCTGGCAAGCCAGGTGAGCTACTACAATCTTTATCGCGCTTCCGGTCTTTCGATAAACAGTATTGAGGGTTTGACGCCTATCAAGACCAGGGTCGGGTCAACACAGGTTTATGATACGAACCCAAGCCCTGCCGCGAGCGCTTATGTGGTCACAGCGGTAGATTCTGTAGGTAACGAATCGGCCATCTCCAATTCGGCGTATCTCAATGCCAGTCTGTTGCCGGTGCGCAATCTGCGTGTTGAGTTGATAGACGACATGTTACCGGTAATTAGCTGGCAGGCGCCGAACAGTAACGTGGCCGGTTATGTTATTGATATCGGCGCGGAGTCAGAGAAAATCAGGATCACGCCTGATCCAATCAAGGCTACCAGCCTGACCGATTCGGGCTATACCACGGGTGAGCGCCACTACACCATTGCCTCGGTAGATGCTTATAGCGAGGAGATGCCGCGCTCCATTCTGTTGCCCAATGTCACGAGCCAGATCATTTCCGGTCTGCCGTTAAAGCGCGGCATTATGAACAAATTGCAGATCCAGGTATCCAATACTTCGGAAAGTTCGCTGGCAGGGATGCGGGCTGTGGTGCGCCTGCCCACGGACAAAGACGGCAAGGTATTTAAGGATCATAAGTCCGAAGTCATTACGCTTCTGGCAAACGAGACTCGTCTGATTCCTGTGATTGTGGGCGGATACGCGGATTTGCCTAGCGCGCCGCAGATGGAGGTAGGCATTGAAATTTCGCCGAATGATGGAGAGTTGGTCAAGATTGCGCGTTGGCATACGGTTGATGTAATTGACGACCTGCTGTTTGTGCGGATACTCCCGTTCGAGTTTACTCGTAGATCGACCGGAAAGCTCAAATTGATGGTTGAGAACACGAGCGAGGTCGAGGTCGAACTGCTGACCGCGACTAGTACTGGCAGGAACGCGTCGAATGAGATGCGCTTCAAGGTACTGGATGCTGATGGCAATATTCAGGCTTTACAACCCTATCATCAGGTTTTTGGGGCTGGGGTTATCACCCTGGCCAATGGT
>WRKX01000040.1 GCA_009777925.1 Betaproteobacteria bacterium | reverse complement strand
TGGTGGTACAGCACAAAAATAGGATTGATTGACTTGAGACAGCATGTAGTTCATGTGGGAAAATCACAATGAAAGTGTCAGCGATGTCCTCGTACACCCGTAAACGATGTCTCCGGTCTGAACACCCCCGAGTGGGAGAGGGGAGAAACCCACGCTCCGCCTGCCCGTCCCCTCTCCCATTTATGGGAGAGGGTGGCGCGTAGCGCCGGGAGAGGGTTCGTAAAATGTATTCACTTGAGCCGAAAACGCTCTAGTTGCTGGCGCTTCTCGAAATGACAATATATTAGATTGCGGTCAGTTCTGTCAGCGGCGTTGTAGTCAGGCGTAGCCCCATGGCATTGCAGAGGCGGTAAATCGTATCGAACTCTGGATTCCCGTTTTCTGAAAGAGACTTGTAGAGGCTTGCGCGGGAAACGCCAGCTTTTTTGGCAATTTCCGTCATCCCGCGGGCGCGTGCCGCTGTGCCAAGTGCATGGATAAAGTCCGCCGCGTCTCCTTCGCGCAAGGTTTCCGTCAGAAATTCGGCGATGTCTGCGTCAGTTTCAAGATGTCGGGCAATGTCAAAGCGAGAAGTTTTCAGGGGCATGGCTTAATCCTCAGTTTCATCTTCTTCCAATTCGTTCAACATGGCATTGGCGCGGGAAATATCTGCCTTTTGCGTGGATTTGTCCCCGCCTGCCAGCAGTAAGACAATGGTGCTTTCCCGCATGGTGTAATACATCCGCAAACCGCTGCCGAAGAAACAGCGAAGCTCAAACAAACGGGGAGACAATGCCTTGTGGTCTCGTTTTCCACCCTTGCCAGACGAGAAAGGAGCCGATTCTTGACGATTTTGTCAGCCCCGGCAAGCCAGAGATCAAATTCATCTGTAGAATCGAGTTCGTATTTCATGGATTTATTGTCTCCTGTGAGAGACAATATGTATTTGACTCAAGTCAACCAGAGGACAGGTAGCAGAGCGTAGGTGAGCCGCCGCTAGAGCATTTTTTATTTAATCCTGTACAGTCGACTTCCCAATCTGTCATTGCGAGGAGCGTAAGCGACGAAGCAATCCAGAGGTTTACAACTGGATTGCTTCGCTGCGCTCGCAATGACGTTGTATCTACTTGAATCGAAACCACTCTAACCACAACAGCAAGCTGCGTATCGGAGAGATGTTGGGGTTTGCGCGAAGCGCTCACCCTAACCTACCACATTGATTTACGAACAATGCGAAGGCCGTCGTCGTAGCAGTCAGCGCCTTCCGGGCGACGATAGTGTTCAATGATTATGAGCGGTTGGTGACACTTGCATGATTCCGGTGAACGAATTTGGCTGGTTTTATCTATCTGACACCATTGGCGGCGGTCGGGGAACGCTGCCCATGCTGTGCCGTTTCTGAAAGAGTCAACTGCGTCAAAGCGGGGCTTAATAACGTAGCGTCCAAACACGTCGACAAAACCCCATTTGCCAGATTTGGCATCGAGCATTCCTGCAAGTCCTTCGCTCATCGGCAGACTAGGCGTGAGCGGACGGGTCAGGGCTTCTGGATCACGCGCCAGCTCGGCGACCAACGCCTTGTCGAGCCTCTTGTATTCGTGTCTTGCCCCAAGTTCAATAACGGCTCCTCCTGCACCACTGGTTCCCAATCTACGTTCGAGCTTCAGCGGCCCCAACAGGTAGTTTCCGCGTTCGTCAATAACCGCTGTCAACTTGTTATCAATGACTGCGGCGATACCGTCATGAAATTCGTGGGCGTAATCGAAATAGCGATTTGCCAGGAGCTTGCCATTGACCGTGATAAAACCCCATTTGCCGTCGCGCTGGACGACTGAATGGCTGGAGCATTTGAGGCTGACCCATTGGAACGCGATGTTCGGCGCAGGGCGCTTGTTGGCAGTCATAATCTTCCATTGACCATTCTCGAAGCTGAGGTGGCGACCATCCGGGCATCGTGGATGCTCAGAGCCGAGCAATTTGGTTCCGGTTTCGTCGGTGTAGAGAGGCTCGCCGTCTACTGTGGCAGAGATTTTAGCGTCAGGGTTCAAGATGCTCGGCTGGATGTCCTTGTCTGAAAGAATGTTCCCGTCCTTGTCTATCCGACCTTCGCGCCCGGCAAGCCTGTAAAGAGCCCAGCCGTCACTAAATGCTCTGAGATGATCGAATTTGAGTTCAATGACGATCTCCCCCTTGCTGTTGACCGCGCCCCATAGGCGGCTGCCTTCACGCCCACGCGCCACGATGGCGCGATCCTGCCCACGTTGAATTGATTGCACATACTCGAACAGGTTGTCGTTGACTGGCGTGCCATCGGCGCACATCAGTTGCCACTGTGCGCCCGTACGGTCGGAATCAGATGCCCAGAACAGGCCGTTAAGATCATCGGAGAAACGAGACACTTGCGCGAATTTCGGCTTAACGACCCAGGCTCCGCCACGAGCGACGATACCCCATTTCTTGTCATGGAGGGTGATAGATAATGGGTTGAGGTTGAGGAAGTAGTTTTTGTGCGAGGTGTTATAGGGCGGCTCCGCGACCAGAAATCTGTCAGCCGAGATTTGAAGAATCATTCCGTGCTTTGCAGGCACGACCCATTTACCGTTCTGATTGATGACACCTAACCTATCGCCGACCAGTACCACTGCCATGCCGCGTTCAAAGCTACCTATGCCATCATAGATCGCCGGGATAACCAGCTTGCCGGTTTCATCTATTGCGCCATGTTTTCCATCCTTGCCGACAACTGCCCGACCATCTACAAAGCGTTTGGCAAACTCGAATTGCGGTGCGATGACAGTATTACCGGCGCGGTCAACATAGCCGCACCAACCGCCCGCAAATCTGCATGTGGGAATGAGCGCGTCGCCTTTTTCGTGCGCCCATCTTTCCGACCCTTCGTCTTGTGCCTGCGCGGGCATAGAAACCGCCGCACACAGACCAAGCGCAAGAACAAGCCGCAAGCCCCAACGCTGGCCTAAGGCATAAAAGGACTCCGCGCCCATAAAAATCCTCTCTTTGCTGAATGGCTGCATTATACGAATCTCTGCCGCATCCGCTCGGCCTCTTCCGGTGTATCAACACCTGGCGGCAGGGGGTGGTCAATTTCCAGAACATGAATCCGGTAGCCGTGCCAGAGGGCGCGCAGTTGCTCCAGCGATTCAGATTCTTCCAGCGGCGAACGCTCCAACCGACCATAGGCATGAAGAAAAGAAGCGCGATAGGCGTAAAGACCGATGTGGCGAAGCGCCTTCATATCAGGCGGCAAGGTCTCCCGACTTTTTGCGAAGGCATCCCTGGCATAGGGAACAGGGGCGCGGGAAAAATAAAGAGCATTCCCCTGTCGGTCGCAAACTACCTTGACAACATTGGGATTGAAAAATTCCGCCGCGTCGGCAAGAGGATGGGCAAGGGTAGCCATGTCCGCGCCGCTCTGTGCAAGGGCATAAGCGGCAGCGTTAATCATTTCAGGCGGCAGCAACGGCTCGTCGCCCTGGGCGTTCACTACCAGAGTATCCGGCGGCCAGCCCTTGAAAGCCGCCACTTCCGCAATCCGGTCGGTTCCGCTGGCGTGGTTCTCAGCGGTCAATATGGCTTCATGACCATATTCGGCAGCCGCTTCCAGAATTGCCGGGTGATCGGTGGCGATCAGGATTTCTTCCGCGCCGGATTGTCGCGCGTTCTCGGCGACGCGAATGACCATCGGCCTGCCGCCAAGGTCAAGCAACGGCTTGCCGGGCAGGCGCGAGGAAGCATAGCGCGCGGGGATAACTACCTTAAAAGGAATTGCCCGCATAAGGGTTATCTGGCTTCTTCTTCACTCAGGGAACGCGCTTCGTCTTCCAGCATGACCGGAATTCCGTCCTTGATAGGGAAGGCCAGCTTGCAGGGCTTGCAGATCAATTCCTGCGCGGCCTGATTGTGCTGGAGTTCGCCTTTACAAAGGGGACAGACGAGAATATCAAGGAGTTTTGCGTCCATGCGGCTTTCCTTCAAGGAATCTTCAGGGGTGTTTTTGTATAATTCGGGCGACAACAAGCGCAACAAATTCAGGGGAAATACGCGCCGTGACCGGAAGCGCCCAAGCGTCAGGGAGATTCAAACCAGAGCATTTTACGCCATCTTTTTCGGTCATCATGATGCTCTTATCGGACAAAAAGGCAAAGTCTGCCAAAGAATAGGGATGATGATCGGGGAAAGAATGCGGTGTATAGGCAAGACCGAGATCATCCAGTGTGGCGAAAAAACGCCCTGGATTACCGATCCCCGCGACGGCATGGAGCGGACGACCGCGAAAATCCGCTGCGGAGCAACGTTCCGCTGGGACGGCGAGGCGGTAGCAATCGCCCGGCTCCAGGCGCATGGCAAAGCAGGGTTTTGCGCGCGATGCTTCCGGTAGTTCAGGCGAACCGTGGGTTACGAGCAAATCAGCGCAAAGCAGGCGCGAGGGTGGTTCCCGCAACGGCCCCATAGGCAGCAGCCAGCCGTTGCCTAGGCCGCGCGCATCAAAGACCACGATTTCCAGATCCCGCGCCAGTCGGTAATGCTGCAAACCGTCGTCGCATAACAGGCAGTCGGTTTCCGGGTGCGCGGCAAGCAACGCCGCCCCGACAGATGCGCGGCAACGCCCGATCCACACCGGCAGCCCACTGCGCCGGGCAAGCAGCAGCGGTTCATCGCCCGTTGCCAGAGGGTCGGAGTCCGGCAATACGGGACAGGGCAGAGAAGAATTCCGGGTGTGCCTGCCGCCATAGCCCCGGCTGATGATGCCCGGATGCCAGCCTTTATCACGCAGGGCTTCGGCCAGCGCGAGGACAAGCGGCGTTTTGCCCATGCCGCCGACAGTAAGATTGCCGATGACAATGACCGGCACCGGCAGGCGTTTTATTCGCAGCAGTCCGATTTCGTAGCAGAGCCTACGCAGAAAGACTATCGCCGCAAAAATGGCGGCAAAAGGCATAAGCCACAGAAGCGCCGGAGACAAGCGAGGCGTGTACCAGCGATTATTCAGCCAGGCCAGGAAGCGGCGCATCAGGCAAGCGGCGCGTTTTACGGCGCGGGCAGGTTTTGGGTGGTAAAGGAAATACGCGGATAACCCGCCATTTGTGCGGCCTGCATGACATCAACGACACTTTGGTAGGCCGCTTTGGCGTCGGCATTGATGACGATCAGGAGATCAGCCCGGCCTCCTGCCGCGTTTGCCAGCGCCTCGCTGATGAAACGCGGTTCCGCAGTTTTCAGCGGCGTGCCCGCCACCGTGATCTGCCCGTCAGCCGTTACATCCACTTCGATGTTGTTTTGATCTTCGCTTTGTTCCGCAGTTTCAGCAGACGGAAGATTGATCTCCAGATTGGCAAAGCGCGCGTAAGTGGTAGTCAGCATGAGAAAGATAATGACGACCAAAAGCACGTCAATCAGGGGAATCAGATTGATTTCCGGCTCTTCACGCCCATATCTGCGACCGAAATTCATAAGATTTAGCTCCCGAATGGCTTTTATTAGGCGCGCTCGCCCTGCAACACTTCCACCAACTGAATGGCCTGCTGTTCCATCTCCACGACAAAGCCGTCAATCTTCGCCCGGAAATGCCGCCAGAAAATCATGCTGGGAATGGCGATCAGAATGCCAAAGCCGGTGTTATAGAGGGCGATGGAAATGCCGTGCGCGAGCATCTGCGGGTCGGCGCTGCCCGGCACCTGGGAAGCGAACATTGCGATCATCCCGACGACGGTTCCGAAGAGTCCCATCAACGGCGCGATGGAGGCGATAGTCCCCAGTGTGGTCAGGTAGTGTTCGAGTTGATGGGTCACTACCCGCCCGGCTTCCTCGATGGTCTCTTTCATCACTTCACGGGAAGCGTAACGGTTTTTCAGCCCTGCCGCGAGTACCTGCCCAAGCGGGGAATGCCGCTCCAGTTGCGCGACCATGTTTTCCTCGGCGCTGTCGCCTTTTACTTCGCCCAATACCTTTTGCAGCAGGCCGCTTGGGATGATGAGGTGGGAACGCAATTTCCAGGAACGCTCCATGATAATCGCCAGAGCGATGACGGACGCGAACAGAAGCGGCCAGATCGGCCAGCCCGCATCCTGCACAATCTTGAAAAGATCAAACACACAACCTCCCGAACATCCAAAATAGCGGGCTATTATAACGACCCTTTTCTGTTTTTTGTATTCTGTTTTCATGTCTTGCGCAGATTTACCTGATCTGGTTTTTCAACCAGACAATCCGCTCCTGCAATGCGGCGGCCTGCCTGATTTTTCCCGCATCCGGGCTGAACATGCCGAACCCGCGATTTCCGCCCTGCTTCTTGAAAGCCGCGCCTTGCTTGAGCGCCTGGCCATGCCCGCAACCCCCGCTACCTGGGGAAATTTTGCCGCGCCGCTGACCTTTGGCCTCGATCGCCTTGCCTGGGCCTGGGGCGTGGTCGGTCACCTGCACTCGGTCCAGGATGAAGCGCCCTGGCGGGCCGCTTATAACGCGCTCCTGCCGGAGGTTTCCCGCTTCTATAGCGAGGTAGGGCAAAATCAGGCGTTATTTGAAAAGTACAAAACGATTGCAGACAGCGCGGATTTCCCGGTATTGAAGCCGGAAGAACAGCGGTTTGTAACGAACGAAATTCGCAATTTCCGCCTTTCCGGCGCGGAATTGGCGGCGGCGGACAAACCGCGTTTCATGGCGATTCGAGAAGAACTTTCCGGGCTGGCGGCAAAGTTTGCGGAGAATCTGCTCGACGCTACCAATGCGTTCAGCCTTGAGGTGACAGATGCCGCCGATCTTGCCGGACTGCCGCCGGATGTCGTGGCTGCCGCCCTTGAGGCGGCGAGCGTGGCGGGGAAAGAAGGCTGGCAATTCAGCCTGCAGGCGCCTTCTTATCTCCCTTTCATGCAGTATGCGGAAAAGCGTGAGTTGCGCGAGCGCATGTACCGGGCTTACGCGACCCGCGCTGCGGAGTTTGCCGATTCTGGCAGCCTCCCGGCATGGAATAACGCGCCCCTGCTCGAAAAAATGTTGCTTTTACGCCAGGAAGAAGCAGAGCTTTTGGGCTACCGGAATTATGCCGAAGTCTCTCTGGTCGACAAAATGGCGACTTCGGTAGAAGAAGTGTTCGCGTTTTTGCGTGATATGAGCGTGCGTGTAAGACCTTTTGCCGAACAGGATATGCGGACGTTGCGGGCTTTTGCCGCCAACGAACTATTTATCCCCGATCTGCAACCCTGGGATATTCCTTTTGCCTCGGAGAAGCTGAAAGCGGCGCGTTATGCATTTTCCGAACAGGAGGCGCGTTGCTATTTCAGCGAAGAAAAGGTAATGGCGGGGTTGTTCAGGGTAGTTGAGCGACTGTTCGCCATAAAGATCGAAGAGGATAGCGCTCCGGTCTGGGAAGAAAGCGTGCGTTTTTACCGGATCAGGGCGTGTACAGGCGAATTGTTGGGACATTTCTACGTAGACCTGTATGCGCGCGGGAACAAACGCGGCGGGGCGTGGATGGATTCTGCCGTCAGTCGCAGCCGGACGGAAAAAGGCTTGCAGACACCGGTTGCCTATCTGGTCTGCAATCTTTCCCGCCCGCTGGGCGGCAGGCAGGCGACCTTTACCCATGCCGAGGTTGAAACCCTGTTTCACGAGGCGGGACATGGTTTTCATCACCTGCTGACCCAGGTGGAAACATCGGGCGTTTCCGGGATTGACGGGGTGGAATGGGACGCGGTGGAATTACCTTCCCAGTTCATGGAAAATTTCTGCTGGGAATGGGAAGTCGCGCGGGAAATGAGCGCGCATGTCGAAACGGGCGAACCCCTGCCCCGCGAATTGTTCGACAGGATGCTGCAAGCGCGGAATTTCCAGAGCGGCATGGCGACGGCGCGTCAGCTTGAGTTTGCCCTGTTCGATATGCTGCTGCACGTCGATTTCATGCCCGGCAGGGATGATCCGCTCCTACTCTGGCAAGCTGCGCGTAAAGAAGTGGCAGTTTTCCCCCTGCCGGAATGGCATCGCTTTCCCAACAGTTTTTCCCATATATTTGGCGGCGGCTACGCGGCGGGTTACTATAGCTATAAATGGGCGGAAGTTCTTTCTGCCGACGCCTATGCTGCCTTTGAGGAGGCGGGCGACCCGCTGGATGCCGCAATTGGTGCGCGTTTTCTGGCCGAGATTCTGGCGGTGGGCGGCAGTCGCCCCGCATTGGAATCTTTCCTCGCCTTTCGCGGCAGGCCGCCTTCGCCAGAGGCATTATTGCGCCACAGCGGTATGCAAAATGTTAAAATTAAGAAATTTTTTTGAGAAGTTCTGTTCAGGAGATTAATTATGAAAAAGATTATTTCAGGGTTGTTTGCCTGTCTTGCTATGTGTGTGCTCGCTTCCGGCGCGAGCGCCGAAGTTTATCGTTGGGTCGACCCGGCGACGGGTAAAACCGTTTATTCTGATAAACCACCGCCGGGTACGGTGAAAGGGGTGGTTCGCTCCGGAAGCTCTCGCCCGGCGGAAGAAAAAAAGGAAGACTCAAAACTTTCCTTCGAAATGCAGGAAGCGGCGCGCAAGTTTCCTGTCCTGCTCTACTCCGCGCCGGATAGTGAATTCAGCAACGAGGCGCGCGCGCTGCTCAGCAAGCGTGGCATACCCTTCCGCGAGAACGTGATTCAGACGGAAGACGAGGTGAAGGCCATGAAGAACCTGACCGGCGACACCACAATCCCCACGCTTTATGTGGGGCGGCAAAGCGTGCGCGGCTTTAATGCCGAAGAGTTTAATCGCATCCTTGATCTGGCGGGCTATCCCAAAGATAAAAAACAGGCAGAAGAAAAGAGCGGCGAGGGTTCGTGAAACTGGCAGCCTGGAATTTCTTGAGGAGCCTATGACTCCAACCATCATCAGATCATCACGAATTCGATGCGCTCTGGCGCTTATCGGTTGTTTCGGCTTCGTTGCGATAGGAATATTGATGGTGAGAGACGGAGAGGCCGACATAGTTTGGAAGGGTTGGATGGGTATTGCTTTCTTTGGTGCATGCGCTCTGTTTTATGCGTGGCAGTTAGTTGATTCACAACCTCGCTTGGTAATAGACGACCAAGGCATTCTGGATCGGACGCTTGGCGTTGGCCTGATTCCTTGGTCAGAAATTACAGGGGCGTACTTGAGATCAGCTTACGGACAGAGCTTTATCTGTCTGGAAACGCGCAACCACAAACGCTGGTTGGAACGAATGTCACCGGTTAAGCGGGCGATGACTTATGGAAACAAAATGCTGGGTTATCCAGCGCTCATTTTGAATCTCGCAGCTACGGGAGCAGATACTTCGCAAGTCCTTGAGCTAATCCTGAAGACCATTGCGTCGGTGCGGCAAAATCATGGCTAACAATCCGATCCGGCTCGTTAAGCAGTAGGCTCATGAAACTGGCGGCCTGGAATGTCAACAGTCTCAAGGTGCGCTTGCCGCACCTTTTGCGCTGGTTGGCGAGTGAGGATGCGCCCGATGTCGTTTGCCTACAGGAAACCAAGCTGGAAGACCATAATTTTCCGGTTGCCGCATTGGCAGACGCGGGTTTCAGAAGCGTTTTTGCCGGGCAGAAAACCTACAACGGCGTTGCCATCATCTTCAGAAACGAGCTTGGTGAGGCCAGGGATACGCTGAAAGGCAACCCGTTTTTTCCTGACGCTCAACAGCGATTGCTTGCCACGACGATTGACGGCATACGAGTTATTTCCGCCTATTTTCCCAATGGCGAAGCCGTTGAGAGCGAAAAATACTTCTACAAGCTCGCCTGGATGAAGGCGCTGTATGAATACCTGGACGATGAATTGTGCCGCTTTCCGCAACTGGCGCTGTGCGGCGATTTCAACATTGCGCCGGAGGATTGCGATGTTCATGATCCGGAGCGTTGGGCGGGCGGCATTCTCTGCTCGGAAGCGGAACGGCAGGCATTTAGAGGCTTGCTCTCATTAGGTCTGGCGGATAGCTTCCGCCTTTTCCCGCAGGCGGAGAAAAGTTTTTCCTGGTGGGATTACCGGCAGTGGAGCTTTCAAAAAAACCTGGGGCTTCGCATAGACCATATCCTGCTTTCCGACCAGTTGGTATCAAGCGCGATGGCTTCCGGCATTAGGCGCGAGTTACGCGGCTATGAGCGCCCTTCCGACCACGCGCCTGTCTGGGTAGAGATATAGTAATTCCCCAAAATACCAATACTTTGTCGACTTCGTCTTGCCGTACTACTCGTACTGCCTGCGGCTTGTCTTCGCGTTTTGGCATTTTGGGGAGTTACTATTATTCACCCGGCAATTAAGGGTTGCATCATATTTGCCATTTCGGCCCATATGGGGCGTGCCTCGAAAAGTCAAACCTTAATTGCCGGTTCAATAGAACCCGGCAGGCTATAACACGAAACGAATCGCGGGATGCGCGGTCAAATCCCGGTAGAGAGCGTCCAGCATCTCTTTGGAGGTTGCGGTAACGGTGCAGGTGAGACTGAGATAATTGCCGCCGGAACTGTTGCGTTTTTCCATATAATCTTCTGCAAAACCGGGATCGTGGCGACGAACGATGTCCAGCACAACCGCTTCCAGGTTTCTATTGCTCCTTCCCATGATCTTGAGCGGGAAGGGCGAAGGAAACGGGATGAGGGAATCAGACGAGGAATTGGCGTGCGTCATGCGCGACGAATCGCAGCTTAGGAAAACCAGAGCCTGAAACTATCAAAGAGGCGGGAGAACCAGCCGCCCGGCGCAATGTCTTCCAGAGCCTGTACCGGAAATTCGCCATAAGGCTGTCCGGCAATGGAAAGGCTAAGGGTGCCGACAGCCTGTCCTTTTTTCACGGGCGCTATGAGCGGTTGCAGGGAAGTCAGCTTCGCCTCCAGTTTGCTGGCTTCCGGTTTTGGCACGGCAATGACGAAATCGTGCGGGAAGCCGACCTTGATGGCGCTTTTATCCCCTTTCCAGACCCGAAAAGAGGAAACAGCCTGTCCGCCTGAATAGAGACGGATCGCTTCAAAGAATTGATAACCCCAATTGAGGAGGGTCAGGGATTCGCTCGCCCTCGTCCGGTCGGAATCAGCGCCCAGAAGCACGGAGACCAGCCGCCGATCCCCGCGTTTGGCGGAGGAAATCAGGCAGTAGCCGGCGGTTGCGGTAAAGCCGGTTTTCATGCCATCCACGCCGCTTTGCTCCACCCATAACAGGCGATTGCGGTTGGGCTGGCTGATGTTGTTGTAGCGATATTCTTTCTGCGAATAATAGCGCGCGTATTCTTCCGGGAAATCACGGATCAGGGCAATGGCGAGCAGAGCCATGTCACCCGCCGTGGAAACATGCGCCGGATCGGGCAGGCCCGTGGCATTCACGAAATGGGTGTTTTTCATGCCGAGACGCGCCGCTTCGCGGTTCATCAATTGCGCGAAATTTTCTTCGCTGCCCGCAATGGCCTCGGCAAGCGCTATGGAGGCGTCGTTTCCGGATTGTACGATCATGCCCATGAGTAAATCCCCGACCGACACGGAATCACCCACCTTGATAAACATTTTTGAGCCGCCGCTTCGCCAGGCTTTTTCAGAAACTGTGATAAGACTATCCAGTTTCAGCGTATTCTGGCGCAGGGTGGAGAAGGTCAGGTAAGCCGTCATCAACTTGGTGAGCGAGGCCGGGGCGCGTTGTTCGTCCGGTTTTTCAGCAGTCAGGATTTGCCCGGAGGGAAATTCCGCCAGAACCCAGGATGTTGCCGCCAGCGCAGGCGGAGCCGGGAGGAAGGATTGCGCCTGTGCCGGGAGCGACAGGATGATCAGACAGAGAGAGAAGAAGGGAAAGAGACGCCGAATCATTGCGGGATATAGAAAAGCATGGAAGGAGCAGGATTATACCCAAGTCACAGGCGTATCGGAGTGTCAGGTCTTTTTTCTTGCGGACGCACAGGATAAAAATTGCCGACAACATACGCTTTCGCGCCGCTATACTTAGCGAATGAGATTTGCTGACATGTCTACCCGCCGGAATCGCGTCGTGGCGCGTGTGGGGCTGTTGCTTCTGGCGATCATTTTGTTCGCGGGCGGATTGCTTTTCGCCTGGCGGCTGGCTTTTGGCCCTCTGGTTGATGTATGGCGCAGCAAAGACTGGCCGCTGGTTTCAGCCAGGATAGAAACAGTTCAACTGGTTGCCGGGTTGGAGGGGAGACAACTGGAAGTGCGCTATCATTATCACTTTGCAGGCCGGACATATTATTCTGAACGCTACGGCTCTTACCGTTGGCTTGCCGATTCAGCGGCGCTTGAAGAGGCGTATGCCGAGCTGCTGTACGCCAAAAACGCGCGAGCGTGGGTTAATCCCCGCGATCCTGGAGAGGCGTTGCTCAACCGCGATATTTCATGGCCGGTCGCGCTCATGGCAATTCCGGCTTGCGGCATGATTTTCCTGGGCGCGACGCTGCTGTGGGCAGCGCTCGCAAGCGCGCGCGAATTTTTGCGGGAAAAGAAACCTGGTAACAGGGGTTGAGTATGGAATAGCGTGAATATTTTGTTGTTTTTTTGATTTTTTCTGCATAAAGGGTAAAAATTTATTTACATGGCTGTTAGTTACGGATAGGATTTAATGTAAATTATTGGTTATTGACGTAACTGACTGTTTCTAACGGATTTTGGAGGCAACAGTGGCTGTGAATCTTTCTCTCAATCAAAAGAGTCGCCCCTTGCTGGGGTTGGACATCAGTTCGTCTGCCGTCAAGCTGGTCGAATTGTCTGCTTCAGGGCGCAATGACTATCGTGTGGAACGCTACGCGATCGAAGTGCTGCCCAGAGACGCGGTAGTGGATGGCAACATCGCCGACCCTGATGCCGTGCAGAACGCTATCCGCGCGGCCTGGAAGCGGATGGGCAGCTCCATCAGGAATGTTGCGGTGGCGCTGCCGACGACTTCCATCATTTCCAAGAAAATCACGGTTCCTGCCGGATTGCGCGAGGATGAGCTGGGAGGTCTGGTGGAATCCGAGGCCGGTCAGAACATCCCGTTCGCCATTGACGAAGTCAGTCTGGATTATCGTGTTCTGGGGCCTGCTTCCGGCAGCGCGGATGAAGAAAATGTATTGATCGTCGCCACCAGGCGGGATCGGGTGGAAGACCGGGTTGCGGTCGTTGAGGCTGCTGGTTTGCGTCCGGCGGTGGTGGATGTTGATTCCTACGCCTTCCTTGCCGCTTCGGAGATGATTACGAGTCAGTTGCGCGGCGTCAGCGCCTCGTCGGTTGTGGCGGTGGTGGATGTCGGCGTGAACGCCCTGCGTTTTTCAGTGCTGAAAAATAACACCCCGATCTATTCCCGCGAACAGGCTTTCGGCGGCAACCAATTGACTCAGGATGTTGCCCGCCGCTTCGGAATGGGGTATGCGGAGGCAGAGACGAGTAAACGCGCGGGAACCCTGCCGGAAGACTATTCGACCGATCTGTTGCCGCAATTTACCGAAAATTTTGTGTTGGAAGTAGCGCGTTCCTTGCAGTTCTTCTTTACCACCACGCAATATTCCAGCGTCGACCGTATTGTGCTTGCGGGTGGTTGTGCCGCAATCCCCGGAATTGCGGAAATGGTAGCCGGGCGCACCCAGGTGGAAACCATCATTGCCAACCCCTTCGCGGGCATGGTGATTTCCGACAAGATTCGCGCCAATCAACTGCAGGGTGAAGCGCCTGCTCTCCTGGTGGCTTGCGGTCTGGCGTTACGCCGTTTTGATGAAAATGCGCCAGCAAGCAAGGTGTGCGTCAATCTTCTACCCTATCGGGAAGCGCAGTCGCAGGAACGGAAAAGGCAATTCTTCATTTCTGCGGGCATATCTTTTGCGGTGGGCGTGGCTATTGTTGTCGTGGGCTATTTGCTTAACTCTCTTGCTCTGGAAAACCAGCAGACTACCAACCAGTATCTGGAAACTGAGATTAGCGCTACCGAGAAGGCGCTGGAAGAAATCAGAAAGATCCGCGCGGATAGTGAAAAGCTGTTAGGGCGTAAAACTGCAATTGAGACTCTGCAAAAAGACCGGAGTCACACCGTCCATTTGTTCAATGAACTGGTGGACAAGATACCGGAAAGCATCTACCTGACTTCTCTGAAGCAGCAGGGGCGAGATATTACAGTGAGTGGCGTGACTCAATCGCAAGCGCGGGTTTCTGAATTGATGCGGAATATCAGTTCTTCTCCCTGGATAGGGAATCCGATATTGAACGAAATCAAAAGTGATTTGAGAGGCGGGCGCAAATTCTTCGTTTTCTCTCTTAAATTTTCCATGGAAGACAACCCTGAAGCCGCATCATCTGCAGCGGCTGCCGCAGATGATGGGACAGCCCAGGAGAATCCGGGCTATAAAACGGATAACACTGAGGAGGCCGGACAATGAGCAGTCAAGCAAAAAAAATGGGCTTGCAACAGCATTTGGACAGTTTCGCGTGCCTAAAAAATAGTGACCCTGGCACCTGGTTACCGATACCACGTTATTTTATGTTGTCCGTTATCTTGATTGTCGTGATGATTTTGGGTTGGCTTTTCGTTTGGAATGAGCAATGGAATAACATGGAGCAAGCTGTTGCCAAAGAAAAGGAGTTAAGGGACAAATGGCTGGAGAGCAAGAAAGCTGCAGCCAGTCTTGAGCTGTACCAGCAACAGAAGGCTGATATTGAGCGCTCCTTTGGCGTTCTTTTGAAACAATTACCCAACCGTTCTGAAATTGAAACATTGCTGGTAGAAGTCAATCAGGCGGGTCTGGGGCGCGGGTTGCAATTTGATTTATTCAAACCCGATGCCGAGCAGGTCAAAGAGTTTTATGCGGAATTGCCGATCAGTGTCAAAGTTGTCGGCAGCTATACTGATCTTGGCACATTCGCGGCGGATATTGCCCGCTTGCCACGTATCGTGACCCTGAACGATATTGACCTTGCCAAGGCGCCGTCATCGGTACAATTGGCCATGAACGTGAAACTTAAGACCTTCCGTTATCTGGAGGCGGATGAACTTCAAGGGGGCAAGAAATGAACAAATGTTGGCAGATTTTTCCGATAGTCTTGTTGCTCTCAGCCTGTGGCGGCAATTCGATCAGTGATGTTAAGGAATGGATGGATGAGGAAAGCAACAATATCAGTCCTTTCATTGAGCCAATTCCTAAGGCCCGCGAGTATTGGCCAGTTGCTTTTGATATGTTGGGGCGACTGGACCCTTTCGATACCAGCCGGTTTGATCCTGGCAATGTGCCTAGTGGAGCCGCAGAGACTTTGCGTGTAGAGATGGAGAAACGCGAGGAGCGCAACAGTATTCTTGAGAAATATCCGCTGGAATCCATGACGTTGATTGGCATCATGAACATCAAGAGGGAGCAACTTGCTGTCATCGGTGTGGATAATCTTACCCAACAGGTCAGGGTGGGAGATTACCTCGGTCTTGATTTTGGAGTGATTACTGAGATCAAAGACAATGAAATCTCTCTGAGAGAAATTGTGGAAGATCCAGCTGATAACTCCGTGACAGACCGAATGAATACCCTATACTTGCAGACCAAGGAGGAAAGCAAATGAATGCGATCAAGATAAACACGGGGCTGTTGGCCTTCTGCGCGGCAGCCTTGCTGATTGCCGCGCCGTTGTCGGCGTTCGCCCAGATAGATGATTCGGCAAAAAGTGCGTCGGAGAGCGCGCAGGCGGTGTCGGGAGAGAAGAATGCCATAACCGCCATTGAGGTCGCGCCGCATGGCAATGCTATTTTCTTCAAGATTGATCTGCGCTCGCCGACAGCAAATCTGCCCGCGATTTTTTCGGTTGCCAATCCGCCTCGAATTGCGATGGACTTTACTGATGTGGAGAATGCGCTTGGGCAGACTCAGCGTGAGGTGAAAGAAGGAGACCTGACCAGTTTCAACGTCATCA
Source organism: Betaproteobacteria bacterium (assembly GCA_009777925.1). Taxonomy (GTDB): domain Bacteria; phylum Pseudomonadota; class Gammaproteobacteria; order Burkholderiales; family Rhodocyclaceae; genus Azovibrio. Next base: position 3,643 of record WRKX01000040.1, on the reverse strand, counting down.
CGGTGGGTGGGCGTACGCGGGTGTTGCTCAATCTGGTGCGCGCCATGCGGCATGAGGTGCGTCAGGAAGGGAATTCGTTGCTGGTCACCTTGACGCCTCTTCCCGGGATTGCCGCATCGGGGAAATCTTCCCCATTCGTGACGGAGACTATAGCGGGCGCGCACGCCATTCATGATGTCACTTTCCGGCGCGGGCAAGAGGGTGAAGCTCGTATTCTGGTGGAGCTTTCTGATGCTGGTACGGGGATCAACATCCGGCAACAGGGCAGATCCCTGGTGGTGGATTTTCTGAGAACTTCCTTGCCTGAGAATCTGCGTCGCAAAATGGACGTGACCGATTTTGGCACCCCGGTAACCCAGGTTGTGACCGAAAGCAAAGGCGCCAATGTACAAATGACCATTACGCCCAAGGGTTTGTGGGAACACAATGCCTACCAGGCGGACAATCAGTTTGTAGTCGAGGTCAAGGCCATTATCGAAGACCCCAACAAGCTGGTGCAGAGCAGCAAGATCGGTTATCAGGGGCCGCGGATCAGCATCAATTATCAGAATGGCGATGTGCGGGCGCTGCTGCGTTTGATGGCGGAAGAACTGGATCTTAATGCGGTCATCAGCGAGACGGTAACCGGTACGACCACCTTGGTATTGAAGGACGTGCCGGCGGATCAAGTCATTGACATCATCTTCCAGCAAAAAGGCCTGGACATGCGGAAGAACGGCAATGTTATCCTGATTGCCCCGCGCGACGAAATTGATACGCGTGAGAAACTCATATACGAGTCCATGCAGACCAAAGAGGATCTGGAGCCGCTCGTGACCGAGACTTTCCAGTTGAATTATCACGATGTCAAGGCGTTTACCGCGATGCTGGTCGACAAGGATCAGCGCGTTCTTTCCAAGCGCGGCAACGTCATGACTGACCCTCGTTCCAATATGCTATTTGTGCAGGATATTCCGAGTCGCCTGGAGGAGTTGCGTCGGATCATTGCCTTGACGGACATACCCAAGCGCCAGGTGATGATCGAGGCGCGGATTGTGGAGGCGACGGAATGGTTCGCCAAGAGTCTGGGGATGCGGCTGGGGGTTTTCCATTCCAAGTTGATTCCAGGGCGTGGCTGGTATGGCATGGCTGGGAACAATATAGATACTCTCAGGAATTTCAGCGGCCAGAACTATGAGGCAGCACTCAATAACTATAATGATGCGCGATCCGGTTATGGGCAATTGCTGGCTAATAGGCAAGCGTACAATAATTGGGTTGCGAATGGCATGGTAGGTGACGCGCCTGACAATCCCAGTGATTTTCAGATCAGCGAGGCATCTCGGTTGATGAGTACGTCTGCTTCGACTCTAAGCATTGCCTCTCAGAGAACAAATCCATATGGTGGAATTCCTGAAACAGCAACGTTTCCTGGTATGAATCAGGTAAACCTTCCTGCTGGCGGACTCTCAGGGCCGATTTCCGGGCAGACAATGTCGGATCCATCGCTTTTTTCCCTCCTGGTCTCAAACTCTGCGGGTACCCGGATGCTGAATCTGGAAATTTCCGCTCTTGAATCTGATAACAAGGGCAAAGTCATTTCCTCGCCGCGTATCCTGACCACAGATCAGGAAGAGGCCTTGATTGAGCAGGGGGTGGAAATTCCCTATCAGGAAGCCAGCAGTTCCGGCGCGACTTCAGTGCAATTCAAGAAGGCGGTGATGTCATTGCGGGTGACCCCACGCATTACCCCGGATGGGCGGGTGTCCATGAAAATCAATGTGAATCAGGACTCCAAGGGCGCTGATGTGCCGGGCGGCGTCTCAATCAACACCAAGAAGGTGGAAACTACCGCCTTGGTGGAGAACGGAGGCACAATCGTGATCGGCGGGATTTACGAGATGGCCAGCAGCAACAAGGTGGAAAAAGTACCACTGTTAGGAGATATTCCGGTGCTTGGCAACCTGTTCAAGAACTCTGGTAAACAGATCGACAAGCGCGAATTGCTGGTTTTCATTACACCCAAGATCGTGAGCGAAACCCTGACGGTTTCCAATTGATTTGACTAGTTACTTGAAAAGGGCGGGAAAATCCCGCCCTTTTTGTTTATAGTGTCGTGCAGGTATGCAGTTTGAACTGAAAAAATGCGATGGACTTGCCAGACGTGGGGTGTTGACTCTGGCGCATGGTCGGGTGGAAACACCGGCTTTCATGCCGGTAGGCACTTATGGGTCGGTCAAGGCCATGACTTCAGCAGCATTGATGGAAACCGGCGCGCAGATCTGTCTGGGGAATACCTTTCATCTCTGGTTGCGACCTGGTTTAGATGTGATTCGCCATTTTGGCGGGTTGCATCGCTTCATGGGCTGGGATGCGCCGATTCTGACTGATTCCGGTGGTTTTCAGGTATTTTCCCTGGGCGCGATGCGGAAAATAAGTCCAGAAGGGGTGCATTTTTCTTCGCCCATTGATGGCGCAAAATTGTTTATGACGCCGGAAATTTCGATGGAAATCCAGGGCGCGCTGGATTCGGACATCGTAATGATTTTTGATGAATGTACGCCCTATCCGGCGGATTTTGCTACTGCCGCTGCTTCCATGCGTTTATCGCTTGACTGGGCGAGACGTTCCAGAATGGCGCATGCAAGAGAAGAAAACCCCAATGCCTTGTTCGGCATCGTACAGGGTGGCATGTTTGAGACTTTAAGGGATGAGTCGCTGGCTGGGCTTTTGAACATTGGTTTTGACGGCATGGCGATTGGCGGTCTTTCCGTAGGGGAACCAAAGGAAGACATGCGCCGTATTCTTGCCCATATAGCGCCTTTTCTTCCGACGGAAAAACCCCGGTATCTGATGGGGGTCGGCACCCCGGAAGATTTGGTTGAGGCGGTAGGACAAGGCATTGACATGTTCGATTGCGTCATGCCGACCAGAAACGCGCGTAATGGCCATTTATTTACCCGCTATGGCGACATTCGCATCAAAAACGCCTGTCACCGGATGGATGAGCGTCCTTTGGATGAAAGCTGTCCCTGCCCGGTTTGTCGGCGATTCAGCCGCGCTTACCTGCATCATCTCTTTCGGGCAAAGGAAATACTTTCTTCCATCCTGAATACTACTCACAACCTTTTTTATTATCAGATGTTGATGGCGGAGATGCGCTCTGCCATAGAAGCCGGAGATTTTGCCGGATTTACTCAACGCTTTTACAGGGATCGCAGCAGTGTGGCGGAGTAACAAGGCGAAGCGCATCTTTATCCAGGATTTTCAATTAGACCGCCTCAATTGCCCAGAAAGAATGTAAGAAATGGTGGTACGAGGTATGCAGAACTTTATATGGAATTGCGCCATACGTTGCTGCGCTGCCGCATCAAGAAACGCTATAGCGTGTACTCAATAGATGTTTGCCCAAATTGCGATACACCTGATATGCACTGCTGCCAGAAAGGAAGCCGTCTTTTTGGTATAGCGTGTAGCAATGCCACGCCACGCTTTTATAGTACTTCCCGCGAATAAATTTACTGTTGTTAGTACAATTATAGTGCTTCTCGTAATTATTTTTACCCTTTCTCGCTTGCAGGATAGGATGTCTGAAGGTTGATAGAGTAAGATTATTTAGGAAAAGCACTATATATATTCACCCGGCCATTAAGTATTGAATATT